>JBNLEN010000031.1:0-46328 GCA_050304975.1 Polyangiaceae bacterium
CGGGCGACACCTACTCGCCGCCCAGCACCATCGAGGTCATGGCGGCCGCCGCGGGGCTCGGCCAGGCGCCGCCGCTGATCGAGGACCTGGGGCTGAGCGCGGTGGAGCGCCCGGTCACCGACAACCAACGCCGCCTGCTGATCGCAAGCTTGTTCGCAGGCGAGTTCGAGATCCTGCAGCAGCATTCGACGTGTCCCGGGCCATTGCACGACTGAAGCAAACAGCAGCAGCAAGCGCCGCAGCGGATCACGCCGGCGCACATGTGCTTCCTCATGGGCCACGACCGCGGCCAATAGCCGCGCAGGCAACGCACTCAATAGGCCTCGGCTCAGCAGAATTGAAGGGCTGAGCGGGGTGGTGGCGGCCATTGGGATGGCGGATTCAACCAGCAACGCCCCTGTCTTCGCATCACGTTGGGCGCTGGCCAGCAGGGGACGCAAAGCGCGAAACGAGCGCATGCTCTGTCGTGCTGCCAGGCTCAGCTGCCAGGCCACCGCGCAGCTCCCGGCCAGCACTAGCCACCAACCCAACGCACTTCCCACACCACCATCAGGATGCGCGAAGCACAAGTGCAGATGGTCAGCATGGGCGTGGGTGTGACAATGATCCAGAGCGGGCAACCATTCGGCTAGCAACCCCGGCGCAAAACACAGCAGCGTGTACAAGCATCCCACCAGCGGTGGCGCCACGATGATCCCCGTGATCAGCCGAGCCCGTCGCGCTGGCTCCAGACGCGCCAACCGTTTCGAGCAACGCGGGTAGACAATCGCCGTCATCGCGCTCGCAAGCGCCGTGAAAAGCAGCGCCGTCACGAACAGCTGCTGCAACAGGCCCAGCAGACTAGAACTCATT
The DNA here is from genome assembly GCA_050304975.1 of Polyangiaceae bacterium. GTDB lineage: Bacteria > Myxococcota_A > Polyangia > Polyangiales > Polyangiaceae > SZUA-265. Next base: position 853 of record JBNLEN010000031.1, read on the forward strand.
TCATGCCCTCGATCACTCCGAAAGGCGCCCGCCGTGAACGGCGAACGGACGGTTTTCTCCGCAGCGGCAGGTGTGCATTCAAGGGTTCCCCTCTACTCTGGTCGCACATTTCATCCATGAAATGTGCTCTAGTCATCATCACCCTCTGTCGGCGCGGCGTCTGTGCGCAGACGCGCCCCAATCATGCGCTCCAGCCGCTCCAGGTGCTCCGGACCCGCTCGTTCGGTCAGCTCAACGAATGCGGTGAGCATCGCATCTGGGTGCCCCGACATCAGTGAACTGACGACTTCACCGAGCGCGTCTCGTTGGAACTGCTCCCGCGACCTCAGCGGCTCATACACATAGGCGTGACTGACCTTTTGCCGACGCAGGAGCCCCTTCTCGTGCAAACGTTTCAACGTCGACTGCACGGTATTCAACGTGATCTGACGGCGCTTCCCAATCGCCGAATGCACGGCTTTGACATCGACGGCCCCCTGATCCCACAGGTGGTTCATTACGGCGAGCTCGAGCTCGCCCAAGAAAGGGGTAGGCATTGGGGCCACAGCGCGAAACGCTACTCCCCCAAAAACCGACCGTCAATCGGTTTTGTTTCGGGAGCGTGGGGAGGAGATCCGTCAACGGGCGACGCAGCGAACTCCCGCCCTACTCGAGGGCGATCCCGAGCATCTTCCGTAGGTTGGAGTAGCGCTCGCTCACGATGAATGACACCAAGTCCAACTTCAGCGGACCGGGATCGCCCGGATCGGAATCGAGCAGTTTGATGGCCGTCGGCAAGTCATCACAAAGCAGCAGTCCGGCGCGACACGCGGTCTTGTCCACCGCCTCACTCCAGCGCATCAGGTTGGTGCGGCCGCCATCTTCCACGAATCGCATGAAGTAGCTGCGCAACGCGTCCAACTGAGGAGCCTCCAACATCGGCGCCAACGCTTTGCTGATGGGCTCCACCCGACGCTTCATTTGCTCCCCGATGGGCAGTGCTGGACTCCCGATCAGAAGCGCTGCCAAGAAAAGATCCTCCAAGTCGAGCACGGCGGAGAACAACGTCTTCACGAAGTGCTCCTGACGATACAGCGTCATATGACGGCCAATCAGGAACGCATGCTCCAGCTGAGTACGACCAGACAACACGCGTTTGCCTAGCACGGTATATGGCGGCATTCCCGGCACGTGCACAAACCCCGCGTCTCGGTCTTTTTCGATATACACGGTTGGCGTCGGAAGGCCCAAGATGGTGGCGCCCCAGCCGACGGCACGGACCGCAGTCAACGTAGAGGTGGCGCCGTCCTGCTTGGTTTCCGGATCAGGCTGGTGGAGCTTCTTCTCCCGACGCAGAGCGGAGACTCTCCCCAGCAACACCGCCGGCGCGATGACCCCGAGGATTTGTCCAGTCAGCGCTTCCTGCTCGGGGTGGGTGAGCAGCTGCGCCCATCCCTCTTGGCTGACTCCCGCGCTGGGCGTGATCAGCGTTTTTCGTTTGTTCTTTTCGTAGCAAGCCGTGTGCTCTTCCGTCGCCGCGCCTAGGGCAACCAAGGCCTGTGCCGCACAGTACTGTCCGTCCGCGTCTGCCTGAGATTTGAAGGCGCTGAACAAGCGGGCGTGGGCGTCCGGGTTGCCGGGGTTGCGACGCGCCCGGCGGCGCAGCGCTTCGATGTCCTCCTGTTCTACAGGCTCTTCGTCAAATCCGCTGAGATCGATCTCCACATTGACGTGCGCGCGGGCTTCGCGCAGCTCTTCTTCCAGCTCCTTGACCCGCGACTGTAGTTTCTCGATCTGTTTGAGCAGCATGGCGTTGCCGCCATCGCCGTCCGCCCGCAGCGCTAGGCTTTGCGGCGCATCCTCCCAACGCTCGACAACTTTGACCCGGTGATCGGCCTCGTAGAGCTGGATCATCGCCTGCTCCAGCTGGTTCATGCGCTGCGGATTGAGCCCCAGATTGTCCGCCGCCTTGTCCAAACGTGCGCGCTCTTCGGCGGTGATCACACCGTCCTCCAATGCTTCGGCGAACAGTTGCTCGTACTCCGATTCGAGCCCGCCCAGCTTGAGCCCACCCGTCAGCTCATTCGCTTGAAACCCCTTGCCTAAATCAAACTCGGTATCGCGGGTCTCGATGTCATCGAGCTCTTCCGGCTCAATCGGTTTCGGCTCGAGCGTTCCTTCGTTTGCCCCCATGAGGCCTCCTTCGTCAATGGAGGTAGCACGGGCCCACCACGGGGCAAACCGACATCCGTTCAGCTCCGAGATTCCAGGTGCTCCACAAGCAACGACAACGTGGACCGAAGTGCGCGCAATCGCCGCTCTCCCACGACTTCCGCAAGTTCCGCCTCGAGTTGAGCCAATAGCCGCAGACCCTGAAGCAATCCGCGCCTGCCTTGCGCTGTAAAGCGTACCAGCCGCGCGCGCCCGTCGCTCGGGTCCGGCACGCGTTCCAACATACCGAAGCCCTCTAGCTCCTCAACCAGTTGAGCGACCGCCTGCTTGCTGATGCCCATGCGCCTTGCAAGTTCGGTCAGTCGGGTCCCTTCCAGATCGATATGCGGGAGCAGCGTCGTGTGCGCGGTCCTCAGATTCGCCACCTTAGAGCCACTGCGCGCGCGTTCAATTGCCAGCTCATTGGTCAGGCGAGCGCTCTTGAAGAGCAGCTGGAGCACGCTCTGCTGTTTTCGGTGTTCCAACTCCCGCCTGAATTCAGATGCCTGCGTCACATGTCAATCCAAGCACGGAGTGCTCTGCGCATCCACTATTTAGTCAACCATGCTTGACTAACTAGTCAGGTATGGTTGACTAGCCCTATGTTGCAGCAGCTGGATGAAGATCTGTGGACGTTTGACCAAGACATCAAACTCGGGTTGATGAGGTTTCCGGTGCGGATGACGCTCGCGCGGCTGCCTGGCGGCCAGCTGTGGGTGCATTCACCCGTTCCTCTCACGGATGAGCTAGCGGCTGAAGTACAAGAGCTGGGGCAGGTCAAATACCTGGTGGCCCCCAACAACTTCCATCACATGTACATCGGTGATTGGCATCAGCATTTTCCCGATAGTGAAATGTGGCTCGCGCCCGGGGTCGCCAAGAAGCGGCCTGAACTGAGTGGCAGAGAACTTGGCGAAGAGACTCCGTGGTCTGCGCATCTGGAGACGATCCCGGTGCTGGGCGCCAACAATGGGGAAACCGTGTTCATCCATCGTCCCAGCCAGTCATTGCTCGTGGCTGACCTGTTCTTCAACGTGCGTCACCACGATTCTTGGATGGTCCGCACGACCTTCGGACTCACCAGCAGCTACGGCAAGTTTGCCCAGAGCCGCGCCTGGAAGTTGTTCGTCAAACAGAAGCAGCCCTATGTGGACACGCTTCGGCACATCATCGACGCCAAGCCGCGCAACGTCGTCCCTGCCCATGGCTCCGTGCAAACGGAAGACGTGCCACAAGCGATTGAAGCAGCGGTCAGCCGCTGGCTCTGAGCGGGCCTTTCAGCCTCGGGCACGGGCGCAGGTGATGCAGAGGTGCGCCGCAGGATCATGCTGCAGGCGCCTTTCTGCGATCGGTTCTCCGCACTCCAGGCAATCGCCATACTCATCGTTTTCGAGTCGACTCAGTGCCGCACCAACGCGGGTCAACTCCACTTTCCGCCGGCGCTGGGTTTCGGCGCTCATCGCTTGAGCTTGAAGAGCGTCCATGCGAGACAAACGTCCAACGCGGCTCTGATCCAGCTCCACGGGCTTGGCCGATTGTTTGGCATGCGCAATTTCCGCCTCTAACTCAGCCTTGCGCGCGAGCAGCTGCTGCTTGAATTCGGCCAAATTCGTCATCAATCCCCGGGGATGGCGCGCAACCCTAGCACGACTGACGCGCGCCGATACCGCTGAACAAAACGTCGATCAATTGGTCTGCCAACTTTTCACCCTGCGGTAGATCAGCCAGCGGCTTTCGTTTCCCCGCCCGTCGTCGGATCAATTGTGGCACCACGCCGACAGCCATGCTGCTGAGCACCAACAGCGCCGGATGGCGGTGTTTGTCGAGCTCGCCTTCCTGCACCCCGTCCGCGATCGCGCGCCACAGAAGGGGCAAGTGCCCCTTCTGAAACATCGGTAGCAGGTGCTCCAGACGCTCAGGTGAAATCAGCGCTTCCCGCAGCACCAGCTGGATAATCTCGAACTCATCATCGCTGGCGTTTCCGATCCTGACGAAGACTCCCCGTAGGCGCTCCCGCACGGGCTTGTCAGGAGCCAGCGCTTGCTCCAAGTCCTTCAAAACCCGCTCGTAGGTCTGCTCAACCACACCCAGAAACAGCTCTTCTTTGGTCGGAAAGTAGTAGTACACCATCCCGACGCTGGTCTTGGCGCGGGAGGCGATCTGCCTCAACGACGTCGCGTCAACGCCCTTGTGCAGGAAGCAGACTCGTGCGGCTCGTAGCACACGTTGTTTGATGTCAGTTGCAGGACGCGCCATCCGAGATCACACCAACTTCTTCGTGAAACGCAACGAGCTCAGCGCGATGAGAGCTAACAGCAGACCGCATAGCCACACCAGCTCATGAGCGACGTCCGAAAACTGGCTGCCCTTGAGCGTGATGCCGCGCACGATTCTCAAGAAGTGAGTCAGGGGCAACGCTTGGGCCAGATACTGCGCCACTCGGGGCATGGCCTCGAAAGGAAACATGAAGCCGCTGAGCAGAATGTTCGGCAGCAGGAAGAAGAAGGACATCTGCATGGCTTGTTGCTGAGTCTTGGCCAAAGTCGAAAAGAACAACCCCAGCGACAAATTCGCCGCAATGAACACGAACGATAGCGCGTACAAGAGCAACAGCGACCCGACGAGCGGCACACCGAACACGATGCGCCCGGCCAGCAGAATCGTCGTCATCTGCACGTAGCCAATCGCGACGTAGGGGAAGATCTTGCCTACGACCAACTCCACCGGGCGGACAGGAGACACGATGATTTGCTCCAAGGTTCCGCGCTCACGTTCACGCGCAATGGCCATGGACGTGAGCATCACCATCGTCATGGTCAAGATCACGCCGATCAACCCAGGCACGACGTAAACCGCAGTGCGCAAGTCCGGGTTGTACCAAGTATTGGTCTCGAGTCGGATAGGCTCGGTGCCGACGCCATGAGAACCGAGCTTCATCAGCATCGCTTTTGCCGAACGTGCAGCGATGAGTGAGCCGGCAGTACTGGTGGCACTGGCCACGGTCTGCGGATCCGAACCATCGACAATCAACTGCACTTGAGCGCCAACTCCCCGCGTCAAGTGAGACGCGTAGTCGGCCGGGATGACCAACGCCACTTTGGCTTTGCCGGAGCGCAATGCGTACTCGATTTCCGAGTAATCTCGGACGTGGCCCAGCACATCGTAGAAGCCCGTCGCTTCCAGACTGCGTACCAAATCCCGCGACTCAGCGCTCCTATCTTGGTCGTAAACCAACGTGGGTGAATGCCTAACGTCCGTATTGATGGCGTAGCCAAACAACAACAACTGCACGATCGGCAGGGCTACCATCATAGCGAAGGTCAGCCGGTCACGCTTGAGCTGCAGCAGCTCCTTGTGAGCGATGACTAACGGACGCAGACTCATGCCGCCTCTACCTTGTTCGCCTGTCGGCGTTCGTCCTCTCGAACCATTGCGACAAATGCGTCCTCTACGGTCGTGCGCACTCGGCGCTGCGCTCGAGGGGTCAGACCATGTTCACCCAACACCTTGGGGATCACTTCGCCAACACCGGGCTGATCAAACAATGCCACACGCAAGAGCTGCCCATAGTGAGCCACTTCATCCACCCCGGGATGAGCGCGCAAGGCGTCAGCCGCTTCAGTGGCTCGATCCACCTCGAACTCGACCACCTGCAGCTGTCGCCGCTCAACTATTTCTTCGGGACTGCCGGTATCGAGCAGCTGTCCTCGAAAAATGAACGCTAGCCGGTGACAGCGCTCCGCCTCGTCCATGTAGTGCGTCGTCAAGAGCACGGTCGTGCCTTGGGCCGAAATTCGATGGATCTGGTCCCAAAAATCGCGGCGACTGACGGGGTCGACTCCGGCGGTGGGTTCATCCAAGAAGAGCAGCGGAGGCTCGTGGATTGTGGCTGCTGCCAGAGCCACACGCTGCTTCCAGCCGCCGGAAAGGGTCCCCGCCAGCTGCTTCTTACGCTCCGTCAGCCCGGCGTGCTCCATCACTTCCTGGACGCGCGCTTTGCGGCGCCGCCAGGGCACGCCGTAGATGCCGGCGTAGAAGTTGAGATTCTCAGCCACCGCGAGATCTTCGTACAAGCTGAAGCGCTGGGTCATGTAGCCAATGCGCTGCTTGATCTTCTCCGATTCCGACTTGATGTCGAAACCCACCACCCTGCCGCTGCCCCCCGAGGGATCCAAAATCCCGCACAACATACGAATGGTGGTGGACTTGCCGGCACCATTCGGACCGAGCACCCCGAAGATTTCCCCGCGCCGCACCCGCAGCGAGACATCTTTGACGGCCATCAACTTGCCGAAGCGCCGCGACAAGTTCTGCGTCTCGATGATGTGCTCGTCAGTCATTCGCTCGCGCCTGAGTCTGAGCTTCCCCGCGGCTGATGGTCACGAAAGCCGGCACGCCTGCGTGCAGCTGCTCATTGGCATCGTCCAGGCGCACTCTCACTCGCACCACCAAGTTCGGGCGTTCTTGTTCGCTGAACAAGAACCTGGGAGTAAACTCAGTACGGCTCGCGATGTATTCCACATGTCCGGCCACCGTCTCCTTCATCGCATCTACGCGCAACTCTGCTTTGGAGCCTTGGCGTATGCCTGCCAGATCCTGCTGTGGCACGAATACATCGGCGTACGGGTGCTTGGTGTCGGCCAGGGTGACCACCGGCGCCCCGGGGGACGCCAGCTCGCCCTCCTCAAACTGCACATCCAAAACCGTACCGGCGTGTTTGGCGATCAGCTGATGCCGAGCCAAGCGCTCGTTTTCGAGCTCAATCGCGGCCCGCGCCGCATCCAGCTGAGCGCTGACTGTTTCCACCTCTTCTTTGCGGGCTCCGTGACGGAGCTTGCTCAAGCTAGCCCTCAGCGCAGCCTCTTCCGCCTGGGCCCGCTGCAGTTGGCTCTCGATATCGTCCAAGATCGCCTGCGGCGTCACCCCTTGCTCGTGCAAGCTCCGCTCGCGCGCGAGCGTCTTCTCGAGGTGCTTGACCGTGGAATCGGCGCCGCGCACTTGCGCCGCTAGAGCGCGAATGTCTTCTCCTCGACTACCCGCCTTGAGCAGATCGAGCTGCGACTCGGTCGCCGCCGCCTGACTCTCACGCGCGCTGATCGTGACCTTCTGCAACTGAGTGTCGAGCTCCGCCAGGACCTGCCCAGCCTGCACCCGATCTCCCCGATGTACGCCAATCGAGTCGATGCGACCGCCCAGCTCAAAACCGAGGAGGCGCTCTTCGAACTCGACCACTCCTTGGAATCCTGGCGGCGGTTTGGGCTGCTCGAGCAGGTCGCAGGCCGCCGTGGGGAGCAGCATGGTGCTCAGCCCAACTAGGCGCCAAACTCTGTGAGCCGAGTTTTTTACCATACGACTGATAATAAAGTAGAGTTCAGGAACCGCAAGCCCCCTGAAGTCGACGACCACCAATTTCGAGGCCAAGGTGGGCCAAGGCGAAGAGTCCAACGCGCCATGAAGATTCGACAATTCGTGGGAAGCGGAGGCTGGCAACGCAGCCTCCGAATTGGGTGGATATTGGGAGCGGCGCTCCACGTGGGCGGCTGCGGGCCCTCCCAGGAAGCCAAAGAGCCGAAGTACGAACAGACTTTGCCCGAATCGCTGCACATGATGTGCGACGTGGACCGCTTGGCGAGCCTGGATCCCGAGGAGGATCCGATCTCGATTGAGGCCAGTCGCTACGATTGGTTGTTCGAACGCGTGAAGCATCCGGACGCCATCGAACTGCTCACGCTACTGCGCGTAGAGGCCAACGCCACCAAGGCCGAGATGCTGCGTGCCTCGTTGAAGAAGGTGGAGTCCAAACGCGCGGCGCAATGTCCGTTAGCGGACTACTGGGAAGCGGAAGAGTAAACGCGTCGCCCCACGCTGGGCCTCGCGCAGCGCGCTACTTGGGAGGGCGAGTACCGCTGATGTCTTGGCGTGTCATGCAGCCCTCCAAACCCTCGCAATCAGGGTTGCCGTTGGTCTTGGCGGTGTAGTTGATCTCTCCCTGCAGCGCGTCGCCGTTGATTTTCGCAGTGAGGGTGGCGTTGATCGTATAGCTGCAATTGCCCTGCTGCGCAGCACGCTCGCCGAACAGCGTCAGCTCAATATCATCGCCGCTAACGCCTCCCTCAAACGTGCGCGTCCCGAGCAACAGCTCGACCACACCGCCCGCAATCCCCTCGATGGTTCCGGTCACGGCTTGACCATCCTGAACCAGAGTGAACGGCGTGCCCGTGGACGACTCACCAACGGTGTAGTTTTCAAACTCGCAGCCGTTGGAGCCATTGGTGATAGCCACCATGTACTCTCCCTCAACGTCCGCAGTGAACGCGTCATCGTCGTCTGCGCAGGCGGGCAGCAGACTGCTGCCCAACAGGACTATTGCACCCCACCCCTTGATGTATTCGCTCATGGCGAAGACATCTTAGGGCCAGGGATCGATTGGCGCCACCACGCTGGATGTGGCCCAGCCGGAGTCAGTCCCTTCCACGATCTCTGCCGTGATCGGCGGAATCTGGCTTCGGCTCCCGGTTGAGGTGCCCCCATCGCCCAGCCGCGCACTTGGCTGGGACGCGCCAGCGATTGCGCCATCCGCGGCGGTGGGCTCAGCCCATGGATCTACGGGCTGGTCCACGACCACAGCCCAAGTGCCAGTGCTAGGCTGCACGCTCATCATCCTCGGTGGTTCGAACGTCGAGGGAAAGCTGGCCGTAGGCACCCCATGCCGCCCAGAGCCGCTCTGACTGATGGCGCGAGACATGGGTGGAGGCTCTGAGGACGAAGGTTCCACCTGCGAGGCAGGCTGCTCGATCGGCTGCGCTGGCCAGGGATCCAAAATGTCCCACGCGGGCGCCGTCGTCGGGACGAATAGAACCAGTCCCGGCGACCCGATCAGCAAACAAGCGATCAGGCGGCGCATGCACCTAGTTTAGCTGGCAACGCCGCCGCCAGCTAGAGCACATTTGATCGCTGAGATGTGCGACCAGAGTAGAGGACTACCTCGGCGCTGATGTGGTTGTTCGAATTCTTATGCCTGAGCGCGGCGGATCGCGCGGTGTTCCATCCAGGCACCGATCGGCGCCATGGACAACGACCAACCCAACTGCAAGACATAGAGCCAGAACACTGCGGTAGCCCCCAAGTCCTGCACAGCACTCGCCGGATAGAACACCGCCAGAGCTGCGTAGATGGAAACCTGAAAAATGCCAAAGTAACCCGGGGCGTTGGGCATGCTGAAACTGAACGCCAAAGTCCCGGTGACCACGCCCGCCTGCGCCAAACTCAGCTCCGAAAACCCGCTGGCACGCACGACATACCAGATGCCCAGCATGTAGCTGCCCCAATACATGGCAGTCATCAAGGCATACCGCAACCCATGCTTCGGGCTAGAAACGAGCGTTAACCCGTCTGCCAACTCACCCAACTTCTCTTGAACGACGGCGCTCGCCTTGGGCGAGATCTTCCCAAGCGTGAGCTGGATCAAGCGCTTCGATGCCTCCCGCTTGACGTAGAAGACAACCACAACCAGCACGGCCACCAGTGCCAGCGCCGCAAACCCATATCCCAAGGTGGGCACGACTTTGGCCGGCACTGGCAGATCACCAATTCTCTCCGGCAGCGGGTCCAGCACCTGCGCGTTCAGCAGACACACAATCAGAATCGTGCTGCCGAAAATCGCGTCCACAATCCGTTCGGTAGCGCTGGTGCTCACGGCGGCAAAAAATGTGATCGGGGTGCCGCGAGAAATCAGCGCTGGACGCACGAACTCCCCCGCCTTGAGCGGGATCAATAGCTGCGCAGAGTATCCGACCCAGCTAGCTGAGAAGACTCGACTGATCGGCACCGACGCTAGCGGCGCCAGCTGGAAGTACCAACGCAGCGCTTTGAAGAACAGCGTCAGCTGCCAGAGCAGCGAGTAGACGACGACGGGGCCCCAACCGAGTCTCCAGATCACATCCGAACTCGGCAACACGGGCAGCCCGCCGGATCGCAAGAGCCACCAGAATCCGCCCCCCAGCAACACCGACGCGAGCACCAGCAGCAGCCAGCGCCGTTTACGTAACTTGCCGGGATCTTGGGTCATGGCGGAGTCCGGGGGCGGCTATAACACGGAGTTTGAGAACTACAGAGCGCCCAGTTGCGATTGTGGTCTTGTGATTGTGAGTTGATCGCGTCGGCACTAGACTGCGGGTCATGTCAGTGGATGCCTTTGAGGAGTGGCCCAACTTCACCCAAATCCCGCTGGAAGCGGATCTGCCAGCCCATCGCCCCAAGGGGCAAGCGCTCTCTGAGTACATTTGGTGGAACGGGGACATCAAGCCGGCAAAAGAGCAGAGTGTTCACTACTATTCGAACGCCTTGCACTACGGCACAGCTGTGTTCGAAGGCATTCGGGTGTACCCGACAGACCGAGGCCCGGCGCTGTTACGCCTGCGTGACCACATGGAACGCTTGCTCACGTCGGCCAAGTTGTACGGCATGAAGCTCCCGTTCGATCTGGACCAGCTGTGTCAGGGCGCGATCGACGTGACCCGTCAAAACGCCGTGACCAACGCCTACCTGCGGCCCTTGGCCTTTTTTGGCTACGGCCCAATCGATATCACGCCCAAGAAACAGTGCAGCGTGAACGTGTTCATCGCCACTCGTGAACTCGGCACATTCCTTGGGGAAAAAGCATTGCGCAACGGCATTCGTTCCACCGTCAGCTCGTGGCGCAAGTTCCCCCACACCTGCATGCCCACCATGGCCAAAGCCAGCGGTCACTATGCCAACAGTGTTCTCGCCGCCCATGAAGCGTTCGACAAGGGTTTTGACGACGCCATCCTGCTCAACCCGGATGGCACCGTGTCCAGTGCCAGCGGCGGTAACTTGTTCTACGTGAAGGACCACCGTCTGTTCACCAATGATGAACGTTCATCGATCGTCCCGGGCATCACGCGCGACTGTGTGCTCAGTCTGACAAGTGATGCGCAGGTGCCTGTCAGCATCCGCCCTTTCACCCGTGAAGAGCTACTGCGGGCGGATGAGGTCTTTCAAACGGGGACTGCCGCGGAGATCACGCCGGTGCGCGAGATTGATGGTATCGAGTTCCGCACGGACAAACACACCTTGGCAGCCCAGCTGCAGCGCGCCTACCTGGCAGCGGTCACGGGCAAGAATTCCAAGTACGCCGACTGGCTCACTCACGTCGGCTGAGGGACGCCCGCCGCAATAGGTCAGTAGGCACGCTGCGCTTGGGCAAAGCCTGCGCTCTGGGAAAGCCACTATGGGGTGGCCTGTCAGTCCAGGATGGACGTTTTGGGTGCTGCCGCTATTTCCGAATTCAGCTGCCTGAATTCAGCCGAACTTCGCCCGATCGTGCGGTGCCGTGAAGTCGATTTCAGGCCCGATGGGCACGATCCGAAACGGGTTCACCGCCTCGTGCGACTTGTAATAGTGGTCCCGAATGTGCTGCATGTTGACCGTTTCGGCCACGCCCGGGATTGCGTAGATATCCCGAGCAAATCCCCAGGTGTTGGGATAGTCGACCAGACGCCGCAAGTTGCACTTGAAGTGCGTATTGTAGACGGCGTCAAACCTGACTAGCGTCGTGAACAGGCGGATATCCGCCAGAGTCAGCTGGTTTCCGCACAGGTAACGCGACTCCGACAACATGCCCTCGATTCGATCGAGGGATACGAACACTTGTCGAGCGGCGCGTTCGTAGGCTTCTTGAGAACGAGCGAAGCCAGCGCGATACACTCCGTTGTTGACGGTGTGATAGATCCATTCGTTGACTTCCTCAATTCGGCCTCGTAGCTCCAGGGGGTAGTAATCCCGCTCCGGATGCTTGGCGAACTGTTGGAACTCGCCATTCAGCATGACGATAATGTCTGCTGATTCATTGTTGACGATGCAGTGCTCTTGTTTATCCCACAAGACGGGGACGGTGATCGAACCGACGTAGTCCTTCAAAGTCGCCGCATAGGCGTCACGCAGATACCGAAAGCCGTTCACGCGGTCGCCCGTGGCGCCCTCTTCTTCCGAGTCGAAGCTCCAGCCGTGCTCGCCCAAGAAGCTGTGCACCACATCCACGCTGATGGCTTCTTCTAAACCTTTGAGCTTGCGGGTGATCAGCGCGCGGTGCGCCCAAGGGCAAGCGTACGAGACGTACAAATGGTAACGCCCCGACTCCGCACGAAATCCACTGGACCCATCAGAAGTGACGCGTTCACGGATCTTGCTCGCGTGACGCACGAACTCACCAGAGGAGTCGATCTGCGCCTGCCAGGTTGTGCTGACTTTCCCGTCCGTCATCCTGACTGAAGCGTACAGCCGTCGTTGTTGCTCTGAGAGCAACGGTGTGTTCCGGCCGGTGTCAGTTGGTTTGGCGAAGCAAGTGCGACTCGGGTGAAGCTAGAGGTGCGCCGGTACCAGCGTCTTCCGAGCCTTCCTCGCGCTCTCCGAGCCAATCGCGCAGGATGACGGACAGGTTGGGCAAGTTGGTGGCAGCCACCGAAGCCCCGACGGCGGTCGCCCAACCAAAGGGCCCCATCGGACGACAGCCGAAGAAGTGACTCAACCCGGGGGTCTGGATGATGGCGGCCAGCACCGCGGCCGAGCCAAGTCCCGTAACCGCCACGGTGCGGCTGCCTCGCCCAGAGCGAAGCGTTTGTGCCAATTGGGTACCCACCAACGCGGCCAGCGCCACGGTCCGCGCGCGGGGGCCGCTGCCGGTCAGGCGCGCCACCGTCCACGCCGAACCAGCACCGAGAGCGGTCAATCCAGCGCGCACGGCGATCTCGCGGTTGAGCGGCTGCCCGAGCGCCACGTCTGGCCCCTCATTGGCCAAGTTGTCCAACGTCGCCTGCGTGGGCGGCCGTAATGCGATTGCCATCGCCGGAGCCACGTCCGTCAATAGATTCACCAGCAGCAATTGACGAGCGCTGAGCGGTGGGCGCCCTGCCAACAACCCCACGGCGGTGGTGAATCCAATCTCGCCCAAGTTGCCGCCGATCAAAATCGAGACCGCATCTCTGACTGAAGCCCACATGGCCCGCCCTTCGGCAATGGCGCTGACCAAAGTCTCGATACGGCCATCCGTGAGCACGATATCCGCCGCCCCGCGCGCCGCCGCCGTACTGTTCTCTCCGATCGCAACGCCGACGTCTGCCAAGCGGATCGCGGGCGCGTCATTGGCGCCATCGCCAACCATCGCAACCACCCGCCCCGCGCGCTGCAACGACCGCACGACGCGTACCTTTTGAGCAGGCGTCACGCGTGCAAAAACCGCGACGTCATTGATGAAGGCATCCAATTGCGCGTCGTTCATCTCTGCCAGCTGGGCGCCACTGAGCACCTTGCGGTCACGCAGTAGCTCCAGCTCCATCGCCACCGCCTCAGCCGTGCTGGGGTGGTCGCCGGTGAGCATCACCGCCCGTACTCCGGCTCGAGCGAGTCCTTGAATGGCGTGCAACGCGGTATCGCGCACAGGGTCCGAGAATGCTAAAAACCCCAGGAAACTCATCTTCTCGAGATGTTCGGGCTGCAGTTCATTCTCCGGATCCATCGATAGCCGCTCTGCCACGGCCAAGACTCGCAAGCCACGTCGCCCCAGGCTGGTCGCTTGGGCTGCCAAGCTGGCGCGCAGATCATCGTCCAGGTCCCGGGTACCAGCCCCGCGACGCCACACCGAGCACAGTGGCAGCACCACCTCCGGCGCCCCTTTGACGCTGATGCGCCGCCGGCCATCGCAGTGCCCGAGAGTGGCGTGATAGCCGCGTCCGGACTCGAACGATAGCTCACTCATTCGTTGCCAACCGACCGCGCCAAACTCACTAGCGAGCGCAATTGATTCTGCCCCGCGAAACAAAGCCTCGTCGGTCGGATCATGATCCGGATACTGGTGGGGCGCCGGGCTCGCCCGAAGAGCTGCCGCGACCACGTCACGCCTCAACCGGCTAACATCTTGCAGATCTTCCTTTTGATCGCCATCCGTCACCGAGCTCAATTCGATACGGCCCTCAGTCACGGTACCTGTCTTGTCCAGACAGATGACGTCCACCCGCCCCAGCGCCTCGATCGAGCGGCCGTTGCGAACCAGCGCCTTGCGCGCGCCCAAGCGCTCCGCGGAAGCCAGCTGCGCGGCGGTGGCTAGTAGCGGCAGCCCCTCCGGCACCGAGGCGACCGCAAGACTGACGCCAGAATTGACGAGCTCCTCTAGGCGCCGGCCGCGCAACAATCCGCCGCCCACGACGCCCACGCCCGCGGCCAGCGCCACCGGTCCTGTGAGATCCATCAACGAACGCAGGCGCTTTTCAACACCGCCCTGAGCACGGGAGCGCTTGGCCACGCTGGCGCCACGCTGGGCTTCCGTCGCCTGCCCCGTCGCGACCACCACAGCCGCTGCTTTTCCGGCGGCCAGCGCCGTGCCTTCGTACAACATCGAATCACGGTCCGCGATGTGTGCTTCGAAGGACGGCTGCACGTGTTTCTTCACCGGCAACGATTCTCCGGTCAACGACGACGCGTCCACCTCGAGCGAATGCGCTTCCACGATGCGACAGTCCGCCGGCACTACCTCACCGGCGTTCAGCACCACGACATCACCGACGACCAAGTCAGCGGCGTCCACCAGGAACTCCTTGCCCTCACGCCGCACGCGCGCCCGGCGACGTTCAACCCGAGCCAGCTCCTGGATCTTCCGCTCCGTGCGAAAGCGTTGCACCCCGCCCACCAAAGCGTTGACGACGACCACGCCTCCGACCATGGAGGCATCCGCGATCGACCCCACGACGGCTGACAAGCCTGCACCAGCGGCGAGCAGCGGGGCTAGTGGATTGAACAGTTCTTCTGAAACGGCTTCGCTCAGCTCAGCCAGCGCCGATGGGGGAGCCTGTGGGTGCTCAACGCGACGTACGACTTCCGTCCGGCTCAGCCCGTCGATCGACGAGCCCAGGCGTTCCAGAACCCCACGCGAGTCGAGCGCATGCCAAGGCGTTGGGTCACGCGGCTGCGGCAACCTCACGCGCTCGAGCGATGTGGCCGTTCTTAGCCCGTTGGCCATGGAAATCAGGCTCGCCGTGTTCACTACAAACAGCACACGTTGGGTCGTCAGCGGCAGCAAGCCGCCCGCCGACACCATCGAACCAAACGTGGCCGCGCCCAAAGCGATCTTGACGGCTTGTTTGCTGACCCGGCGGGCCATTTGCGACGCCCGGATCAAGTAGCGAACGTCCTGCAGGTCACCACTGCACAAGATATGTGCCCCCCAAGGGGTGGGCTCCCGCTCACGCGTGAGTCCAATGCCAATATCCGCCAGAGGTAGCGCTTCGCTGTTGCCGGTCGCGACGACCGCTACGGTGTGCCCTTCGCGCTGCAAACGACGGATGCCAGCCTTCAACCCCTCGTGCGATGGGATCACGTCATCGGCATGGAAGTGATCGAGAGCGTCTTCGATATCGCCGGCAATCACCACCCGAAGATGCGCGTCTTGGGCCGCCGCAATCAGCTCCTCCACGCCGGTTCTAGCGATGATCTCAACCTCCACCACCGCCACCACGCGTCCGGCGCGCTCCAGGGAAAGAACGAGCCCACCCGCCGCCAGACGCCCCTGAGCATGCTCTTGCAGCTGTGGATCTCGGTTGGCGTCACTCACCTCCCAGGGGCGGAGAGTCCACAGGCCATCGGTACGCCTCGTCAGCAATTCTTCGCTGCTGAACATCTGGTTGGCACGAGCGCGAGCGGCCTCCGCTTCGTCCGGATCTTCGGTCACCACACCGCTGATCACGAACTTGTCGCGCGTGACCAAGTCTCCCTGCAACACCAGGCAATTGAGCCGATCCAGCCGTCTTAGCGCCCCGGAGTCCAGCACCAGAGTGCCGCGCTCAGCCAACAGCCGCGAAAGCTCAGCCGCGAATACGTCGCGCCCCACGCGCGCTGGGCGGGGCAAGCCACCGAACAAGGCGGCGGTGGCCCGCTGAATGCTCCGCGTGGTGATAAAACTAAGACCAAACCCCGCGAGGGACACAGCCCAAGCACGATCAGCGTATTCTTCGATCGGGCCGCGCGGCAGCGGGCACGGGCGAGCGATGCGTTGGCCCGCTCCGACTAATCCCCCCCCACGACGAGTCAGGGCGGCATGCCGGCTCTTCCAGACTTCGCGCTGCGCC
Source organism: Polyangiaceae bacterium (assembly GCA_050304975.1). GTDB lineage: Bacteria > Myxococcota_A > Polyangia > Polyangiales > Polyangiaceae > SZUA-265. The sequence continues at coordinate 17,178 of JBNLEN010000031.1, forward strand.
TGAAACTCCCTCAGCATGGCGTACTTGTGCAGGCCGTCGACCATTGAGGTCAACGGTCGCTGAGCCACGACTTGTGCCGCCGAGTTGGCCAAACTCAAGAGGAACTCTGCCCGCTCGGGCCCAAGCCGCTCTTCCAAGCGACTGCGCATGCGTCGGGAACTGCGCAGCAGCGAAAGCACCGCGACCAGATTTCCGCTAAAAGGCAACACCGGGACAGGGGAGAACGTGAGTCCCACGCCAGCAACGAAGCCCGCCGCGTCAGCCCCCAGTTCGACCATCCTGCGAGCCCCCACCTCCACGTTGGATGGATGCACGGACTGCTCGTCGAAACTGGCGTTGGAAACCTGCGCCCGGCGTTCCGCCTGCTCGACGAGCGCCACCAGGGTATCGGCTCCGAACGCGTTCTCTTCGTAGGCGAATACGACGCGCCCAGTGTGGGCGTTGACTTCTACCCAACGCAGATGCTCGATCGACTCGCACAGGGTCGTCAGCGCCTCAGACAACCCCAACAGCTCATCGTCATTGATCTGGCGGAACTCCACGTGGGCCCGGCGGGGCCCTACGGCCACGCGCCGCGTGCGCGCCCGAAAGAGCTTTCCGACTTGGCCGACAGCGTCGAGGAATTTCATGTCCTAAGTAGCAGCAAAAGGCTGGGAATTTGCCTGAACCCAGCCTGTCGCATGGCGCGCGGCAGCGTGCAAGAGCCCGCCGTGCCGGACGGGTGGCCCAAGGGCCAGGACTGCAGGCCGCCGGCAGTGTCGGTCATCCCGTCGCAGTGTTACATCCGGCGGCGCATGGAAAGACCCGATCTGGTCGATAGCGGAAAAGAGCACCTGAACTTCTTCGAAAAGTTGCAAGTGCGACTCGTGCGTCGAAGTTTCGAGCCGGGCCCGTTAGCGAGCGGCCTGCGCTGGAGCCAAGAACACATCGGTCGCCACTGGATTCACGTAGCCACCAAGAACCTGCATCAGATGCACCACACGGAAAGGCTCCCGCGGCTGAGCGATCAAGAGTCCTTCATCCTCGTAGCCAATCACCGCAGCTTCTTCGACATGTATGTGGTCACCGCTGAGTTACTCGGGCTCGGCATCCGCCAGCGGATGGTGTTCCCGGTGCGTTCAAAGTTCTTCTACGACAATCCCCTGGGACTGGTCGTCAACGGAGCCATGAGCTTCTTCGCGATGTATCCGCCAATATTCAGGGAGCGCAAGCGCGCATTCTTGAACACGGTCGCCATGGACGAACTGGTCTGGCTGCTGCGTCGCGGGGGGCACTTTTGCGGCTTCCATCCTGAGGGCACGCGCAACAAGGGCAACCCGTATGAACTTTTGCCCGTGCGCCCAGGGATTGGCAAGATCATCCGACAAGCTCAAGTCCCGGTGATCCCGGTCTTCACCAATGGCCTCTTGACGGAAAACTTGGGCAAGCAAATCAAGTCCAACTTCGACGGTAGCGGGACGAAGATCCACACGGTCTTTGGTCACCCCATCGAGTTTGACGACCTCTTGGAGCGGCCCCCGACTCATTCGTTGCACAAGGAAATTGCGAATCGCATCCGCCAAGCTCTGACGGAGCTGGGCCAAGAGGAACGCGAAATCCGGGAGCATCACGCGTGAGCGGTATCGACAACTTGAGGGACTTGGGATTTATCGAGCTGCTGGACACCCAGGGTAGGCCAGTCTTCTTTCAGGAATTGTGGGAAGGCCAGCTGAGTGTGCTCACGCTGACGCGACATTTCGGGTGCATGTTCTGCTTCGAGCAGATCCAAGCGCTGCTGACGCGACGCTCGGAACTGGAAGCAGCCGGCGCCAGGCTCTTGGTGGTGGGCAACGGCAATCCCCAACACGCCCAGCAATTCATGCGCCGCTTTGGTTTGGCTGAGGGTGTCTACACGGATCCCGCGCGTCGCTTGTACCGACGGCTGGAGCTTTCCCATGGCTTGCGCACGTCAGTCAACTGGCAGTCCACGAAGCATGCCCGCCGTGCGCTGCAGGCCGGCTACCGCAACGAGGGCATCAAGGGGGATCGTTGGCAACAAGGAGGGACCTTCGTCAGCGCCCCCGATGGCTCACTCCTAATGAACCACCGCTCCCAGGTCGCTGGGGATCAAGTCGAGGTGGAGCAAGTCATACAGGCACTCAGCCGCTATCAAGCGTCGGTGAAATCGCAGGCTACAACCAAGGATTGAGGCTAACGTTCACGGCACGCGGCTTCGCGCGTAGAGCAAACACGACGATCAACGCCGCGAGCGTGGTCGTTCCCAGCAGTGACCAGGCAACGGCCTGGTGAAGCCACTCTGGCCAGGTCGCCACCGTCCACACCGGTGCGGATAGCAGCGCCAATGTCCCCGCCGGCACTAGGTAGCGCCAATGAATAGCTTGGGTATAGCGCTGGGCTACCTGCGGCACTTGCCGGCGAACCCACGCCACCCCTAGGTAGAACAGCGTGAACTTGAGCTGAAACAAGAGCGCCGCTCCCACTCTTCCAAAACCGCGGATGGAAAGCGCGTCAGCAACGGACTCAGGCCATGCCCACCCGCCGAGAAACAGCACCACGAACAGACCGCACAAGATAAACATCTGGAAGAACTCCAGAACCCGGACGAAGTTCAGAACGCGTCGTGGCAGTCCGTGCGCCACCACTGGGCGGCTGCGGCTATCCGCACCTGGCACCCCTATGTTCAGGACGACGATCAAGGCCCACATTACCGTCGCCGCGACGAAGCAGCTGGGCGTCTTGAACAAGTTGAACTCTGACGGCAACCCCTGCTGCTCCAAAACCAAGTCGCGCAAGGACAGACTCCCCGCCGCGATGACCGGGGGTAGTGCGCAGATCAACACAACAAAAGCGACGACGAATCCTCGCACCACCGAACGTAAGGCTCGACCCAACCCCCAGCTGTGTTCACTGAACCCGCCACCCAACAACTGGGTCATGCCCATCAGTAGGACAAACAGCGCGTAGAGGGCGACCAGATCCAACCCGGAAATCAGACTGCCAAAACCCAGACTCAACGCCACAAACAGAGCGCTGACCATCAAGAACGGCATGACACCGCGCACAGCGCGCGGTCGTTGACGCTGTGCGCGTGTTGGGAGCGGGTTTGGATCTTTGCCAAGGCTGCGACGACGAACCCATTGCCATTGCAACAACGCCATGCCCCGCCCCAGTGGACCGCGTGTCAGTAGCAGCAGCAGGGCCAACGCAGAGCAGAGGGAAAGCCCGGAGGCCCAGAGCAGCGCCGGTCGCGGAGCGAACTCCGAAACGTCGACTTCCAGGGGAAGCAATGCCTTGATGCCCTCCCGCTGAACCCAGAGCGTCACACTCGTTTGCCCAGGATAGGGCTCCAAGTCAGACAGCCCACGCGTGCTCAGACCACCGAACTGCATGACCACGTCACCAGCGTGAAGCCCGCTGGCTTCAGCCAGCCCCGTTTCCTCCAGACGAACCACGGACAGCCCGTCACCGCTCTCGGGCTTGCCAAAAGTCGCGCCCCAAAACTCCGCCAGCTGCCCAGCCGACTCGACCGGGGACACCCTATCGGGCGGCGGGTAGAAATCGAGGCGTGCGTTCCAAAGAGTGCCTGTGACTGGTGGGGCACCGGGGGTCAATGGACGAAACGCGACGGTAACATTCCCAACAAACGTGGCGTGCGCTGGCTCGTCGGCCCCACACAACTCGGCTATCAGGTCCCGACCGAGGGGGAGGGCCAACTGTTCTCTGGACTCGGCTTGCGCCAATGCGCTGGTATCGACATCAGCGGGCGCCTGGCCCGCCCTGTAGACGGTTCCCTCGAGACGCACGCGGGCTTTGGCCCCCTCAGCGAAGCCAGCGCCGTGAATCGTAAGGGTATCGTGGGCTTCGCTCACCCGGGGTGTTACCCCAGACACACTCAGCAGAGGCGGGGCTTCGTCAGAGCATGCCGGCATGCAGAGCAGCAACAAGAGTACGCCAACCCAACGGAACAACTGGCATCCATGCGTTTGGCGCTGAACTTCTCCGGGCAAATGCATGCGCCTGGGTAACTAACGCGAAACACTGGAAGTGGCCGAAAATACGGCGACAACTTTGTGATACTAGCGGGCTCGGTGGCTGGTCCGCTGTCCCATGCCAAAGTCAACTGCCCGTGACCTTCCTACGGCTCCAGCTCCCACGGCGCCAACCTGCATCGGGGTCAAATTTCCACGCCGCGCGGAAATAGTACTAGGCGACAACCTCGGGCTCTGACCACCTGGCGCGGCACACGTACACCGTGGGTCGACCTACGCTTGACGCCCACCTGCGAAATTGCTTTTGTGGAGTAGCGGAGGGCCGGGGAGGCTCGTCGCGCCTGTTCATCAATCAGCTCCACCCCTCGAATGGGATGCGAGGGTACCGGAAGGGCGCCAGTCATGGCTATTCAACATGCCTTGCAAAGTGACGAACCGATGACGTGTCGAGTCATCAAACGCTACTCAAACCGTAAGTTGTACGACACCAAGGGCAGTCGCTACGTCACCTTGCTGCAGATTGCAGACATGGTGCGTGCCGGCGAAGAAGTGCAAATAATCGACAACTCGACCAAGGAAGACAAGACCGAGGTCACCATGGCTCTGATCATCAGCGAACAGCTGAAGGAACGACCGCGCGTCATTCCGCTAGCCACGCTCAAAGCGTTGATCAAGAGCCACGGCGAGCAGATGCTCGCTCCGCGCGACGCCACCAACGAGCGCCCCAGCGACATCCCCCCGGACAGCGGTGTGTTCGGGACGCGAACCAGCAACTTCGGCAGCGGCACCTACGCGGCCACCCCGGCGCCGGAATCCGAACCGAATCCGCCATCGGTCCCGCCTCCGACCTCCACGGCGGAGGAGTCCGAGCGCCAGGTCGAGCAACTCCAGACTCAAATCCGTATCCTGAAGCAGCAGCTCAGCGAGTTGGCAAGCCGCTTGCCCAGCGACACGGAGTAGGTCAACTTGTCTGGGGTGCGGCTCGCTAGGGGGCCGAGCCTGAAATAATGAGACTGACTTGCTGGACTCGCAGCCGGTGCGAAGGACGCCATCGAACCGCCTTCGCTCGTTGCCGGGAGCGCACTGGGCCGGATTCCCAGCGACGCCAAACGGCCATATTTGCCGCTGAAAGCTCTTGTAGGCCCGCGGGGCACACCCGCCGAAAAAAGCCGGAATAAGCCCCCGGCGCGCTCGGTTGGTGGCGGGTGAGGTAAGAGTCTTGGGCAGCGAATCAATGAGTGAATTCAAAGATTTCGAACGCGAGGCGCTGGCGCACCTGAGCGCATTGACCGCCTTCGCGCGGCGCCTGACCAAAAGCCAGGCCGAAGCCGAGGACTTGGTGCAGGACACCTTTGTCAAGGCACTCCGCGCGCGAGGGCAATACCAGGCCGGAACCAACCTGAAAGCCTGGCTGCTGCGCATCTTGCGCAACACTTTCATCAATCGCTACCACCGGGGCAGCCTAGAGCGCGCCGTAGTGGCCAAGCCGGTAGGAGACCCAGTGAGTGATGGGTGGATCAGCTCGGCGACCATGCGCTCCACGCGAGACGCAGAAAGCTTGGCACTCAAGCCGGAGCTGGCGCGACATATCTCCGCGGCGATTGATGAACTGCCCGAAGAATTCCGCATGGTGGTGCTCTTGGCCGATGTCGAGGAGTTCTCCTACAAGGAAATCGCGGAGACGTTGAACTGTCCGATTGGCACCGTCATGAGTCGACTGCACCGAGGCCGTCGCTTGCTCAAGGGCAAGCTGCTTCAGCACGCTCGGGACACCGGCTTGATCGAACCCGAAGGGTTGGTCGGAGTCCAGCCAAGCCCAGAACAGCACCAAGAACACACTCACCAACACGGTCACCAGCAGAGTCCAGAGCTGCGTGCGACAGGCACGTCACCCATCGACCTGGGCTCCTACCGCCGCAAGCACCGCAGCAACGGGGGCGTGTAGTGGACTGCCGGCAAGTCAAGCCTTTGCTCGAAACCTTCGTGGATGGTGAGCTGAGCGCAGAGCACACGTTGGATGTCGAAACCCACCTCGGCGAGTGTGACGTTTGCTCTGAGCACCTACGCTTCGCCCAGGCAGTGAAGTTCAGTACGCGAGAAGCGGTTCTCGCACAAACCGTAGTCAGCGATGAATTTCGAGAGCGGCTCGAGCGGGCTCTGGCAGCTGAGCAGCAGCGCGAACAGGCGTTGGAGTCTGGTCATGTCGCCGCTTTGGGCGCTGCGAGTGCTGCCGGTAGCGCCCCGCAAACAGCACCGCTGCGCTGGCGCACCATTACCGGAATCGTTGCGGCAGCGGCCGCCCTGATGTTCTGGGTGGGCAGCAAGAACTGGATGACCGGCGACTCGGAAATTCAGAATGCGCCTCTAGCCAAAGTGAACCCGCACCCCACCCCCAGCGTGTTGTCCTCCGACCTGGGAGTGGAACAGGCGTTGGATCGATTGATTGATTATCACTCATCTCCGCCGCAACCACAGGTCACGCAACCCGAACTGCTACCCGCTTTGGAACCCAACGTGGGCGTCAGAGTTCACCTGCCAGAAGAATTCGATCGATTTGGAGCCCAATGGGAGGGCGCAGCATTGGTCCGAGTGAGCAACCACCAAGCGGCCTCGTTACGCTATCGCATCCCGGAACCAAGCCTGATCGGCAACGGCAGTCTATTGGCGCCCAGGGCGGCTGGCTCGGAACACCGCGTAACAGTCTACGTGTACGACCCCAGCAAGGTGCCTGTGCACCGCAGCTTGCAGCGGCGCCTGATTCTGAACGACCCGATTTATCTCGGGAAATGGCGTGGCTTCACTGTCGCGGCCAAGCAGAATGAGGGCGTTGGCTACGCGGTGGCCACGGACATCAGTGACGACTCCCAGATCGCGGACTTGGTTCGAGCCATTCACTAGCCCCATCTCATCTCCCATGAGCAGACTGTTTTGGAGTCTGGCCCTGGTGGGCGTACTTGGCTCATGCCGAAGCGGAGAGCGACTATTGCAGGCACAACGAGCGTTCGCCGACGAAGTCTGCGCCTGCAAGGATTCCTTGTGCGTCCGATCCGTACAGCAACGGCAGCAAGAATGGGTTGCCAAGCACGGACAAACTTCACCAGGAACTGCCGCTGAAGAAACGGCGCTCGCTGTGGAAAATCAGCGCGTGAGCGATTGCGTCAGAGAGGTTGCGGGCGACTCAGAAGCGCCCGAGTAGGCGACGATAGTCCTTGGTCCATAGTCCTTTGGTCCACGCCGGGAAACGGCCAGCGCGAAACCACGCTCAGCGCATCAGGCGGGCCAGCTTTACGCGCGCAGCCACCAATACGTGCAGCGCGAACAGTGCGTTTTCATAGTAAATGGTTTCCTTGGGCTGGCTCGCAAGCTGGCACAGCTGCATGTACTCATGTCCATCCAGCCCGAGCACCTGCGCGCGTGAAACGACGCCGGTCTCCGATGGGATGGGCAGCTGCCGCAACAGGTGGGCGAGCGCCGTAGCGATGTGATTGACGGCCTCATGATAACGCCCGGCGGAAATGCATGACTCAATCACGACGATCGGATCCCTCTGACTAGGCTCCCAGAGCGCACTGAAGCTGACCCCGGCCGTTGGGCGCTCAGTGTTGATATTGGTCTGGTCTCCGGGCTCGTCGATGAGAACGATATCCTCGGGACGGCTGGAGGGCGGCGGCACATCCGAGGGAGGTTTTGATTCCTCAGTCGAGTCCGCCGCGTCCGCCGCCACAGGATCCACCCGCCGCATGGCCGCCGATGACAGCGTCTGCGCGATGGTGGTCTCACGCGCGGCCTTGGTCAAGGTCTTGGGCACCGGTAGCTTGTTGGGGCGAGCCAGACTTCGGATCACTTCGCGCACGAGCGTTTGCAGAGCTTCCAGAACGCCCTCACCGCTCGTAGCTGTTGTTTCGAACTCGGGAACTTCCCGAGGATTCAAGTCCTTGCGCAACTCGTCCACCTCGAGCACGCCGGGCAAGTCACGCTTATTGTACTGAAATACCATTGGAAAACCGCGCAACTTCACGTCCTGCGAGGCGAGATCTTCCTCCATACTTTTTAGCGACTCGATGTTCGCTTCATGACGTGCGCGCTGTGAGTCCGCGACGAACACCACCCCATCGGCACCTCGTAGCACCAACTCACGGGTAGCGGCGTAGAACACCTGTCCGGGGACGGTGTACAGTTGGATGCGCACCGCCAAGCCGTTGACGAGAGGGATCTTGATGGGCAGAAAGTCAAAGAACAGCGTCCGATCTTCCTCAGTGGCGAGACTCAGGAGCTCACCGCGACGCGACGGGTTCAAGCGACGATGAATATACTGTAGGGACGACGTCTTCCCCGAAAGGCCCGGACCTACGTAGACGATCTTGGCCGAGACCTCACGAGACAGTGGATTGATGGTCGACATATGTAACCGGTTTGAACGCCCCCCAACATAGTGTTCCGCGAAGATCCAACTGGCGCAAATCAGAATCGCGTCGGGGCTCAGCCACCAACCAGAAGAGCAGCATGAGCTCCCCAGCAGCAATGGCGATGAGTCTAGACAGGGAGTGCTTTCCCGCAAACAGGCTCGCGGACGGACGAGGTTCAGAGAAACTCGACCGGGGGCGAGGAAGTCCCATAAGCAGATGGTGAGTCACTTCATGGGCGCTGAACCGCCTCCCGCAAACGGGGGCCCGCGTAGGGGGCGGGGGTTCAACGCGCCCGAACTGCGGTGGAGGTGTGACAGTAGACGCAGTCCAGCGGAAGTCTCGGCGATCACAGCGCCTGCACTCGACTCGCGCCAGATGGACGATATGCTGACCCGTTGCGCGACTTGCTCGTGCACCCACCACCACCCAACTCGTGAACGAACTCGACACATTCGCTGAGGAAGCCTTCTACCGAGTACTAGGTGAACTCGGCAGAGGAGGCCAAGCCGTGGTCAAGCTTGCCTTGCCTGACGGCGACAACACCGACTTGGTCGTGCTGAAAGCTCCGCATGAGGAGCTCACGAACGAGAAACGTTTCACGCGCATGCTGGCCACCGAATCCAGAATCATGGCGCGTATGCGCCATCCCAACATCTGCAAGGTGGCAGGGCTCAAACGCTTCAAAGGCGACCTGGTGATGGAGATGGAGTACCTGCGAGGCCAGACGCTGCGGCGAGTCCTGCAGAAGAATGAAAAAACCGCCGAGTTTACCCAGAACATGCACCTGCGGGTGCTCTACCAAGTATTGGAAGCGCTAGACTACGCTCACCGTGTTGAGGGAGACGACGGCTGGTGCCTGAACTTGGTGCACCGCGACGTGTCCCCTCACAATATCTTTCTAACCTACGACGGCGAAATCAAGCTGCTCGACTTCGGAATCGCGAAGCTGAGCGCTGGCAGCTTCAGTACGACGGCGGGCACCCTCAAAGGAAAGCTTGCCTACATGGCACCAGAACAGCTGGACCCGAGCAAAGCCGAGCCGCGGAGTGATCTGTTCTCGATTGGGGTCATGTTGTGGGAAGCATTGACCGGCAAACGCATGTGGCAAGACCTCGAACAGAAAGCGGTCGTACACCACCTCACCACGCGCAGTATTCCCGCCCTCCCCCAAAGCAACGTTGCAGTACCCGAGGAGCTCGCCCGCTTGTGCCGCCGAGCGGTATCTCCGGATCCCGAACAGCGTCCTGCCACTGCGCGCGTGTTCTCCGATGCGCTCCGTTCTTACTTGATTCGTACGAAGCGGGTCGTTGGCAATCCTGATGTAGGAAATGTGGTGGCCAGGATGTTCGCTGACGAACGGCGTCAAATGGAGCAGTTGATCGGCGGCGAACTGCAGAAGCTAAAACGTTCGCTGACGAGCGAGCGAGCTGGCCGCAGCCGGCCAACCATGCCCGCGGACGGCACCGCTCCGCGCGTCATGGTCATCGACGACAGCGAATTGTCCCGAAGCTTGATGACGGAGCTACTCGAGGAGGCCGGGATTGCGGCCCTAGCCTTGCCCACCGCGCTGGACGCGATTCGCATCGCGCTTCAAGAGAACGTCCGCGTGATCATCAGTGACGTCAACATGCCAGCACTCCCGGGAACTGAGCTGGTCAAACGCATTCGACAGAATCCCGGCACTCAGGACGTGCGTATTTTCCTTACTTCGGCGCTTTCCTTGCACGAACTGGGGCACGTAGATGCGGACGGACTTATCGAAAAGGACCGCCTGGAGGAGGAACTAGTACCTCTCGTTCGTCAGGCCTTGCGAACAGGACTGACCAATTAGTGCGAGTTTGTTGTGTTCAGTCTCAGCAGTAAGTCAACGTAACCCGATCGGGGCTTAACTCTGGCCGGAACTGACCCGTCCACTCGTAACGCGGCAGAGAAAAACTTTGGTGGAAGAAAGTTTAAGCAACTCCTTGGGGAGCACAGGCTCGGGCACGAGCAACACGGAGCGCGCGGCGAGAGCACGGGTCGAGGCTGCACATCGTGCCTTGTTCGGGATTCGGGTTGGCAGTTTGAACCTGCTGCTGTCGGCGCATGAGGTCCAGGCCGTGACCAACGCGGAACCCCCAACCCGCGCGCCGGGCGCTCCTGACTACATCACTGGCCTGGTACCGCATGGCGACGGCGCGTTAGCCATCCTGGACCTCGGCAAGTTCTTGGGCGTCCCTCGAGACGACAGCCACCTCGAAGACTTGTCCATGTATCGCGTGGTCAGTGTGAAAGTGGGTGAGCTGGAAGCCGGCTTGTTGTGTGAACAGGCTACTGGCGTCACTCAAGTGCACCGTTCACTGATCGCCCCCGCAACCGTCATCAAGGGCGGACGCATTCGCGAGTTCGTTAGCGAAGAGGTTGAACTGGATGGCAAGTGCTTCGGCCTGCTCGACCTGCAGCCAATGTTGGAAGCGGCTCGGGTGCGCTCGCGACGAGAGGGCTGAATGTCGACCAATGTCACTCACTACAAGGACGCCATGTCCCTGCTGCTAATCCAACTCAAGGAGTCGGCAATCGCCATCAATGCTGAGTCGATCGTGGATTTTGTCGATCAACCAAGTTCGGGTACGCTAGTCCCTAGCCTGGCCAGCTTGCTCGGTATCGAGGCTCCCAGCACTCATGGGCGCGTAGCCAGAATCTCCACCAAAGTTGGCGACACCCAGTTCGACATCGGACACGAGTATGAGATGATAAACGTCAACACGGCCAGATTTCGCCCAGTTCCCAAGCTCGTCGAAGAGCTGATCACCACGGGACTCTCAGCATTATTCATCTACGAGGAACGCGTGGCCCTGTTCCTCGACGTCAGCCAGCTGGCGGCAAACCATCCGGCGTTAGGGGCTCCGGAGGGGGCGCCCACGAAAGGAGCCACATGAGCGGCCAAGTCAAACGCATAGCAAGGGAAACGAACGTGAAGATATGGTCCGGCAGGCTGCCAATCGCCGTCCGCACTGGCGGCGCAATCGCCACGATCGCAGCATTGTGCGCGATCTTCATGGCTATTTACTTCCCCTTGAATCACAAGCGCTTGGCCCGGTCTGGGCTCGAAGTTCGTGCAACCGTCGCGTCGCGCATCGTGCGGCCAAGCATCGGAGCAGCGCTCGACTTCGACGACGAGGAAGCGCTCAAGGAGGGTCTCAAGGTACTCTCGGTGGATAGCGACTTCAGCTTTGCGGCCGTCTACGACGCTTCTGGCAGAGAAGTCGCCACCCGCTTCACCAGCGGAGAGCACGCTGCGGCCGCAAAGGACTGGTTTTCATCCGTTGACGGAGAGCTCGTCCCGGAGACCCGAATCGTCGAGTCAGGCTACGGCTTGGAAGTGCACGAGCCGGTGGTTTCCGAAAGCGGGCGGAAGGCCACCCTCGTTGCAGGCTTCACATTCGACACCATCAAAAAGCAAAGCGCCGAGGCACGCAATCAGATCTTGATGATCTCATTGGCGCTCATGCTCGCCGGTTTCGGATTGGCCTACGTCCTCGGACGTAGCATCAACGTGCGTATCGCTCGTGTCGTGCGAACCGCCAATCGTCTGGCAGAAGGCGCAATCATGTCCGAGGAAATCTTGGACTCCAACAACGACGAGATCGCCGACATCACTCGCTCGTTCAATGCGCTCAATCGAAACATGAAGCAGCTGACAAACCAGGTCTCCGAGATTGCTGCTGGAAACCTTTCCGAGACGGTCGAACTGGAAGGGGAGCTCGCCAGCGCGCTCAACAAGATGATCGTCAGCCAGCGTGAGCTGGTGCGCAAGATCGCCGACACCGCGACTCAGCTGAACACCTCTTCCGGCGAGTTTTTCGCCAACGCCAAGCAACAAGAACGCGGCGCGACCACTCAATCCACAGCGGTGGAGCAAGTCCGCAAGACGCTCGAGAGCTTGCTTCGATCGGCACGCGAAATTGGAGCCACGGCCGATGATGTGTTGCGCAGCGCGGAACGCAGCCAGGGCAACAGTCAGAATGTGGCTGAACGTATTGCTACGCTTTCCAGCCACAATCGGCGCATCGCTGAAATTCTGGAGATCATCAAGGACATCGCCAACAAGAGCGAGCTGCTAGCGTTGAACGCTGGCCTCGAAGGGACCAAAGCTGGAGAGGCCGGACGAGGTTTCTCCTTGGTTGCCTCTCAGATGCAGCGCCTGGCCGAGAACGTAATGGGCGCCGTCAGAGACATCAAAGAACTCACGGCAACCATTACCGACTCGACAGACTCCACCGTGCTGGCGACGGAAGAAAGCACGAAGCTCGCGACGGATACAACCCGTTGGGCGCGCCAGATTGGGCTGATCATCCAGCAGCAGCAAACTGGCACGGAACAAGCCACGAAGGCCATGGAAGACGTGGGTGAGGTGGCGGCTCAAACGGTCTCCGGCAGCACGCAAATCGTGGATTCAGCTACGGATCTGATGAATCTGTCACAGACTCTGCAGGCGCTAGTCGGCAGATTTAGACTAAACAGAGGAAGCGCTTCCGACCCTCGTTTGATTCGAGATGCCGCCGAATGATCGTCGGGCACGCTTAGTTGCCAAGTTTCGTCAGGTCAGCTCCGAGCGACTTGCCGTGTTGCTGGACGGCATCGCTTCACTGGAGGCGAAGCCCGACAACCAGGAGCTGAGTGATCGGGTCAAGCGTGAGCTGCACACGCTGAAAGGCGAAGCCAAAATGCTTCGCTTGACTGAGGTGGGCAACATCGCCCACTTCGTCGAGGAAATCTTGCTGACCGCGCTGGACGACGGCAGTCTCTCGAGAACGCAAGAGAAGCTGATCGAGGGCCTCGACCTAATTGCCGAGTTGATCGCGGAGAGTGAAGCGCCGCCGGAGCTACTGCGGCGCGTGAATTTGTTCCTAGGACAGCCGCAAGAGCCGCCTCCTCCTCCACCGCCGTCCGGTACAGAGTCAGGCAGAGATCAGCGTCGGGCGCGGCTGCTACGAAAACTTAGGGAGATCACACCAAAACGCATCGCGGCCATCGTCGAGGTAATCGAAACCTCGCCCGAGCTACAAGACGCCGATGATGAACTGAAAGCGCGCATCAAGCGGGAAATCCATTCGCTCAAGGGCGAAACGCGGATGATGAAACTGCCATTGGCAGGTGATGTCGCGGCTCGCACCGAAGCGTTGATCATCGAGGGCACGAACGGCCCGCTCAACACCGAAGCGATCGCCGAGGGACTGGTGTTGATAGCAGAATTGGTCAATGCCGACGAACCTCTGCCGCCAGCATTGGTCGCCAAGGGCGAGGCCTTCAAGAGCACGGTCTTCGATGAAGATGGCGAGTCCGGAGCGTCACCCGCCCGAGAGCCAGCGCCCACGCAAGACAGCCCGGAACTGTCGCAGAGGCAAGTGTTTCACGAGCCGGCTCCTCCGCGCACCAAAGCAAGCTCCGGACCTTCTCGAGCCCCGGAAGCCCCGAGAGTCGAGGGCGGCGGGCACGACTACGTGCGCGTCGGCACGGACCACGTGGTGTCCATGACGGATCTGGCGGGGGAATTGATGGTGCGTCACGAGCAACTCGAGCGCTCGCTCGACGACGTAGAACGCATTGCCTTGGACCTGCTCGCCCAGGTCGACGTCATGCGTACGAGTGATGGGGCCGGATTTCGCGCGGCCGCACTCGCCAAGGTGAGTGCTTTCGGCCGCGAAATCTTGTCCACGGTGGCGCGGGCTGGCGAAGAGCAGTTTCAGAACGCGCTTCACTTATCCGCGCTCCAGGACGAAATCCGCGCCATCCGCATGGTGCGCGTCAGCGACTTGTTCAACGCCCACGCTCGCAGCATGCGCCAGCTGGCGCGCGAGCAAGGCAAGCTGTTGCGCGTGCAACTGATTGGGGAGCAGGTCACCGTCGACAAGCAGGTGCTGGATTTCCTGGACGAGCCACTGCTGCACCTTTGCCGCAACGCCGTCGACCACGGTCTCGAACTCCCCGAAATAAGGGCCATTGCGGGCAAGAGCCAGCGTGGAAAGATCGTCATGTCCGCACGTGAAGTGGGCGGCCATGTGGAGGTGATCATCAGCGACGACGGTCGGGGCGTAGACCCGGAGGCAATCCGCTCTGCCGCACTTCGTCGCGGGTTGATCGACGAATCCCAGGCGAACCAGCTCAAGGGACCCCAACTGCTCGATCTGATGTTTCGGCCGGGGTTTTCCACGCGGCAAACAGCCAGCGATATTTCTGGCCGTGGCGTCGGCTTGGACGTCGTCAGTAGTCAGATGGGAGAGCTGGGCGGCTCCGTCAGCGTCGAAAGCACCATCGGTGCGGGCACACGCTTCATTCTTCGCTCTCCGATCTCGACAGCGTTCACGCGCGGGCTGGTAGTGAAGGCAGCCGACGCTCTGTACGCAATCCCGAGCACTTCGGTGGACAGCGTCACCACGATCGTCGAGTCGGAAATTGAAGTCTCCGGTCAGGGACGCTCGCTGAAAATCGACGACGTGCGGCTGCCGCTGGTTTCTTTTTCGGAACTACTCGGCGCCGAAGCGCGGATGATTGGCGGCGAAGGCATGGTGGTCATCGTCGAGAATCAGGGCCGCATGGCGCTGCTCGTCGACGAGGTTGTGGGGGAGCGGGAAGCCGTGCGACGCAACCTCAACGCCTTCGTTGCCGGGATCGATCTGGTGAGCGGGACCGGGATGATCGAGGGCAGAAAACTGGTGATGTTCGTCAACTTGCAGGAGCTGTACCGACTCGCAGGTAGGCAAGCGGGTTGGAAGATGAAACCCGCGACTGACAAACCGAAGCTCGCACAACGCAAGAGCCGCGTACTGGTGGTGGACGACTCGGAACTGACTCGGGACATGCTGGTTTCCTTGCTGGAGCGCCTGAACTTCGTAGTGGACGAAGCCATCGACGGGTCCGATGCGCTACACATGCTGGAGCGCCATCGCCCCGATCTGGTAATGACCGACCTGGACATGCCGGTGATGGATGGCTTCGGCCTACTCGCGCGCATTCGAGAATCGCCGACGCTGAAAGACCTGCCCGTGATCGTCTTTTCGACGCGTGATTCAGACGAAGTCAAACGCCGAGCCATGCGCGAGGGCGCCAACGCGTATTTGGTCAAGGCCGCATTCCGAGCGGAAGAGCTCAACCGAACCTTGAGACACTACATTCGTTTGGCCGCGGAGAATGTGACGAATGCCTGACGTGACGCGGGTGCTATTGGTGGATGATTCTCCACTGTTCACGGACGCACTGACGGAGATCTTGCGCCGCCATCCAGATATCGAGGTGGCTGGCATCGCCCGGGATGGCGCAGAGGCAGTGTCGTTGGTGCACCGTCTCGAGCCGGATTTGGTGACCATGGACCTGCACATGCCCACGATGAATGGGCTTGACGCGGTGGAAGAAATCATGGCCACCAAGCCCACTCCAATCATCGTGCTGACGGCCGATGAGAAAAGCCGGGACCAGAGTTGGTGCTTCGATGCTCTCCGCAGAGGAGCTTTGGAGCTCGCTCCAAAACCGGACATCGATGCCATGTTCGACCAAGCCGGCATCGAGTTCTGCGAGCGCGTACGCATGCTTGCCAAGGTTCCCGTCGTACACCACGCTCGCAACCGAAAGGTTGTTCCAACTCTAGAGCCGCCGATGCCCGGGCGGGCGGATCACATTCCAGCCGCCGTTGGCATCGTTGCATCGACGGGCGGCCCGTCTGCCTTGGCGGAGCTACTGGGCTCGCTTCCTCCAAACTTTCCCCTGCCCATCGCAATTGTGCAGCATCTAGCTGATGGGTTCACTCCCCATTTGGCGCAGTGGCTATCCGATTTCTGTCTGCTGCGGATCCAAGTCGCAAGCAGATCCACTCAGCTTGAACCTGGGGTCGTACTCCTTGCACCAGAAGGTCGACACCTGCTGATCGGCCCACACGGCGGAGCCGATTTTTCACTAGAAACCGGGCACGCACATTGTCCTTCTGGCGACAAGTTGCTCGCTTCGCTCGCCAGCACGTTTCGCGAACGCGCCATCGGAATCGTACTGACGGGGATGGGGCGAGACGGCGCCAAAGGGCTACTGAAGATTCGCAACAAGGGAGGACTGACGCTTGTGCAGAGCGCCGAGAGCTGCGTCGTCAACGGCATGCCTCAGGCGGCGCGGGATCTGGGGGCCGCTCAGCAGGTGCTGCCTCTCAATCAAATCTCGACGGCTCTACTGCAATATGCACGCGACTTCACCCTCGCCGCGGGTGGTAAACTGACGTGAACTTCAAGACGCTGACCGACTTGATCCATCGGCGCACCGGGCTGGAAGTCCCAGACGCCGCCCCCTACTTCGAGCAAATGACGGTGCAGCGCCTGCAAGAGCTAGGCTGCCAAGACATCAACGACTACGTGGCCCTACTTCGCGCCAGGGGCGTCGATGACCCCGAGTGGGCGATCGCCATTCAGAATGCCACCAATCGGCTGACGCATTTCTTGCGAGATGAGGAACAGCTCGCCGCCGCCATCTCCCTCGCGACTGCGGCGAGAGCGCTGCATGGTCAGGCTCCAGTCCGTATTTGGAGCGCCGGTTGCTCTACTGGAGAGGAGCCGTACACGCTAGCTATCCTGGCTTTGGAGGTCGGGCTCGAGGCCACTGTGCTGGGCACTGATATCAACCCGCTCGTGCTGCGCGTCGCCAAACACGGGGTATTTTCCGAATGGGCGTTGAGACGTGTGCCGGGTGACATCCGCAGCCGGCACTTCAAGCTGGTACAACCGGGCACCTACGAGATACGCCGCCATGTCGCAGAACGCGTGTCATTCACCACCAACAACCTCGTCAAGGACGAGCCGCCCACCAATCTTTACGGCAACCATTGGCACCTGATCTTATGCCGCAACGTTCTCATCTACTACAAGGAGGAGACGATTCGAACGGTGGTGTCCCGCTTTTCGCGTGCGTTGGCACCCCACGGCTTTTTGGCACTGGGGGCATCTGAGACTTTGGCGCAACGCCAGTTGCCACTGAGACCATATCTGGCGTTTGGACGCGTGGTGTACGGGCGCTCTGAAGACCGCGAGCCAAGCCTTTCGGTGCTCCCTGAAGTGCAAGATCTGACAGACCGTGGCCGGCGGCGCTCATCCAGGCCCGCCAAAGATCCGGCACCAGCAAGCGAAACCAAAACTCCGGCCACCGCCGCGCAACTCGGCGGAAGGCAGCCACTGCGTTCAAACGCGGCGCCCCGTGACGATGAATCGGCGGAAATACCGGAACTGCCAGCGAGCTATTTGCAAATCCAAGACAGCTTGCTGAGATGCCTGGAAGAAAACCGTTCTGACGCTGTACTAGAAGCATTGAAAGAGGTGGTGCGTTCCAATCCTGACGACATCCACGCCAGGTTGAGCTTGGGGCACGTGCTACTTAGGGAGCACGACTTTGAAGAGGCACGAACGCAGTACGAGGCAGCGATCGCCCTGGATGACGTGGTCGCAGAAGGGCACTTTTTCCTGGGCCTGTTGAATCGCAAAGCCCGACAGCCAGAGCAGGCTATGACCTCACTGCGGCGCGCCGTATTCCTGGAACCAGAGTTTTGGCTGGCCAGCTACCTGCTCGGAATTACCGCAAAACGACTCGGAGAAAAGGCGCTCAGCAACTCGGAGATGCGACGCACTCGCGACTTGCTGACGTCGTCCCGAGGGACACTACCGCTGATTACCCATCCGCTATTTCACTCGTCGTTCCTGGAGGACGCGGATGAAGTGCTGCAGGCCGCGCTCGAGGCCTTGCGAGAGGGAGAGATATGACGGACGCGCTCGTAGCCATCATCGACGACAGTGAACTCAGCCTGGACATCATGGCAGAGCTGCTGGAGGAAGAAGGATTCAGCGTCGAGACAAGCAGCGACGAGGCACTAGCCATCGAGTGGGCCGAGACCACGAGTCCAGATCTGTTGTTGGTCGATCTGACCCTAGCGCACACATCAGGGGAGGAGGTTGTGCGACAGCTCAAGCAGCGCGCGCGGCTCCGCTGCCCCATTGTGATATACTCCGCCCACGACCGCGACCATGTAGAGACATGTGCGAAGCGGTGCGGGGCTGACGGCTTCGTCCTGAAGGCCGATGATGACGACTTTGTCGCTCAATTGCGCGACTGGTTGTAGTCTGACCGAAACGGGGCATTCTTTGGGAGCCAAGCCAACCTTTATTCAATATTGTCCGGAATTTGCCGTCAAAACTAACGTATTAGACTGTACCCAATGAGCCGAGTGACCACATCGCGAAGAGCTTTTGGCGGAGCCATGCTGGCTGCCGCGGCTTGCTTGGCGTATCCGGGCGCGGCCTTGGCTTCGGAGGTGGACATCGCTCTGCAGGGGGCCATCCTGGGCAAAGCGTTGAACTACGACCAGACCTTGGAGGGCAAGAAGCCCAACATCCTGATCATCGCCCCCAGTGGCTCGGACGACGCCCCGCAGATCGCCGAGATGTTCGCCAAGCTGGGCGGCAAGGTCCGCACGCTGACTGCCGACCAGGTCTCCACCGATGACGCGATTTGGGCCGACGCCGCCTACATCTTCGAGGGCGAGCTGACCATCGGTATTCGCCGGCTGTGCTCGGGTAACCGGGTGTTGTCCATGTCTGGTTCCGTCGAAGACGTCGAGGCCGGGCGAGCGTCATTGGCGGTTGGTGTGCACAAGCACAAGCCTCGCCTGGTCATCAACATGGGCCGCGTCGACGCCGAGGGACACAAGCTGTCGAGCAAGCTGCTTAAACTCGCACGCGTCATCCGCTGACTGCCCGAGGAGAGAGGCGCCCCGAGCGGGGACCAGGAACCGTGCGCACGCCGCTAGCTGCGCACGCTGGTTCATCGCGCGGCCGTGAGCGGCCGTGCCCCCCCCTGCGGGCAGACGCTCCGAAAGCTCCCCACACTTGTGGTGCGTGCGGCGCGGCTAGACTTCTGTGATTTCTTGCCAGTTGCCGCTCGTGGCTTCCTGATGGAACTTGCGAAGACTTTCGTTGAAGCCCCTAGAGGACAACTTGGTCAGTCGCGCACGCACAGACGACATGGGGCTGGAGACGCGGTCCTCATCTTCGGCCGGACCTGGGTCAGATGCGCGCGTTGAGGGACGCTCACGCAATAGTCGCTTCACCAAGCGTGGCAGCTCGGCCTCGATCGAGTCTTTCTGAACCACACCGTCCGCGCCGGATTCCTTTGCAATCTCCTGCAGCTGGTCTTCCGGCAGGGATGAAACGAGCACGACTCGCACGTGCTTCGTGCGCCGATTACCCCGGAACAGGGAGATCAGGTTGTGGCCAGGCAGCGCCGGCATGTTCACATCGGTCACCAACACCTGAATGTTGCGCTTGATAACCGCCTGCGTCGCACCGATAGGACCAGGCAGTTTCACGACGGCAACTCCAGAGTCTTCCAGTACGCCAGCCATCAACTCGAGCGAGATTTCGCTGTCGTCTATGACCAGCACACGTGCGTCGTCTTCTGCCATGGTATTTGAATATACTGTACCTTTCGAGCTACGCGACTGTTTTGGTGTCCGCTGTGAAAATTCGATGTTTCGGGGCCATGAATTCGGTTCGAACCGGAGCGGCCCAAGCGCGCTAACCGCTGCAAACCGCAGCGAATGGGGGCAAAAGCGGTGCAGACATGTCGCACCCACGTGCACAGCTAGGGCGAACGTCGCACCGCGATACCAGCCCTCAACCTGACAGGCACGCGTGCGACGCAACTTATCTACCCAAAGGTTGCGCCGTAATGTTAGTCGCGCGAACTAATCAATCGGGAGTCCAAGAGCCCGCCACTCGAGAATTCCGCCCCGCAAACTGGCCACATGGTGCAGCCCTGCTTGCTCGGCAATTGTTGCCGCGATTGCTGAGCGCGCGCCCGCTGGGCAAACAAAGACTATCGGCGGCTCATCCTCGAGTCCGGCAATTTCGTCTCGCAAGCGCGAGAGCGGTATTTGACGGGATCCGTGCAATTGCCCCATAGAACTAGCCTCGACTTCCTCGGGCGCGCGAACGTCAATCAGCTGGAGTTCGCCCAAGTGCTCATTCACCCACTCCGGCTCGATCTGCCAGACTCCGGCGTAAGTACGAATAACTGGCCCCCACACGGGAGTCTTCGGTGCATCAGCCTCACGCGTTGGTTTACCGCACAGTAGGTTGGCTGGCACAGCCTCCTTCAAGCGATTGGGGTGAGGTAGGCCCAGGTTGTTCATGTAGCCAATGAAGTCCTGCTCCCGCACGCGATCCCCCAACCTGGGATTGTGTTGTCTCTCCTCTTTGACGGTGGTTGAGGTTCTTCCCGAGTAGTCGTGCCCGGGATAGAGCGCGAAATCATCCGGCAAACTGAAGATCTGCTCACGAACCGAACGAAACAACTTCGCCGGGTCCCCTTGCTGAAAATCGGTGCGCCCTGCCCCGCGGATCAGCAGGGCATCACCGGTGAAAGCCATGCGCTGCTCAGGCAAAACATAGGTCAAACAACCGTCAGTATGTCCAGGAGTACTTCGCACCTCTATCCGAAGGTCTCCAACTCCCAAAACATCACCGGGACCAAGCCCCACGTCAAACCCGGTAGCGCCGCTTCCGGTCGCCACAGCGATCTGGCTACCGACAGCCTGCTTCATTAGCCAGGCCCCGGTCACGTGGTCTGCGTGGACGTGAGTCTCAAGCGTGTATTGAAGCTTCAGTCCGAGCTCACGAATCAGCGCCAGGTCTCTGAGATGCTGCTCAAACACGCAGTCAATCAGGGCCGCCTGACCGCTTGCCTCGTCCGCGACGAGATAGCTGAGAGTTGACGTCGCTGCGTCGTAAAGCTGCCTAAAAATCATCCACTGCCTCCGAGTCGCCCCAAGACTCGCGCCCGCAGCGCGCGGCTTGGCTCACTTCAACTTGCGTGCCTGCTTGAGTTTTCGAATCAGTGAACTCCGCAAGTTGATGACCTTCCATGTGCCTTTCCCCGCGCGACACCAAACCTTCTTCCTGGGATGGTTGCGCCCCTGATAACTCGCAAGCCAACGATGAAATTTGGCGCTTCCCACCTTCTTCTTGCAAAACTTGCGGTTGCGAGTGATCAGATCGGCCATGATGCGGATGTTCTCCGCAGGATCCAACAGGCGTGCTTTCTCTTTGCGGCACGCCGGCGTCGGATTCTTGACGGGATCCTTCGTTCCAATACACGCCCCAATGTATCTAGCTCGGATCTGCGCCAAGCCGTAGTCCTCCCCACTGCGAGACACCGCCTTGGGATTGAAGCCACTCTCGGTGAAGATGATGGCTACTCCCGTCAACGGGTCAAAGTCGTGCTCCTTGGCTTCGACTTGAAGCACTTGGGCGTAACTCTTCGCGTCTTCATCCACAACGGCTGGTTGCGTCATCTGGATGGCAGCGACGATAACGTCAATCGGGCGCAGCACAGGCGCCAAGGGATAGCGCTTGGTTGAGCGTCGATCAAGATCCTGGCTTTCCGACGCAGAATTTCAGGCAATTTGACGCCTTCGGCGGGGCGCCCGCGCTCGCCGAGCAGGCAGCTTGGACACCTCGCGGACTCGTTCGCGCTCATCCAATCGCTGGCTCTTGGCGTGCACCCCAAGGTCGATCTGGTCTTCAAGCAGCGGGTCGCCAGGACGTACGACCTCGGACTAGGCGGCGGTTTGTTGCCGTTTCAGCCAGCGATCGATCACGAATGGACCGAAGGGAAACAGCGCTGCCAAGAAGACAAGTGCCGCAGGCTTGAGCCTCCAGCCCTGATTGAACACTGTATCCACCAGCAAGTAGCAGAGCCACAAGAACAAGATACCGTGGAGCATGCCGACCACACTCACTGCGGCGGGCATCCCCATCCAGTACTTGAGCGGCA
Organism: Polyangiaceae bacterium; assembly: GCA_050304975.1. Taxonomy (GTDB): domain Bacteria; phylum Myxococcota_A; class Polyangia; order Polyangiales; family Polyangiaceae; genus SZUA-265. The sequence goes on from JBNLEN010000031.1 coordinate 39,409, forward strand.
TCGCGACGAACAAGAGTAGGATGAATGACGTGCCTTCAAGCATGCCAACTAGGCGCAACTTCCCGATGGGTGTCTGCCAGGCCGCGCTCAGGTCCATGTAATGGTGTGTAGCAAACCTGGGTTTCAGAGCGCTAGTCGTCAACGGGCCTGACCACGCGCGAAGCCGTCAAATCAAGCGCGCCCAAAGGGGAAATCTAGGCGCATCTCGAAACCCCACCCCCAAACCGACTCTGACGCTCGTGCGCTATTGGCACACATCCGACATCCCCGCACTTGCACGTATAGCGCCTCGGGCTTCACTGGGGCGTGCCGCCCTCGCCAATCCAGACGTCCGGCGCCAAACCTGGCACGTGTTGTCTAGGCTCCAGAAACCGGCTCAAGAATTCACGCTTGTACGTGTTAAGCCAGACACGCTGGAGGGCAAGCGTCATCTCCTTAGCGTGTGTCGCGAATCGGAAAGCCGATTGCATCGCCCTGTACAAACCCGGCTTTGGCCTAATCGGCGCACATTTCGGCTCATCCCCGCAGAGAGCGTAAAATTCCGATTCGTCAAAATTGGTGGACAACGTGGGGTAACCACACCAGTTTTGGGACATGTTCGCTTATCTTCTGCGTCGTTCACTCGGACCGAGAGCGACGCGTTCAACGCAACCGATGCTGCGCGCCGCAACCCTGACCTTGTACTCCATCGGCTTGGCCGCCGCCTGCAGTCCCGCGGCTGAGATCGAAGGCAACGAAGTGGACTCCGCTTTCGTGAAGCAGCCCGAACCGATGCCCACCGAGATGGAACCGGAGCCGAAGAAAGGCCTGCCGCCAGGCTTCTCAACGGCCGTGCCCGAGGACATGCCACCGGATGATGATATGGACGACGCCATGTCCATGGGTGGAAGTCCTCCACCCGAGATGATGATGGGCGGAAGCGACGCCGGGGGGACCGGTGGAAGCGGCGGGACCGGTGGAAGCGGCGGGACCGGCGGAGCGGGCGGTGAGGGAGGCACCGGCGGTGAGGGAGGCACCGGCGGCGAAGGCGGCAGCGGTGGGCTCAACGCCGGCGGCAATGGAGGCACCGGTGGTAGCGCTGGGTCCGGAGGAAGTGGCGGAGCCTCGCAGACAACTGGTTTTCGCTACGCCAGACTAGTCGCGACCACCGAGGTCAACGGCAACCCGTGGAGCTCCATCGCCGAATTCTATCTGCTGGACGAAAGCGGTTTCAGAATCCCCCGAGGCGGGTGGACCGTCGAAGCCGACAGCGAAGAGACAGTCGATGAAAACACCCCTGCCAGTGCCGCCATTGACGGGGATCCGGATACTTTCTGGCACACAGAATGGGAAGTCGGGGGAGCCAATGACTCGCCTCTGCCCCACGAGTTCATCGTCGACCTCGGCAGCTCGCGCGAGATCACCGGGTTCGAATACCTACCGCGGCAAAGCGGCTCAAACGGACGCATTGCTGGCTACCAGTTCTACTTGAGCGATGATGGCCAGACTTGGGGCACTGCTGTGGCGACGGGCACCTTTTCTGACGTGGCGACTGCTTCGGTCATCGAATTCTAGACACACCGATGGCCGGGAAGCTACGGCGCAGGCGCTGGTTTCCCGCCAGCCTCCGGAGCCTCAGCCGCAGGCTCTGCCAGCGGTAGCCCGTTCGCTAGTCGCGACACGCACGACTTGACGTCGGTCCTCGCTGCGGGCGCAGTTCGACAAGCTTCTTCGGAGAAGAACCAGCGGGCGTGATCGTCTAGCGTCACGCTGGTTTCGTCCACGGACTCCATGTGAAGGCTCTGGTCACAGGCCCAACGCTGCTCATCCGTAGGCAAGCTCTTGGGATCCGTCACCGGACCGAACAAACGAATGTCATTAGCGGCTTGGCGATAGTGTAGCGCTAGGTCGCCACCAACCTGGCGCCAGGTGCCCATCGGTGCTCCACGCGCCAACTGCTCAAAACGCCAAGCTTGGCAGCTGTTGTCGGCGGCTTTCCAGTACATCGTCTGTCCCTCGCGCTGCATCGACGCGAGCACATCACCTGGCATGGCTTTGCAAAGGTAGACCAACAGACGTTCATCTGTCACAACCTGGTCAAACACCAGCGCGTCTTCGCGCCAATTTCCGGAAAACTCTGAATCAAACTCCTCGATGTCGTCCAGAAGCTGCTGGATGGACGCTAGAGGCATGCTAGCTCGACAGCGCCAGTCTCGGAGGAAGCCTGCGGTCACCGTGCCCACACCGACGCTGCCAGCTCGCTGCTCCGCCGACAATAGCCGGCGCAGACCATCGGACTGCATTTGCTCGCAAGCGCAACTGGGCACAGCCTGGCGCATTCCCGGCAACAACTTGGACCAACGTTCCGCAGAGTTGAGGCCAGAGGTGGACGCGACGGTCGAGTCTATCGCTGCGCAACTCGAATATTCGTCATAGCCCCGGGCGAGGAGCTCCCGGCGCTTGGCCGGATCTCGTTCAGCCAACACTTGGTCCGGGAGGTCCAGCTCGGCTTGCAGTTGGTCGGCCTGCTTAGACTGAAGCGGTGGGGTGTTGAACATCAAGCGCAGCTGCATTTGCTGCGGCACCGCCTGCAGGTAATCGTGGAGCGTGCGAACATCCGTGTCGTGAGCGGCGGCAACAACCAGCGTGTCCGCGGACTGTTGTTGACCGATTTGTGACAAGCTCGCGGCCAGAGACTGGGCGCGCTGCGCCCGCGATTCGCCGGCGAGCAGTTCGCCATCCAGACGCAGTTGTGGTTCGGCGATCTCCAAGATGGGCCCCTTCTTGTAGGCGCCAGCAAACGCCGACGTGGCGAGCTCTACCTTCGCTGGCGTGGACAGTGTCCCTTCCGGCAACTGCCCGAGCACCTCCACCAGTCTCTGCTTGCTCTGCTCGCAGGATGGACCATCAGGCACGTGTGGCGTCGAGCAGCCCAACGCTAGCGCAGTAATCATCCAGCAGCCGTAAACGAGTTTCTTGCCCATCTTTGAAACCACCTCTCGCGGGGGGATCCTAGAGCATTTGCGAGGGCTGTGGAGTGGTGATATTCCCTTTCCATAATGCTGCCGCGGCTGCTCCGTCGGGCACTGTCCGTCATAGCGGCAGCGCTGCTATCATCTGTCGGCTGCTCCGACGGCCAGGCGCCCTCAGAGTCCAGCTTGCAGGCGAGCGATGCTAGCGCTGGAATGCCGGACGATGCGCAGTGGGCGCCGCGCGGCTGGCTGCGTTTGAACCGAAGCCAGCTAGTGCTGACGCTCTCACAACTGTTCGGACTTCCCCCGGCGCAGAGCCAGCTAGCTGACTTTTCCGGGCAGGAAATGTTGCTGGCCAGTGACTACCAGGGGGACGAGCCGCGCACCGGCTCACTGCTGGTGGTGGACGGATTTCTAGCGCAGCTGAGCGATGAGCAGCTATCGGCAGCTCTCGCTTGTACCACTGACGACTGCGCTGAGGAACTGGCGCAGTTTGCTCAACACGCCTGGCGCCGTCCGCTGAAAGAGTCGGAGGCAGTGCCGAAATCGACGGACGCCGGACTGCGGACCGCCGTCTCGCAGATCTTGAGCAGGCGAGACTTCTACTTGCTGTCGCAACTGGGCGGCGAGACTGGTGGCGACGACTATCGCTTGACTGAATACGAGATCGCATCCTTGCTATCGTACTTCCTGACTTTCAACCCGCCGGATGAGGAGCTGCTGCGATCGGCCCAAGCCGAACAGCTATCGGATCCTGACGTTCGCGCTGCGCACGCCGAACGGCTCTGGGGAACGGTCGCGGCACGGGGCGCCGCACGCGCCTACGTTCGATACTGGCTACTCGTCAGCGCCAGAGAAGCCGCAACGGAGCATGTGCCCTTCGAGCTGCAGCTGGAGGAAACCCATCGATTGATCGACGATGTCTTGTTCACTCGCCACGCGCCGGTGACCGAGCTCATCAGTGCCAAATACACCTTCGTCAACGACGTGCTGGGCGACTTCTACGACGTGCCTGTCCGGGGCAGCGATTGGCAACGCGTCAGCCTAGAGGACACCCCACGCATGGGAATTCTACACCACGCCAGCTGGCTCAAGTCCTACGTCGGAGCGGCGCCGAGCTATTCGAAGCGCGGCGTCATCCCTGCGAAGTTGCTGTGTGAACCACTTCCGCCCCCTCCGAGCGGCATCAACACTCAACTGCCGGAAAGCGCCCCCAACACCACCAACAGACAGATGATGGAGGCGAAGACCGCTGGCGACTCCTGCCAGCCGTGCCATCGGGTGCTCAATCCGTTGGCCTTCAGCTTCGAACATTTCGATGGCTTCGGCAGCCTGCGGGACGAGGACAATGGCCAACCCATCGATTCAAGCGGCGAGCTGGACACAGCTCAGGGCACTCATCTCCGCTTCGATGACAGTCAGGACTTGCTGAGACAGGTCGTGCGCCGCCCGGAATTCCTCGAGTGCTACGCCCGCTATCTGGCTTCGACCTGGTTGGGGGTCCCCCCAGCCGTACCCGCGATTGATGAGTACCTGAGACAGAGCTCACCGGCGCCTGTCGCCCTGGAGGCGGTGCTCGAGCTAGTCCGGAGCGAGTTCTTCATTCGGCGCGCTGACGCAACGGCAAACCCTGGATAGAAACGGCAAGTTCTACTCGTGGTTCGGCCAGAAATTGGGCCTACCCGGCGACTCCGCGCTATCGGCGCAGGAGCATGGCCCTATCCCTAGCAACTTCAACGCCCGGATCTCACTCGCTCGCCCGCGCTGACGTCGCCAGACTGCGACTGTCACTGCCTTTCGAACTGGATGACGGTGCCTTGCAGGCGCTGCAGGCTCTGCGCCCAGGCGCGGGCTACGAGATGGTCCGCGGGGGCGCCAGCGATGATGCAGAGCTGATCCAACTGGTGATCTTCGACCTAACCAGAATGCTAGATGAGGTCTCTAGCTTTTCGCCCGGAAAGCAGCTTGTGGCGGACGGCTGGGTGCCCATCGCCGGCTGCGGCAACCGTGGCCTGTGCCTCTATCTGATCCAACTCCAAGACGGCCTGGCCGCTCGCTTACACCGCTACACCGGTCCGCAATCGGAAGCTCCAGAGCTCGAGGATCTTCAGCTCACGCTATTGGACTTGCTGCAGTGCGGGACTCCCAAGTCCGGGCTGCGGCTGCGGCGGCGCATCCCGCGACGACAGGCCTTGCCCGCACTACCGAAAGCGCGCGCGCGCTCAAAACCAACTCGACGCCCTCTCAGTCAGAAAGAGCGACGTTTGTTGGCGCGCAACCTGAGCCTATTCTGAACCGCTGGCGACCACCTCGCTACGTGAGTTGCTAACGAAACTGTGCTCGATCGCCAGCTTGGGAGCGCGCGCCTCCGAAGCTGCCCCGCAGCCCGATCGATGGCACCGCCACGGGACCGAAGGTGGCTTCCTGGCAGCCCATCGGCAAGCACGAGACCCCCAACACTTCCTTTTGGAATGCCGTGTTGAGCATCTCGACGATCAACATCAGATCCACCCAGCTGAGACGCCACTCTTTCGAGGCTCGCAAGTCAAGCCGCACGAAACTGTCACTGCGCTCACCCGTACGCCCGCCGGTGGTGCCAAAGGTGCGTACTGGCAGGCCTGAGTACAGCAGCAGGCGAGTGCTCAGATTGAAACCTGCCCCCAAGTCGTAGCCGGCCGTGGCGTTGATGATGTGAGTTCGGTCGAAACTGGAGACGACATCCTGCCCGCCAATGCGTCGAGTCGAGCGCGACAGCGTGTACGAAAGAGTTCCCGAAAGCTGATTGTTGAACGGCCGGCGCAACATCAACTCAACACCGTAGGAACGACCGTTGGGGCTGATCTCATAGTTGAGATCTTCCGGTAACGGTTCCATGCCGTCAGGTGTGTCTCCGACCTCTAGCGGATCGGCAATGGTCGAGAGCGACAGCGGGTCGGACAAATCAAAGTACTCGTTGAAGAAGCCCGTCACCTCCGCCGTCAGTTCCAACGGCCAGCCGTAGCGCAGACTGGCGGAGCGCTGTAACGCCCGCTGCAACCCCCCGCGTAGATCGGCGGGCGCCACCGCGGGCGCGGGCAGTGCACTCGTCGGCCGTTGGGTGCTGAACCCGACGGCGAAAACGCTGCTCCAGCGCTCGGTCCAATCGATGGATGAGCTCAGACGCGGTTCGACGGCCAGGGCGGTCGCAGACCTAGACTTATATCCCGCCACGCGCACTCCAGTATCGATCTGAACGCTCCGCACAGGCGCCACATGCGCTTCTCCCCAGACGGCTGCTTGGCTGTCCACGCGGGAGACGGCTGCGTTGTTGGAACTGCCGTAAAAGTAGGATGCGCCGGAGGCGTCAATGTCTTGCAGCTCAAAATTGATGCCACCGGCCCAGTCCCAGACGTCACTCGCGACGTAGCTCAGCACGCTACCAGCGCCCGCTGAGCGCGCTGAGAACAGTTCATCTTGTTGGTCAAAGCGAGACTGTTCAATCCCAACAATCACGTAGTTGTGCAAGTCGAAGCGACTGGACAGATTGCGGTTGTAACCCAGCTTCAAACGATGAAAGACCGAATCCAAATTGATGTCGATCTCTCCAGCTTCTTCTTCACCCACGAAGTCACCAGCTCCGAACCACAACAACGTCAAAAGATCTCTCGAGGAAGGCCTGTATGACACCATACCCTGGTAGTCCCAGTAGCTGAGGCGCACGTTGAGATCCAGCACGTCCAGTACTGGTTGCAGGTGACTCACCTTGCCCGCCACTGCTACGGAACCTTTGCGCCCAGCGAACGGAGCCCCCGCGTACGCTCCGGACTCGAACACTTTGGCTTCGACTTCAGCCGCGAGCTCGTCCACGTCGGTCGCGGCACGCGTGGTGACCACGCCACTGGTGGCGTCACCGTAGCGGGCACGATACGGGCCTGAGCGTAGCGCCACCGCATCGACAAACTGCGGGTGCAACACAGATGAACCGGGCCC
>JBNLEN010000032.1:0-46209 GCA_050304975.1 Polyangiaceae bacterium
CGGCGCCGGCGAAGATCCGAACAAGATTGTCCTCTTCGACGGCACCCCCGAGTCCTTCAACAACTGGATCTCGGTTCGTAACGGCCAAGCCAATCCGTGGAAGAACAACGGAGACGGCACGATGACGGTGGTGACGAACACCGGTGACATCATCTCGAAAGAAACCTTTCAGGACGTCTTCGTGCACATCGAATACGTGACGCCCCGCATCACTTCCGCCGGTGGCGGACAGGAGCGTGGCAACAGCGGCATCTACCTCAAGGGCTCTTACGAAGTCCAGGTGCTCGACACCTACGGGTTACCCCCCGCGATCGATGGCTGTGGTGCGATTTACGGCGTTTCAGCTCCGCTCGTCGTGGCGTGCCATCAAGAAGAAGTGTGGAACACCTACGAGATCGAGTTTAAGGCCCAGGTTTGCGAGAACGGTCAGAAGACACAAAGCGCCAACTTCCCCGAGGTCAAACTGAACGATATGGTCGTTCAGCAGAACGTGGCGGTCGATGGTGTTACCCAAGCGGGTCAGCCCGAGAGTTGCGACCCGAAGGGCTTGTTGCTCCAGGACCACAGTTCGATCCTGCCGGTGTCGTACCGCAACATCTGGGTCATTCCGCGCTAGTTGCTAACAATTTCCCAGCAAATTAAGTAAACCACCACACGGACGGTCTCGACTGTCGAGTACCGGGGTAGGAGTATGATGAAGCGGAAGGCGGCGACGGCGGTCGTGTTGGCTGCGCTCACCTGGCAAGCACACGCTTGGGGTGAGATCGAGATAGCTGAAAAGGACGGATGGAAGGTCTCGACGGACGGTCGGGTCAACGCGTTCGTCAGCATTGCACGGGGTACAGGTATTCCCGAGGGCCAGCCCGACTATCCGGGCACGGCCACCAAGGATACGAAAGACAGCGAAGATAACCTGCGCTCGACACGTATTCGCAACGGGTTCTTGGCCAGCATCTTAGGGTTCAACGTCAACAAGCAGCTCTTTCCCGATCTGAAGGTGTCGAGTCGAGTTGCGCTGTGGATGAACACCTCGGGCACGCGCACCAAGAACACCCCTGGCGGGGTGGATCCGCGTGAACTGTACGGCAAGCTCGAGGGGCCTTGGGGCAGTCTGCTTGGCGGAAGCACGCTGGCGCTCTTTGGGCGTGGCGGCATCCTGGTCGATTCGGAAATCGCTCATGATTACGGCATGGGTTATCCCTGCTTGATTGAAAGCGCGGGCGGTGGCGCTTGCGGTATGGCTGCGTTCGGTGCGGTGTTCCCTGGATTTGAGCCCGGCTTTCTCTACACCACACCTGAGATGGGTGGCTTTGAGCTCACGGTGGGTGTTTACGATCCAGCGAATGTGGCCAACGCTCAGTTGAACCGGACGCCATTGCCGCGTTTGGAAGGTGAAGCGTCGTTTGCCGTTCCTGAGCTGTTCAAGGTCTTTGCCAACGGCTTTTGGCAAACGCTGGAAGGCTCTCCGCCGGAGGGTGGAATGCTCAAGGATATCGACGCAACGGCTTGGGGCGCACAGGGCGGATTCATGCTGAGCTTGGGTCCTGCAATGCTGGGCGGAGCCGGCTTCACCGGCCAAGGGATGGCTCCCATCACTTACATCGAAGAGAGCCAGATCACCTTCGATGCTCAGGGCGTGCCGCGCAAGGCACGTGGTGGGTTTGGTCTCGCCGCTCTGAAGATCGATTCGATCAATCTGAAGATCGCTGGCGGCGCCGGCGTGTTCATGTTGGACAAGACCGAGAATGACCCCGAAGCCATCAGCGATACTGGCGCGGTAGGCAATCCCCGCCTGGTCAAGCAGAACACCGGCATGACCGCGGGCCTCTACCAAACCACCGGCCCACTGCATTTCGCATTGGAGTACTTCAGAGGTGAACACACCTTTTACGAGTACGCCGAGCTGGATCTGGTAGACCCGACGCTGGTCAATCTCAAGAAGCCCGTGCAGGTGGTGAATTTCATCAACGCCGGCTTTACTCTGGTCTGGTAATCGCTTCCGGTTTGAGCGTGGTTGGCTAGCTGCGTTCCACCCAAAAGTTGCCGATGGCTATGCCGTCCGTGGAGGAGCGAAGGAAGGTGTCAAATGCTTCCCGCGGTGTGCAAACGATGGGCTCCTGAATATTGAACGAAGTATTCAGGAGCACCGGAACTCCGGTGCGTTGCTCGAACGCGTCCAGCAACTTCCAGTAACGTGGGTTGATGTCGCGCGCCACTGTTTGAGGTCGAGCCGTGCCGTCGATGTGAGTAACGGCAGGAATGACGCCGCGCTTGTCGGCGCGTACTGGCACAATGAGTGTCATGAAGGGTGACGGCTGGTCTATTTCGAAATAATCAGAGGCGGCCTCCTCTTTGACGGACGGAGCAAATGGACGAAACAATTCGCGCTTCTTGATCTTGGCGTTCATCACGTCGCGAATTCCGTCGGAGCGCGGGTCTGCAAGGAAAGAGCGGTTGCCGAGCGCTCGAGGGCCATACTCCATGGGGCCCTGCACCCAGCACACCACCTGGCCGTTAGCCAGCTTGTCCGCGGCGCGGGCGATCAGTGCGTCCTCGTCTAGAGCGGACGCCACAAGTTCGGGACGTGCTTCTAGTGCCAAGCGGACATCTGAATCGCTGAAAGTCGGACCAAACTGTGCATGCTGGATAGGCTTGGGGCGAGTGCCGGTCAAGCGCTCATGCATCACCATTGCCGCGCCCAAGGCTCCGCCCGCGTCATGGGGCACAGGCGGAACGTACACCTCGTCGAACAGTCCCCAACTTAGCAGTTTTCCGTTGGCCACACAGTTTAGGCCACAGCCCCCAGCTACGACAATCTTCTTAGCATCAGTTCGACGCCGCAGTTGTTCTGCCAGATCGCGTACCGCTTCCTCAAAGGCTCGTTGAGCCGCCGCCGCGATGTCTCGATGGCGATCCGTGAACGGAGCATCTTCGTCATTCTTGCGTGGCGGACCAAAATGATCGGCAAACGTTCCACTGAAGTCGCCTTGCAGCGCGCTGTGGTAGTCCAGTGCACGTGGGTTCAATACGTAGCGGCCATTCCCTGATGGTTGCAGGAAGTTCTCCCTAATCCAGTTTGCGCCAGAGGGATCGCCGTAGGGGCTGAGCCCCATGAGCTTGTATTCCCCATCAAGCATCTTGAAGCCGAGATAGCCCGTGATGGCACTGTAGTACTGGCCCAAGGAGTGCGGTAGCAGGTGTGTCTCCAGAACCTCCATTCGATTGCCGCGTCCCACAGCACTGGTGGTGCAGGCGTCTTCGCCAGCGCCGTCCATGATGAGAATTGCGGCGTCATCAAACCCGGAGCCATAGTATGCGGCTGCCATGTGTGTGAGATGGTGGTCCATAAAGTGGACGTGAGCGGGGACGTGCTTGAAGTAGCGACTGAAGTGTTGTCGAACTCTGAACAAGCTGCCCCAGCCACCGCCTTCTCCAGCATGGCTTCCGCGCCAGACGTTCAGGGAGCGTCCAAGCTTACGAGCGAAGAGCTTCGGGTTACTTTTGAGTAAGTCACCCAGGTAGAGTAGGCGGTGTCCTAGCTTGAAAGGGTTCCAATAAATCGCCACGTGATCCACGTCGGCCACGCCAATGCCTGCCTTGTCGAGCACGGCGGCGATCGCACGATGGGGAAACCCGCCATCGTGCTTGACGCGAGAAAAGCGTTCCTCTTCCGCGGCGGCAATCAGCTCTCCGTCTAGCATCAATGCCGCCGAGGACTCCGTCATTGTCGACAGTCCGAGGATGTACATGTTCAGGTTCCTCTCGCTGGACCGCATAATACCGATTCTATCGGTTCGAACGTGTAGCGTTCAGCTAGGTGACGCAACTTGTGCTTCAGGGATGCTCGTCCGCGTCGCCGCACCCAATCACCAAGGCGCGCCTTGTATTTGCCGGTTGGGAGGTCGAGGGCGGCCGCGCTAGGATCGAGGTCGTAAGGGTGCAGGTATACCATCGGTATGAAGTTCTGGCGCTTGGCACGCTCGACCAGGAAGTCAACAATGGGCAATGGCGCCAGGCGTAGATAGGTCCCTCCGATGACCGTAATGCGCTTTGGACCTACGCCGATCGACGGTAACGGCACGCACACGACGTCATGTTCGGCTCCTGGCATAGGCAGTGTCCCGCTGAAGCCTGCAGGCGCACTGCCGAGACGTCGTGAGCTGTCGAGTTGGAAGCCCAACTCTGCCAGCACCGTGCCGAACCAAGGGTCACAGCCATCACTGCTGAAGTAGGGAGCGCGGTAGGATAGGACTTCTACCCCGGCTGCTTGTTCCAAAGCCTGCTTGGCTTTCGAAGTGTCTTCGCGGAAACGGCTGGGACCAAGTTCGACTACGCGCAGGTGTTCGTGCCCATGGCAGCCGAGACGGTGACGCTTGGTGATACGTTGCCAAACCGACGACGGCAATTCCTCCACAAGGCGTCCAACGCTAAAGAAGGTCGCGCGGGCGTTGCAGGCCTCCAGCGCATCTAAAAGCAGCTCCAACTGCGCCCGCACCTCTTGAGGGTGCGCGCTGGTTTCGGTACGGGTGACATCCCTCAGCTCCTGGCGTCGATAGTCTTCGAAGTCGACGGTCATGAAAGCCCTGTTCTGCGCCAAAGATCCGGTCATCACGTCATTACTCTCCAGTCTAAACTCAACTGCCGGAGATACACTACACGACCTGCTGGCTTGCTGATAGCTACTGGGCGGGCTGCATTGGCCGGAGGTCCCAATTCTTGGCGGCTATTGGGGGAGGGGCTCGAACTGGTGGACGTAGTGGAGTATCCCCGAAGCGGGTTCTGGGGCTGAGGTTGTCTAGAGTTAACGGCGATCCAGAGGGTGCTCGGAGCCCTTCACGCGTCGAGGACGCGCGGTGCCCTCAAAGCGCACGCAGCGCGCTTGCGACCGTCAAGCCAGAGGCGCGCTGCGCTGGGAGCAGGCTCGACAGCGCCCCTATGCCCAGCAAGCCGACCACTAGAGCAGCCGCCGCTCTCCAATCCAGGGAAAGGGGTAGGGGCAACTGAAAGCTCATGTTGCCGATGACGTGGCCGATGATAGCGGAAAGGCCCAAGCCAAACAGGCAGGCTAGCACGTAGCTCAGTCCGCTGACGAGTAAGGCTTCTTGAACGACCAAGCGTCGAACGTGTTTGCCGGTTGCACCCAGCGCACGCAACACCGCCAGTTCGCGCGTCGCCTCAGCGACATTGGTGGACAAGGCCGAGGCCAAGCCCAGCGCTCCCACGATGGCGGTCAGTCCGGCCAGCGCCAGCAGTGACCGGATCAGGATCTCGAAGTGGGCAGCGACGGCGTTTTCGAACACTTCCAGCGGAGACATATGAGCCACTGCGGCCCGTCGCTCTTCGAGTACTCGGTTCGCGGCAAGCATGGCGGCTTGGGTCGTCACCCCGTCAGCTTTCGCGACGCGCATCACAGCACTTCGGTGTGCAGGCTTCACGAGCGAAAAGAACGTCTTCTGGCTGACGTACGCGACCGCGCCAGCCCCGACTTCCTCCAGTTTACCGACCACTGTCAGACTTCGGTCTTGCCCACCGATCGACAGCACGATCTCATCGCCCACCGCGTACCGTTCCGCCTCTGGAACGACTTGGTTGAGCACGACCTCGTCCAGCTTGTCTTCGTCGAATAGGCGCCCGGCTTGGGGTTCAAAACTCACCAGATTCGAATGGGGAGGTGGCGCCATCAAAGCGAAGGCGCCATGCGCGCCATCGGGGTAGGTGCGTTCGATGGGGATCCGCTTTCCTACTCCCGGAGCCGTACGTGTCGTGTGCCAGGTCTCGACTCGCCCCAACGCGTTGTTCTTCGCAAGCTCCTGCTCCACGGTGGCCGGTGGCGTCTGGCTAAACGCGATTTCGAAATCATAGTGCCGCGATTCATACAAGCGCTGGGTGACGACCTCCCAGGAGCGCGCGGTGCCTACTGCTGACAGAAAGATAGCGCCCGCGGTGGCGAGCAGAGCCAGCGAGAGCAGGAATCGCCCACGCCGACGAATGGCACCGCGCAGCGCGTAGGTGAACAATTCCCCGTGAGACTCCAGCCGTGCGGCCCACTTCTCGAGCGCCGAAGCGCCAAATGTTCCGTGACCCACGCCATAGTCGGAGAGCGATCGCATCACGCTGTGTCTGCTTCCGCGAATCAAGGACGGGAGCGTCACAAGCAGCGGCACGCAAGCAGCCACCAAGACTTGCGCGGCGCGTGCTCCAACTGTCTGGGAGCGATCGACCACGTCAAAGTTCAATAGGCGCGTGATGCTGTCAACGAACGCCTGAGTGCCAAGCTGGGATGGATAGTAGCTGAGCGCCCACGCACTCACAGCTAGCAGCTCCACCAGCAGTACGTAGCTGAGCAAGATTTGTGAGCTGCGCGCGCCCAGCGTTTTCAGGATCCCCATTTCGCGAACCTGGCGGGCCATCATGGTCGCCATCAATGAGCCTGTTAGCAGACTCGCGAGGATCACGATCAGCCCGGCGAAGATGATGAACAGGCTGAGCACCGTCGTCATCTGAGGTTGGTGAGGATGCTGTGCCGGAGGTGGGACCCGAATCGCGTGGACCTGGCCGTGGCCGCTGGCTTCGATGCGTGCGGCTAGTTCTCGCGCCTTGTGTTCGAGAAAGCTTCGGTCGGTACTGGAACCCGTCGGGATCAGTCGGAGCTCATCGAACTCGACGTCGATACCCAACCCGGCCAAGTCCTGTTGGCTCATGTACAGATAGGCTGCTTGCTCGGTGTTAGCTGGCGCCAGCGCGGGCTCATGCACGATGCTCGTCAGCTTGATGGCTTGCGTCGCTTTTCCGGGCAGGTCGACGAGTAGCGTCGTGCCCAAGCCTCCCCCTACAACTGCCTGCGCACTTCGTTCCAGGGCGGCCGTGCCTGGAGCTGGTGGGTAGACCCCGGCCTGAGGAAAGATCTTGGCCACGTCCATCTCCCGGAAGTCATCGACGACGAAGAGAAATGCACGCCGTTTGTTCGGATCAGTTGGTGTTGAAAAGCGGCCGCGAACTTGGGCGCGCCTCGTCGCGTGCGCGACATCGGGTTGAGCGCGCACGTAGTTCAAGGTTCGTTGGCTCACGCCATCTAGCTCCAAGATGATCGCTGCCGGAGCCGAATCCAGATAGTTACGCGCGACTTCGCGCGTGAGAATGCTGTAGGCGCCCACTAGAGAATCAAAGGCGAGCAGCCCGACCGCGATGGCTACGACCATCACCAGCGCGCGTGAACGGGTGAGCCACAGATCTCGCAGCAGCTTCTTGAAACTCAGCATGCGACGCTCCCGGAGGCGGAGGTCGCTCGATTGTGATCCCTCTGAGTATCGCTGACAATCGCTCCGTCCTTCAGTGTCACGACGCGCTCGAACTGGGGCAAGAAGCGCGTTTCGTGGGTCGCCATGATCAGGGTGACCCCGCGCTCCGGCAGGCTCAGCATCAATTCGAGCACGTGCTCCGCCGTTCGAGTATCGAGGTTGCCGGTGGGTTCGTCCGCGATGAGTAGCGAAGGATCATTGGCGAGCGCCCGCGCGATCGCGACCCGTTGTTGCTGGCCGCCGGAGAGTGTGCTGGGTAGCTTGTTGGCCTGGTCGGCGATCGAGAACCGTTCCAGCAAGCCGAGCGCCCGTTCACGTCGCTCGGCTCGAGGAATGTGCCCCACCAGCTGCATTGGTAGCATTAGATTTTCGAGCGTGGTGAGCGTCGGCAAGAGCTGAAAGAATTGGAACACCACACCAATCTGCTTGCCGCGGTGGTAGGACAGCTCGTCCTCGCTGCGTCCGATCAGATCGAGGCCGGCCACTTCGAGTGAACCAGCCGTGGGGCGGTCGAGGCCCCCGAACAAGTTGAGCAGGGTGGACTTGCCACTCCCGCTGGGCCCGACCAGTGCCAGAGTGGTCGCCTGGGGAACGTCCAAGGAGACGCCCCGGAGCGCCGAGAATGGAACTCCGTCCCCGGACAAGAATTCCCGAGACAGATCCCGAGTTCGCACGAGGGGTTGGTCGTAAGATTTGGAGTTTATTGATGTTTGTGAAACTCGCTGGCTGAGAGTCTGTTGGACAGGCTGTGCGTTATCGGACATCATGTCCAGAAACTATGGCCAGCTCTGCGCTCCCACCAGCGACACAATCGCAGACTTGTCCGCTTCGGGACGAATCGAGAAATCTGTCCAGGATCCCACGCGCTTCTTCCAGGGGGCGCGCATGAGCGGTCCATCCAAGAAGGCGGATCGCCGCGTACAGCGCAGCCAGCAAGCGCTGCAAGAAGCCCTGCTGCAGCTGATGCTCGAAAAAGGGTATGCTGAGACCAGCGTTTCCGACATCGTCGAACGAGCGAACGTTGGACGTTCTACCTTCTACACGCACTTCGCTGACAAGGAGGATCTACTCCAACAAAGCCTCCAGGGACTCAAGGCTTTCCTGACGGATGAAACCCTGGTGCCGCCGGAGCGGGAGGGCCCGAGCCATCCGGCTCTCAGTTTCGCGCTCCCGATGTTTTTGCATGCCTACGAGCAGAAAAGCCTATTCGAACGTGTCGCCGCGGCTCGCTCGGGGGCGCCCGTGCAAGAGCAACTTCAGATCATGCTGATCGACCTAGTGGCGGAACGACTGGATTCGGTTTCGGCCAAACAGGCCATTGCAGACGACGGGATATCCAGTCTCGAGCGAGCCCAGTTCATCGTTGGTGCTTTTCTGGCAATGCTGCTTCACTGGGTCGCTGATCCAGGGAGCGAAACACCTCACGCGATCGACAAGAAGTTCCGTCGACTGATGTTAGGGGGAGTGTTCGGAGGCGAGAACCTTCCGCTGAGTCCCAGGCCGCCTCCAGAGCGGACGTATAGTGGCGACAAGCTGACCGAGGCGTAATCGGTTCGGACGAAGCGTTCATCTGTCCACGTGAAACCCAGGACCAGCATACCGGTGCCCACCGCCTGCATGATCCCAGACAGCACTAGGGCGGTCTTGATCTCTTGTTCATTACAGAGATCGAGCGTCGTATCGGACTGCTCGTCGCAGATCGGGTCGCGTGTGCCGAGGCTCACCCAAGGGCCGAAGATCGGGATGTAGATGAAGTCCGTCGAGTTCGCCGGGTCTTCGACGATTGGGTACATCACAGAGCTGATGATCCAGGTTGCGCCAAGCATGGCGGCGCCCGGGATCAGTAGCCCCATCCGGTACCGCTCGTCATAGTAGTAGCCAGGAGGCGTTGGTTGCCCCTCGTGATAGGGGAGGGTTTCTGGTCGCTGGTCTTCCTGATCCTCGAGATTCAAACGTTGGTAGGCGACTGGTGGCGGTGGAGGGGGCTGCGCCGGTGGCAGCGGCTGCGCTGCTGGAGCCGGCTGAGCCGGTGGCAGCGGCTGCGCTGGTTGGGCCGGCGCCGTAGGCTGCGCTGGTGGCGCTTGGCCAGGTGTCGTTTCCGGTTGCGCTGGTGCCGGCTGTGCCGGCGTCTCTTGCGCCGCAACATTCCCGCTCAAGGCCAGCGTGCAGGCCAGCGCACTGGCTAGTCGAGTTCTTATCCCCATTGGGACAGCATAGAGCAATCTCACCCAGACTTGAAGCGCGCGAAGCGATGCGCGACAATGCTGGCCTTGCGAGAATTTGACGTGATCATCGCCGGCGCTGGTTTGGCCGGTTTAACTCTGGCCCTACAGTTGCGGCAGCGCTGTCCTAAGCTGTCGTTGGCAGTGGTTGATCGGCTCACACGGCCACTGCCCGAGGCCGCTCACAAGGTCGGTGAGTCCAGCGTTGAGGTTGGTTCTCGCTACTTGGAGCAGCTCGGCTTGGGCGAGTACCTGGTTGAGCGCCAGATCATCAAGTTCGGTTTGCGCTTCTTCCCTGGAGGCGGGCAGCTGCCAATTGACCAGCGCACGGAGATCGGTCCTTCTCAGGAGCCCCCCGTTCGCTCTTACCAGCTCGATCGCGGTCGCTTCGAAAACGACCTGCGCGAGCTGTTGGGCGAGCGGGACGTAGAACTGCTCGAGGGCTGGACGCTCCGAGAAGTGGTGTTGTGTGACTCTGATGAGCCATCGGACGAAGGGCGACATGAACTTCGACTGCAAAGAGGTACAGAAGAGCTCAAGCTGCGGGCGCGCTGGTTCATTGACGCTACCGGACGCGGGGCTTTTCTCCGTCGAAGACTGAAGCTCGAAGAATCGACGGCACACAGCGCTAGCGCTTGCTGGTTTCGCGCTTCTGGGCGCTTGGACATCACGCGCTTCGTGCCCGATAGTGAGCCCCACTCGACCTGGCACGACCACCCGCTCGCCGAGCGACGCTGGCGTTCAACCAATCACTTCATGGGTAAGGGCTACTGGGTTTGGTTCATTCCGCTGGCCTCTGGCAACACCAGTATTGGGATCGTAGCTCACGATGAGTACCATGGCTTTGACAAGCTCCGTACTCTGGAGCGCGCGCAGGCATTCTTGCGGCAGCATGAGCCATTTTTGGCAGAGCAAGTCGACTCAGCCGATATTTTGGACTTTCGCTGTCTGCATGGCTACAGCCACAACGCCGAGCGCTGTTGGTCGAAAAATCGTTGGGGACTAGTGGGCGAGGCTGGGGCTTTCGTGGACCCGCTGTACAGCCCTGGCACGGACTTCATCGCGTTTGCCAACTCCTTCACCGCCGAGCTGATCGCAAGAGAGGTCGACGGCGAGGATATCGCAAGCTGCGTCGAGACCTTCAATCACCGCTATCACGCCCTCGTCAGCAATGCGGTGGATCTGTTTCGTCTCGCGGGTCCGGTCTATGCGCATCCCCGCGCGATGGGAGCGAAGATCTACTGGGACAACTTTTCGTATTGGTCATTCATGGCGCAATACTTCTTTCAGGGGATCTACCGCTTGGAAGGTCCGGTGCATGACGAGATCATCGCTTGCGGTTTGCGCTTCGCAGAGCTGTCCAACCACCTTCAGCTGCTCTTTCACCACTGGGCAGAGTTAGCCCCAGAAGATCCGACTCCTGGCTTTATCGGCGTCCCTCGATTCCCGTCCTTGCTGGTCGACGCTTACTTGGATCTACAGAAGAAGCTGAGTCCAGCCGAAACGCTGGAACTGTTGCGCCTGCGCCTAGAGCAGGGCGAAGAGATGGCTGCGGAGCTGGTGCTCAGAACTCTGGCCAGCGTGAGTCCAGAGATCTCCGCCCAGCTGATGGATCGCTGCAAGATCGCTGCGTGGGACCTGCGGTGGGCGCCCGAGCGGGTTGCGGCAGAGGAAGCGGCAGGCATCAAACGTCGCCACGCCTTGTCGCCCGTGGTTCGCGATGTGGAACGCTCACTGGGCCGACTGCAAAAGCATGAGCGCTATCAGGAATCCTGGGGCCGATTGGGCTGCAGCTAGAACGCTTGTTGTTCTAGGGTCTCTACCGTCAGCGAGTAGCCGAACCAGCCGTTGTTGAGCGTGGCCTTGGCCGGTGCCTGGGCGCCGGACGCCCAGCCCGAGTAACGCACGCTGATGACCCCGGGGGGGTGATCGTCGAGCCGTCGGAAGGTTCGCTGCTGCAACGTACCGTCCTGCCAGCGCTCAGTGACGAGCTCGTCGTCGAGCTTTCGCTCGCGCTCGCCGTCGCTGGGGGACTCGGAGTCAAACCACGGGAAGAACACCCGTTGAATGTCCAACATGATCCAGCGAGGCTCGAAGTTCAGCTCTTGTCCGGTGTGATTGGTCAGTTCGAACTGATCGTGGTGCAGGCGGATGACAAACCCCCGCGAGTTCATTGGACCCAGGCCGATCAAGGTGAGAACGTCGCCCTCTTTGGCTAGCACGGCGTCGAAGCGGTGCTGCTCACCGCGCCACGTGGCGGTGACCTGCTGCCGCCACTGAAAATCGTTGTCGATACGGGTGACGGGCAGCAAGCTGCCCGGATAACCCCGGGTTGGGTCGGCCTCAGCGGCGCGCTTGGGGCCTAACTCCGGCGGAGCTGAATGCTCTGGCGCACAACTAGCACAGATGGTCCCGCTCAGCATGAGCAGCCTACCGATCCATTCTTGAAGGAGTGTGTGGCTCACGGGCTTTAGGTAGCAGGTTCGGGTCGTTTCTGTCGGGCCTCTTGCGGGGCTGGCAGCAAGGCCAGGGCGGTCGGCGCCAAAAGCAGCGCCGCCGTGACTCCCACCGCCGCCACGATGCCTATGATCTGCAGGGCTGGGTGTTGCGACAGGGCCAGCACGCCGAAGCCAAACACCGTGGAAAACCAGGCGATGAACAAGCCTGCCAAGGTGGCTCGGAGTGACGCCCCATCCAGACCGTCTGCCTGCACGGTTTCTGTCAAAAACACGCCGTAGTCGACTCCGATACTCAGGACCATGAGCAGCGTTGTCAGGCCCAACAGGTTCAACTGAAAGCCGAGAGCGGACAACACGAACAGGGTGACGCCTGCCGAAAGCACCGCCGGTACGAATGCGGCCGCCACCGTTCGCAAGTTTCGGTAGCGCGCCCAAAGCACTATCCAAACCAGACCCAGACCGAGTAGCAGCAACGGCACCAGGCGCTGTCGGTAGGCTTTGCTGGCGTCGGCAATCAGCTGGGTCTGATCGATGAACTCAGCGCCGGGCACACTCGACAGCTTCCTCCCCAAGGCGTCGGGGTCTTCGACCTCGCGCAGGAAGGTTACGAACCCGATTTGGTCACTCAGATGCACGCGAAATGCACGCACCCACGCCGCCAAGTCGGAGCGCAGCAAGTCTTCATAGGCGAGTGGGGTGGGCAGTGATGTGGTGGTATCGGCATCGTCGCTGCCACCTTGTGCGCGCAGCCGCTCCAGCGCCGGTTGGAAGAGTTCGCTGTTGAAGCCCGCCAGCTCCAGCTGCTTGACCAGACGCTGATCCAAGTTGGCGCTGCGCAACACTTCGGCAACCTCGCGCTGGGTTTTGCCGCTGGGCAGCAGTGCGGAGATGTTCTGCCAGCTCGACAAAGCTCCGTCAGCTTGGGCTGCTCTCAGCGCTTGCGTCACTTGGTCATTGATCTGCAGGGCGGACTCATCATCAGCCCCGATAGCGATCACGAAGCGGCTCATGTCGAACTGCGCGACGCGCGCCCGGACGCGCTCGTCCTCAGCCAGCAGTTGTTCATCTGAGCGAGTCAGGGTCGACATATCATCCTGCCAGTCTACCATGGCGACCGCAGCCAGACTCAACAGCGCCGCGCCCGACAGCCAGCATACGCCGCGTCGACGTTGAGCTCGAACACCCTGCGCGGCGTTGCCTCTGACCAGCAGCAGTGTGCTCTCCAGCTTCAGCGCCACGCGCTGAAGCAGTGCTTTGGGAGCATCGTGCTCAGCCACTAGCAATGGCACCACCCAGCGCGTGCAAGCCAGAGCTCCCAACACCCCTGAGCCGGCGAACAAAGCTATTTGCCTGAGGCCTGGAAAAGATGAACCCGCCAGCGCCAAGAAGCCGACAGCGGTGGTGCCGCAGCCCAGTAACAAGCCCATGGAGATGTGCTTCATGGTTGCCGAGGGCGTGGCTGAAGGTGAAAGCAGGTGGTGGGCGTAGAAGTGAACGACGTAGTCAATACACACGCCGATCAGGGATGCGCCGACGGCCAACGTCAACCCGTGTACTTGCCCATACAGCGCCAAAATGACGGTAAGTCCCGTCAGCATTCCGGCCGTCACCGGTAGCAAGGCGAGCAACATGAGTCGCAGCGAGCCGAACAGCAGCCAGCATAAGAGCAACATGGCCGCCACGGAAACCCAGGTGATGCGTTGAATGTCGGCTTTGATGCTGCGCTCGGCGTGAATCGAGTGCAGCGCTAAGCTGCTCATTTCGAGGCGAAGCTCTCCGAGCTTGTGTTTGGCGCGCTCGGCCGCCCGTTGTACCCCCGCCAACACGGAACTCTGGGCTTCGCCGTCGAATGAAGAAGCGTGAGTGCCGAACATCAACACCGCGAAGCGCTCCTCGGAGATGAAACGACCGTCCACGACGGCTAGCTTGCTGTTTCCCTGCTGCAACTGTTCGAACAGTCGCGGCACCGTTAGGAAAGGGTCTTCGGGAGCGATCCGGCTGACCAGCGTCGACAGCGGCGATTCCAGGCGCGCCCGCAAGTCCGTGAGTGCTCGTTTGAGCCCATCGTCGCTGACGAGTTCTTTGGCAGCGGCCAGATCCGGAGCGGCGAAGGAAAGACTGCGAGGTTGATACAGCTCCCACACCGCGCGATCGCTGTCAGCAGGCGGGCCT
This sequence comes from Polyangiaceae bacterium, assembly GCA_050304975.1. Lineage (GTDB taxonomy): Bacteria > Myxococcota_A > Polyangia > Polyangiales > Polyangiaceae > SZUA-265. The sequence continues at coordinate 14,152 of JBNLEN010000032.1, forward strand.
GTGGTGACAAACGCCAGCTGTCGCATCAATGCTGGATCCGAGCGCAGCTCCGACTCGAACACTTGGGAAGCGGCCGCCGCCTGTCCGGGCCCATCGGCTTCAATCGTCAGCACCCAGGTCCGGCTGAGTTCACTATCGATGATGGCTTTGGAGAGCTGGGCTTTCTGGCGTTCGGCGCTGCTCGGAATGAACGCGCTGATGTCGGTGGTGAGCGCAAATCCGCGCCACACGAACCCCTGCCAAATGAACAACAAGGCGGCCAGAAAGAGCGCGCCGGCCAGAGTCAGTCGCGCTCGGGGGCTCACGGTTCTTTAGCTTCGATGCCGAACAAGGTCTGGCGGTCTTGGTCCGAGAAGCGCCGCTCGGGGTCCACCTCGAACAGACGAGTCTCGCTGAAGTCCCCATTGGCTTCCATCACGCGCACGGTCTCGACAGCGAAGCCGCGGCCAGACATGCTGACTGATCGGATCAGCTGCGTGAGTGGAGCCCGCTTGGGCAGCAGCTCCAAGGTCCAGCTGGAGTCAGAGCCAGGGACGAATTTGATGTTGTAGATGCTTTCGAGCGCTTGACGGTCGCCTGCCAGCACGCGCGTGAAGGACTCGACGAACAGCTTCACCGAAGGCCGGGAGCGCAGATCGATCTGTCGTTCTCCCCCTGAGTCGGAGACGACCAGGTGCTTGGGTGTGATCCGCACCTGGGACGCGCTCGGACGTTCGACCTTGCGCAACAGATAGCCGGGGGACAAATAGTACAAGCGCCCTTCGCTGACGACCGGAGCGCGGAGCAGGGCTAGCTTCTTCTCCTCACGAAAACGAGCTTCAAATCCTTGAACTGTGGCTAGCTTGCTGAATAGCGAGACCGCGTCTTTGGGGGCCGCAGGTGAACTCCCCGCAGGACGCTCTGCGGCAGCCAGCCCTGGCAGGCAGAGGGCAAGCAGTACAAGGGCGACGAGTTGAAAGCGAGTCATGAGGGCAAGCGTTCTGAAAAACTCGAAGGAGGTGTCGCTAACAGTTCACCTGAGCTGTCAGTCACGGCAAGCGTAGTGTACGCCCGCGCACTGCGCCGCTCCGATGTCAGATTCTTCACCGCGTACGAAACCTTGAGTAGGGGTGAATATTCTGAAAACCAGGACGTCACGCTGATGCGATCGGCGTACCGCAGGGGCGAGGTGTAGCGGCAGCGGGCCTCAGTGACCATCATGCGCAACCCAAGCTGGACCAGATCTGGCACATCTAGGCCGCAACGCTTGAAGAGCTCGCAACGACTGACTTCCAGGTACTCGAAGTAGCGGCCGTGCCACACGATGGCCATCGGGTCGCAGTCGTGGAACGGAACGCTGAGCTCCACCGTGACCGCGTGGCTCGGCAGCGTCATGCGCGCCCCGGAGCCGCTCGAGTCAGTTCGTCCGAACGGATCAGCTCGAGCACTTGGGTGATGTCGACGTCCATTCGGCGATCAGCGCTCAGCGCCGGCACCCGCTCGCGGATCAGCGCGAGCATGGGGTGAGGCGGCAGCTCCCGCTGGCCCGCTATGCGCCCGCGTAGCTCCGCGGCCTGACAGGCGGCGAGCAGTGCGATCGCCGCGACTTGCTCTGTCAATTCCACCACGCGCAGCGCATCCCTAGAAGCAATGGTCGCCATGGGGACTTTGTCTTGATTGTGCGATTCCGTGCTGCGACTAAAAGCACTGGCGGGTACCGTCAACTTCAGCGCTTCGGCGGTCAAGGCTGAAGCGGTGATGCTCATGGCTTTGAAGCCGTGGTGGGTCTCAGTTTCGCCTTGTTTGCCAACCAGATTCTCCGGCAGTCCCGCGCTTTCTGCCGGCAGACACAACAGCACGACCTGCCGATCGAGCAGGTCAGAAACGCTGGCGACCGCCGCTTTGAGTCCATCCATCGCGAACGCCACATGGCCACCGTAGAAGTTGCCGCCGTGGAGAATCACGCCGCGTTCAGAATCGACGATGGGGTTGTCGCTCACCCCGTTGATCTCAGTGGTGAGCATGCGGCGAAACCACGTGAGCGCGTCCACCAGAACCCCCAGCACGTGTGGGGCGCAGCGGATTGAATAGCGGTCCTGCAATCGGACTGCAGGCTGGGTCTCTGTCAGCGAATCTGTCAGCGAATCTGTCAGGGAACCTAAATCATCACGAATCCAACTGGCCGCCTGGATCTGACCAGGGTGCCCCTTGGTGCTGTGGATCAGGGGGTTGAAGTGTTGTGCGTTGCCACCGACAGCGTAGCTGTTGAGCGCGGTGATGGTGGCGGTTAGCCGAGCGAGGCGTTCGGCCGCCAGAAGCGCACTCGCCCCCAAGGCGCTGGCCACGCTCGTACCGTTCATCAGCGCCAGCGCCTCTTTGGCGCGAAGGGGGAGGGGAGTCAGGCCTGCTTCTTCGAGCGCCTCGGCCGCAGGACGGGTCCTGAGTGAAGCGCCGGCCTCTGGTGAAGTGTCGCGCAGATCCAACACTTCGCGTTCACCCATGATCACCGCCGCCACGTAGGACAGCGGTGTCAAGTCGCCGCTGGCGCCCACGGAGCCTTCAGCCGGGATCGCCGGGAGCACGCGCTTTTCCAGCATCGCGCACAAAAATTGCGCCACCTCCGGGCGTACGCCGCTGTAGCCCGCGCTGATGGAACAAATGCGCACGGCGAGCGTCATGGCCGACTCCACTGGGGTCAGCAGGCGTCCGGTGCCGCAGCCGTGAAAGCGCACCAGATTTTGCGACAGCTCCGCTGATTGCGCGGGGGCGACGTCCGTGGTGTGGGAGTTGCCGTAGCCTGTGGTGACACCGTAAATCCGAGAACCTGCCTCGAGCTCACGACAAGTCAGTTCGTAGCTGGCGCGGATGCGCTCCAGCGCTCCAGCCGCTAGCAGCGGCTTTGCACGGCCAGTCGCCAGAGCTTGGAGTTGGTCCAGCTCCAAATGCCCATCACCGATGACCACCTCCGGCGTGATCTCTGCACCTTGGGGTATTCGCGACATCAGCTCAACGGTGTCCGCTGCTCGCGGCCCAGCAAGTCGTAGCCCGAGAGGCTTCTGGGGGTCAACCACGCTTCACGCCGCGTGACGGCAGGACTGCAAGCTGGGCCGCTCATGGTCCCTCCCAAAAGTCGTAAAAATTGAACCAGTTGTAAGGGGCTTGACGGCAATAGTCCTCCAAACGGTGGGCGAAGCGCTGAACCAGCGCGCGCAAGTGCTTCTCACGGTCTTTGCGCGGCAAGCGCAGATGGTCGGCGAAAGGTTCGCAATACAAGGAGTAGCGATTCGGCTCGGAGTACAGGCCGAAGGTCAAGAAAACGGGGCACTTCAGCACTGAGGCCAGAATGAAAGGGCCGCTCGGTAGCCGGGCGGGGCGCCCGAAGAACTCGACCGTCAGGCTCTTCTCGTTCAGCCCAACGCGATCGCCCATGGTCGCGACGAGCTCGCCCTTCTCTAGCTTGTTTTGAATTTCGAAGATGAAGTCCACCGAGTTGGGATCGATCTCGATAACCCGCGCGCCCAGCCCGGGATTGAGTCGGCCAAGCAGCGCATTGGTCATCCTCGCGTGTTGGAAATGACCGATGATGTTCAGCGGCAACTCGAGGCGCTCTCCGTCTGCTCTCATGGCCTCGAAACTGCCCAAGTGCGCCCCGATCAACAGCGCTCCGCGTCCTGCCTCCACGGCTTGCTGCAAATGATGATGGCCGTTCGAAGAGACATCGAACCCCTGAGTTTCGCCCCGTAGCAGAAACACCCGATCGAGCGTCACCTCAGCGAAGGTGCTGAAGTGGCGCAGCACTTCGCGCCACCGCGCCGGGCGTCCGAACACGGTTTGCAGCCAGTGGCGAGACGCTCTTCTGGCGCGGGCATCGAACAAGAAGAACCAGGCGGCTATCAGGCGCACCGCGTACCGGGCCAGCGGACGTCCGACCCTGGTGGCCAAGGCTAGCGTGACTTGCAGTCCGAGTAGACTGCCCCGCTCGCGATGGCTGAGCCATCCCTCGGGTTGGTGAGTCTTGGTCGCCATCCGCTACCCGCCCTGATTCGGAGAAGCCGCGCTGGTTCCAGGGAGAACCCAGCGCATGCAGCGCTCCGTGCACAGACGGCTGTGAAGCATGAACAGTCGGAAGTTGTCGCTCGGACGAAAGTGCGAGATCCCCCCGTCTTCCGGCTGCAGGTAGCGAATGGCTACCGGCATGTTGACGATGGGCGCTCCGATCCAGCGCAGCCGCACCGCGACTTCAGTGTCAAAGTCCATGCGTTTGGCAGCGATTCGGATCTTGGCTAGCTGATGCAAAGGGTAGACGCGGAAACCGATCAGCGCATCCGCGATCACTCCTGAACCGATCTCCACCGCCACCCAAAAGGCGGTGATTTTTCTGGCTACTTTTCTGACGCCGGGGGCCGTGTCGTCGTAGACGGGATAACCGGCGATCAAGGCATCGGGATTCTGCTGCGCTTGGCGCAGGAACTCGGGGATGCAATTCAGATCGTGTTGCGAATCTGCGTCGATTTGAAAGCAGTGCGAAAAGCCGAGTTCGCGCGCCCAATCGAAGCCGCGAAGCACCGCGCTGCCTTTGCCTTCGTTTTGTTCGAGGTGAACCACCCGGGCCAAGCCGTCCCGAGCGACAGCGGCGCATTCGGCGCGACCTTCGGGGCCGCTGCCGTCGTCGACTACGATCACGTCAGGCAGCAGCGCCCGCGTCTGCTCGACCACCGAGCGCAGGGTCTTGGGGTTGTTGTAAGTAGGGATCAGCGCGCAGCAACGAACCTCCCCCTGAAACGATTGGAGCGTCTGCGTCACGTGCTGCCCTCTGTTGAGGGGCTTGCTGCTGCCAGATCCGCTGCGGGCGCTTTCGTTGGGGGTTCTCGGAAGAAATTGACTCGTCCGTAGGCGCAGCGGATCGGCTCATGCGTGCTGCCCTGCTTGGAGATGGTGAAGTCGCACTCGGGCGCGTCTGACTTGAATTGCAGCGTGACCTGCAGTTCGTCTCCTGGGGCGATGCGCTCGGTGAATTTGGTTCTCGACAACGTCTGCACCGCGCTCAACTCTGGGCGAGCCTTATGGGCCACCGGGACCACCAGCTGCTGCACCTGCACGGCCCCCGGCAGCACCGGGTAGTGCTTGAAATGGCCGCCGAACGCCAAATGATCCAGAGGCAAACGCACTACCGCACGCACCTGACCAGGGCCGCGCAGGCCTTGGCCTTCGCTCAGTTCGAAGGGTATTTCCCGGCTGAGCGGGGTGCCTTCGGCGTTCAAGCTCAAAGCTTCGAGTACCCGTTGCCGAGACAATTTACCGTTTTCTTCGCGCGGTAAGCGGTGCACGAAAGAGAACCTTCGAGGAAGCGAGGCTGCATCGAAGTGTTTGGCCATCTCCGAGCGCAGCGAGTCTTGCTGCTGCTGGGTCCAGCTTGGCGCGACCAGGGCCGCGATGATACGCACGCCACGGGCGGCTTGTTCGACGCCGATCACCGCACAGTCATCCACTCCGTCTAGCTGCTGCAACCACTCTTCGAGCGCTGGCAAAGACACACGCCGCCCGCCCACTTTGACGATGCCATCACTTCTGCCGAGGTGACTGAAGCTTTGGTCGGCGTTGAGCTGCACGCGATCCGCGGTGACGTAGGGTTTGTCCACGCTGGGCCCGATGAAGTCGGAGTTGACCGTCAGCAAGCCATCTCCGCTGGTGCTCAGAGCAACGCCCGGCAGTGGCCTCCAGGCGTCACCTTGGTCGCGTCGTCGCCAAGCGATTCCCCCGGTTTCGGTGGAACCAAAGATTTCGGTGATCGGCAGCCGATGGGTTCGAGCAAACTGAGTTGCCACGGATCCAGGCAGCGGTGAAGTCGAGGAGAAGACAGTTCGAAGCGCTGCCAGCTCCCCAGGTTCAACCGTTTGCGCGGCTCTCAAGTGGAACGGTACCGTTACCAATACGGGCGCCTGGTAACGCTGCACGCGCTCGCTGACGGCTTGGGGCTGCAGCGGCGTTTCGCGCAGAAAAGAACCCCCACAAGTCAGGGGCAGCAGCACGCCAAACAACAGCCCGTAGAGGTGAGCTGGGGCAATGGTGGGCACGAAGCGCTGACCTGGGGTCAGTTCAAAGGTTCGATGCAGCACCTCGACTTCGGCTAACAGCTGTTTGGCTTGCTTCGGCCAAGCTTCGGGCGCGCCGGAGGTGCCGGACGTCAGACAATACGCAGCGGCGCCAGTGGGCACTTGGACTGCATCCAGTGAGGCGTTTCCGGGCTGTGCCAAGAGGGTAGGAATGTGCAGGTGGCCTTCGACGGCGGTGTCGTGGGCCAAAGCGAGCACCTGCCGCTCCCGCAGCAGTTCGGCGATGGTTTCCCCCCTCTGGTTCGGGGGCAAAGTCACCGCGCAGCCAGCTGCCCAAGCGCCTAGCAAGGTGGCCGCAAAGGCATAACGGTCAGTTTGAAACAGCATCAACACTTGGCCTGGTTCAAACCCCGGCCTGTGTTCGAGCGCGGTTTTTATCGTCGCCGCGTCGCGCAACAGATCCGCAGCAGTTCGCGGAGCAGCGTCCGCTCCAAACGCCACCTCGCTGCTCGATTCGTGACGAGCTAGCAGCAAGACTAGGCTCCCCGCTTGCCCCGCCAAACCCCGAAGGCAGCCGCCAGCTGGCGATCCAGCCAGTGTTGTCTCAGGCGTCCAAACCGGTATTTGCGCAGGATGTACTCCGTGGCGAACATCACGCCCATCAGCACATAGCTGACGAGTCCCGTGTACACGCGCCACCAGGCGTAGTGATCTGTCCAGGCGAGCAGCGCCGCCAAGGTGGCGTTGAGCACGAAGAAACTGCACCAAACCCAGGTCCACAGGCGGCACCAGGAGCGCTCGGCATTGGTGAGCTCATGCTGCAGCTGGGCGAACCGTTCGAGCAGCGTTGGGGGATTCAGCAGAGTGACCCCGAACAAGACCAACAGCGCTGCACTCACCGCGGATGGCACCAGCATCATCAGACCGGCCGAATTCAACGCCGCAGCGAGCACCAGGACCGCCGCGCTGAGTAGCGGTAGCACCCAAAACCAAGCGGTTGGTGAGCGGTCTCTGTGGAGCAGGCGCACCAGTGCGGCCGGCAGCATCAAGAGCGACAACACGAAGCCGGCGACCGTCGGCGACCAGTGCCTCAAGCCAACCCACACGAGCGGGGGATAGCTGATCAGCGCCACAGCCGACAGCATCGTGATGGAGCGCCCCAGCCAACCGATCACGACAGCCTCGCCTCAGGACTCCTGGCTCGGAGCGTCGTCCTTGGGCCCCTCGCTGGCGCCGCTCTGCTCTTCTTGGATGAACTTGGCCAGGCTGGCGACCGAGTAGAAGATCTCTCGGTTGCGTTCGTCATCAGGCTTGGTGCGGACTCCAAACTCTGCGTGCAGCGCCACGGCAAGCTCTAGCGCATCGATCGAGTCAAGCCCCAAGCCTTCGACGAATAGAGGCGCCTCCGTGTCGATGTCCTCTGGAGAGACGTCCTCCAGCATCAAGGCTTCGACGATAACTTTCTTGATTCGCGATTCTAGCGGTTCACTCACTTTTTCGACCTTTTACCCAACGCAGCCGCCTGGCGGATCTGGCCCGTGCGCGATCCCCCAAAAACTGGGCGTCATTTAGCCAGAGCACAACGATATCTGGATTCCACGTAGTTGCGCATCGTCCGGCTGTCTTCAGAAAAATCAGCTGGATCGAAGACATGCCAGACTTCAACGCTTTTTCTTGGCACAACCGCCGGATGGCCAAACAGACTCTGACCGCGGGCTAGAAACTCTGGCTCCTCCTGGATCAGCAGCGCCACCACGGGGACTTTGGCCCGGCAGGCCGCCTCGAAGGCGGATCGCCCGAACTTGCCGAGACCCCGCCGGGGGGAGCGGGTTCCCTCTGGGAAAACCAATACTTTCAGTCCGGCGCCGAGGCGTTCTCCAGCGGCCTCCAGGAATTTGGAGCTTCCCAGGGGGTTTCCGGGACCTGCGTCAAAATGTCCACAGGCGGTCAGGAGCGGACGCAGCCAGGGCTTGTTGAACAGGTCCGTGCGGACCGCGGTGCAGACGCTGGGGATGCTGCTCAGCAGGGCGGTGGCATCCGTCAACGTTGGATGGTTGGCAATCACGATGCAGGACCCGCCGGGCCACGAGCCTTTCAGCGTTCCCGGCCGGAAATCGAGCAGGCGGAGCGTCCGCAGCCACCAGTGAAACAGCCGTAGCCCGCCTGCGACCAAGCGCTGCATCTGCAGCGTACGCTTCTGACGGTCGGTAGCCGGGAGCAACGAAAACAGTGTGAAGAGCGCGTAGCCAAACGGGGCCAGCGCCGTGTAAATAGCTAGGCTCAGCAGCGTCAGTGCGAGAAAGTAAACACGCCTGAGGCGAAGGCCGCCCGCAGGGCTCATCGCCGCAATCCTAGTGAGCCAGCGTTGAGTCTGTCAACGCCGGCAACCCCGGGGCGGCACCCGGCAAATGTGGCCGGACGGACATGAACAAGCACACCCCACGAGTGAGAAAAAGAAAGTGAATTCCGCTGGTGAATTTGAGTCGCGCCATGGCGACTTTGACGTGGTCATTGCGGGCGCGGGCTTGGCAGGCCTGACGCTAGCCAAGCAACTGCGACAACAATTGCCTCAGCTGCGCGTCGCGCTGATCGATCGCTTGCGGCGTCCGCTGCCGGAAGCGGCGCACAAGGTAGGTGAGTCCAGCGTCGAGTTGGGCTCGCGGTATCTGGAGAGTCTGGGGCTGCGCAGCTATCTCTTGGAGCACCACATCGTCAAGTTCGGGCTGCGCTTCTTTCCGGGCGGCGGACAGTTGCCGGTGAGTCAGCGGACCGAGCTGGGACCAACCCAAGAGCCTCCGGTTCGCTCCTATCAGCTGGACCGCGGGCGCCTTGAAAACGATCTGCGCGAGCTGAACGCCAATGCCGGCGTGGAGATGTTCGAAGGGTATCTGGTTCGCGCCGTCGAGCTGTCGACGACGGGCGGGCAGCACGAGATCCGTTTGGAGCCTGCGGCGCGGAGCCAGGACGCGGCCGAGAACGCGGCTGGGCACACTACCCAGCCGCCCGCTGAGCCCTGCACACTCAAAGCCCGCTGGTTCGTCGACGCCACAGGTCGGACCGGTTTGTTGCGGCGCAAACTCAAGCTGCGACGGGGCACCAACCACGCAGCCAACGCGGGCTGGTTTCGTGTCAAAGGGCGCCTCGACGTCACCGAGTTCGTGAGCCAACACGAAGCGGGCTTGGACAACGCTGACACCCTGAGCGCATGGCGTGAACAACCGTTCGCGGACAACCGCTGGCGCTCGACCAACCACTTCATGGGGCGAGGCTACTGGGTGTGGTTCATTCCGCTGTCGTCCGGCAACACCAGCGTCGGCATTGTCACCCATGACGAATACCACTCGTTTGACGAGGTGCGAACCTTGGATCGGGCGATGCAGTTCCTGCGCAAGCATGAGCCTCACTTGGTCCCCGCCTTGGAAAGCGCGGAGGTGATGGATTTCAGATGCTTGAATGGTTACAGCCACAACGCCGCGCGTTGCTGGTCCGATCAGCGCTGGGCCATGGTTGGTGAAGCGGGCGCTTTCGTCGATCCGCTGTACAGTCCCGGTACGGACTTCATCGCGTTTGCCAACAGCTTCACGGGTGAACTCATCCGAGCCGACTTGGCAGGCGAAGACCTGACCACTCGCGTGCGCGAGCTGAACCTGCAGTATCGTGCGTTGGTATTGGGCGCCGTGGCGGTGTTTCGCACCGCGGCCGAGATCTACGGGCATGCCCGAGCCATGGCGGCCAAGATCTATTGGGACAACTTTGCCTACTGGTGTTTCCCTTGCCAGTACTTCCTGCAAGAGTTGTATCGGCAAACCGGTCCGAAGCATGTGGAGCTGACGCTGCTGGGGAGTCGATTTGTCGAGCTTTCAGGGTACGTACAAGCGTTGCTCGGTGCCTGGGTTAAGCGGCACCCCGCTGAGCCTGAGCCTGGCTTCATCGGGTTGCCGGTGTTTCCTTCGCTGCTGGTAGATGCCCACCTGGATCTGCAGAAGAAGCTGACGGTCGACGAAACCATGGAGCTGTTCAAGCTGCGGGTTGCCCAGGGCGAGGACATCGTGAGGGAGCTCGTGATCCGGGTGGTTGCTGAACTAGGGCCGCAGGCGGCCGTCGAGGTGTTGCAAGACGCTCAAGCCGGCAATTGGGACCTCGGTTTTTCCCCCGAGCGCATTGCCGCGGAAAGCTTGCGCGGAGTGCCGCGGCGTCACGCGCTGTCGGAAGTGGCGCGTGACGTCGAGCGCAACCTCGGACGGGTGCCCCGCCATCCCGCCTACGAGGAAGCCTTGGCGCAGCTCGTCTCATGACGGCCGACAACGCACCCGCATTGGTGGAGCAGCAGTTCCTCGAATTGCTGGCGGGCAAGTGGATCGTGCAAGCGATCTCGACCGCGGCTGAACTCGGGATCGCGGACCGCTTGACGGAGCCGCTAACGGCTGCGCAGCTCGCGCAAGAGCTCGGCTGCTTGTCGGATCCTCTGGAGCGACTGCTGCGTGTGTTGACCGGCGAAGGGCTGCTGGAGAAGGACCGCACGGGCAAGTACAGCCTGACTTCGCTGGGAACCCAGCTGCGCTCGGAGAATCTGGGGCTGTTGGCGGAGTTTGTCGGCTCCCCCTCGCAATGGACCCCGTGGGTTTCGTTGACCCAGGCGATGCGTAGCGGCGAATGCGCGTTCGAAGCGACGCACGGACGCACCCTGTTCGAGTATCTGAAAGAGAAGCCGCCTGAAGCCAGGCTGTACGATCGGGCGGTGGATGTCTTCACGCGGCGACAAGCAGTAGAGTTGGCAAAGCTGGGACTGCTGGCTGAAGGACAAACCTGGGTCGACGTGGGGGGCGGTCGCGGCACCTTATTGCTCGAGCTGATGGCGCGCGAACCAGGCATTCGTGGTTGGCTCGTGGATCTGCCCGAAGTGGTCGAAGCGGCGCGCCCGCGCTTCGAGCAAGCTGCATTAGGGGACCGCTGGAAACTGCACGCCGCCAATTTCTTCGATGAGCTGCCGGCTGGGGGCAGCCACTACGTGATCAAACACGTGCTGCACAATTGGTCGGATGACAGCGCCATCAAGCTGCTGAAGCAGTGCGTGCGAGCCATGCCGCGGGGCGGCAAGGTGTTGGTGGTTGAAGGCCTGCTGCTGCCGGATGGGCGTCGCAACCAAACCGCCTTGATGGATCTCGAAATGCTCGTGCTGACTGGCGAAGGCCGGGAGCGTTCCAAACCGGAGTTTCGTCGCTTGTTTTCCCGGGCCGGGCTCAAGTTGACGGCCACTCACGGACTGGGCTCTGGGGCGTGGCTGTTGGTCGCCGAGGCCGACGGTGGTGACTCGGGGTGAACGACCGTCATCTGGCCACTGGCCAGCTCACGTCCTTCGAGTTGGACTCGTCCTCGAAAGTTGCTGACATCTTCGGTGCCGTGGATGCGCTCAACAGAGACCTCCAGCCGAGAACCAAGCTCCACACTGGGCACGTTCACTTCCAGCTTGCGCACCGAGACGATCATTCCGACGCGCACTCGGCCTCCTCCCACATAAGCTTCGTAGCCGAGGCAGGCGGCGACGCTTTGGGCCATGACCTCCAGCAGGTTGACGCCCGGCAGCTTCCCAGCTTGCACCAGTGGGTGGTGCGCACGAACCTGCAAGCGACACCGAGCCTGCCCAGGCTGCCAGTGCACCAGTTCTTCCACAATCCGCATGGGCAACCCGTGCGGCACGAGTTCTTCGATGTCTGGGTAGGATTGGCTCATGCTGGGCCTAGGGGGTCGCTTCGAAGTGTACGCAGGAAGCGTTCCCTTTGCCGCGATCCAAACGCACGCTCCCACTCCGGCCGGCGAGGATTGTCGCGGCCAAGTCCAGAAAGCCCGCCTGAGGGTTGCGGGCAATGCTGCCAGGCACTTCCTCCGGTCTCAGATCTGCGGCGCTGCCGGCGGGGGCAAAGCTGAGGTGCCCAAGCGCCTTCTCCCCCGAAGGTACGGCCATCCCAAGAGGCAGCAACGAAAGGCTGACGGCGAGCAGTTCGAAGCGGTCGGCATCGCCGATGAATTCAGCGGGTGAGCGTTCATCACCGCAGGTCACGATGACCGGCACGTTCATCTGCTGCAACACCCCCCAGGCTTCCAGTAGGGCAGCGGCTGCAGTGTCGTTGTCCGCGGACAAGGATGTGGTGAAGGCTCGGTTCTTGTTGTTGATGGAGATGGCTCCAGAAGCGGCGCTGTGCACGCTGGTCGCGAAATTCATCGGCGACAGCTCTTGGCCGCGACACAGCTGGTCCAAGACGCCCAGCATGGTGGCGGACTCCCCGAAGGCTGAGCCAAACACAGTCGCCACCGAAGCGCGGTCTAGCTTTGCTTGCGTGGCGGCTTGTTCGAATGCTTCCACCATGGCTCGGCTCAAGCGGCTGGTTCGGCGCCGAACCCTGGGGTGCAGCGCCGCTCCGGCGGGGAGTTCATCGCCGGTGCTATCGAAGCCTCGAGCGCCGGCTGCAAACTCGCCCGCGCTCGGGACCCCGGGAAACCAGATCCCGACTCCGCACACCTGGACCGATCTGGAATTGGGAGAGGAATTCATACGGACCTCAGCACGAGACTCACGTTGTTTCCCCCGAAAGCCAGCGAGTTGCTGACGACTCGGCGAACCGGTTGGCGGAGCGTCTCGTGGGCTACCGAGATTTCGAGTCGGGGATCGAGCGGCGTGGCTCCCAGGCTTTTCGGAATCAAACCTTCCTCCAACGACAGCACGGAAAACAGAGCTTCCGTGGCGCTAGCGGCTCCCAAGGTGTGCCCCGTGTAGCCTTTGGTCGAAGCGACCGGCACGTGGGGACCAAAGACCCGCGAAATCGCTTTGCCCTCAGCAATGTCGTTATGAGGAGTTCCTGTGCCGTGCGCGTTGACGTGATCTACCTGGTTCGGCTCGACTCCCGCCTGGGCGAGCGCGCCGCGCATCGCGAGCTCGGCGCCTTCACCTTCCGGGTGGGGCGCGCTGATATGGTAAGCGTCTGAGCTTTCGCCCACGCCTTCAAGCAGCGCGCGGGCATCTCCAGAACGCTCCAACAGGAGGAACGCCCCCGCCTCGCCGATGTTAATCCCGTCGCGTTCCGAGCTGAACGGTTTGCACTGAGCCGCAGACAGCGCTCCCAGTGAACCGAAGCCGGTCAGGGTCATGGCGCAGAGTGTGTCAATCCCGCCAACGATAGCTGCGTCGATCACGTCAGTCTCAATCAGTCGCTGGGCAGTTGCGAATGGTTTGCCGCTGGAAGTGCAAGTCGTGGACACCATCCACGAGGGGCCGGAAATGCCGGCTAGTTGCTTGACCAAGTCCAGGATGGCGCCGTAGGCGTGTTGGCGCTCGAAGTCGTAATTCGGGGGGAGCTTGCCGGCCGCGACGTAATGCCGATATGCCGCTTCGGTGACGTCCGCGCCAGCAGTGCTGGTACCGAGAAACAATCCGATGCGCTCTGGTGACCAGCGCTCCCGAGCGCGTACGAGCTCGGCTTGCATCTGGTCCAGGAGTAGTTGGGCGACGCCAGCGGCCCGAGTCGAGTAGGCACTCAGCTCCGCGGGCAGGCTGGGTAGCGATTCGGTGATGGGTCCGACCAACGTGGTGAAGGGCAGCTCCAAGGCTTCACTCTGAGTCACCGGCGCCAAGCCGCTGCGGGCTTCCATGAGCGCACTCAAGACCTGCTGACGCGACGCTCCCAGGGCATTGCAAACGCCATAGGCCGTAATTGGTAGAGGGAGGCGGTGCATCACGATTTAACTGCCACTCGTTCTTCCAAGCTGCAGCCCACCCTCGCTCCGGCGCGGTTGACGCCGAGCGCTGACGAGCATTCCCTGGAAGCGGTTGTCATCTCGCCACACGTCCCCGGCTAACACGCGAAGCATGCCGAGCTTCATTTCGGGTTCTTCGACCATGCCGAAGATGAAGTGCTTGACGAGATTGGAATGATAGAAGCGATCGATGATCGCCAAGAACGCGTCGTATCCACGCTGCATGCTCTGGCTGACTTCCTTCATCAGCTCGGGCTCGTGTTCCGTTTGACTACTCAGTGCCGGCCCGAGCACGTCGGCTGCGCGCTCGGCCCCAACCAACGCTAGGGAGACCCCGGAAGAAAACACCGGATCAAGGAAACATGCTGAGTCTCCGATGCAGCAGAATCTCTTTCCGATCGGGGTGCTGTTCAAAAAGCTGAATCCGCTGACGGCCTGCGCCGGTGTGCGCGCGGCGCCTCGAGTCCAGCGCCGCAGCAGAGGCGATTCCGCGATGAAGCGATCCAGATCTTCGCGCACTCCTCGGCGTCGGGTGACCACGCCAACACTGAGGCGTCGATTCGGCAGCGGTATGGCCCAACCCCAACAACCATCCCAGATGAAGATGCGGATGTGATTACCTGGGCCAAACTCGTCGAAAACGGACTGCGACACATCTGAAAAGTGCGTGTACGCCGAGGCCCGTCCGAAACCCTCATAGGGCACGGCGCTGTCCAGTTTCTTCGCCAGTAGCCGGCCTTGTCCCGTAGCGTCCAGCAGGTAACGAGCCCGCAGCTCTCCAGTCGATGTTTGCAGCTTCACGCAATCGTCGAAGAACTCGACTTTGCGCACATCCTGGCCATGCTGAGCCTCGGCTCCAGCGCGCTGAGCCAGAGCCAGAAGTTGCGCGTCGAACGCTGCACGGTCCACCTGATAGGCGTAACCATATCCCCCGCTGGTCGTGGGGAAGTTGAAGGTGCGTTCCAAGCCGCCGGCTTCGTCGACGAAGACCGCGCCCTGCTTACGCAGGCACACGTCCGGGTGCGGCTCGAAGCCGAGCCGATCCAAACTGGACAGACACACGGGGAGCAGGGACTCTCCGATCTGAAAACGCGGAAAGTCATGCTTTTCCAGCACCACCACGCGGTGTCCTTGGGCCGCCAATAGCGTGGCGGCGGTCGCGCCCGCCGGTCCAGCGCCAACGATCACCACGTCAGCATCATCAGTCACCGGGTTGTCCTTCACAGAAAACCACCGTCGACTCGGATCACCTGGCCCGTCACGTAGCTGGCCTGCTCACTCGCGAGAAAACCCACCACCGCTGCCACTTCCTCGGGTCTTCCGACGCGGCCAGTGGGGATGCGCTTGACGACGAAATCTGGCACCTGCGCGATCATCTCTGTGTCGATTAGACCGGGCGCCACCGCGTTGACTGTGATCTTGCGCTTGGCGAGCTCAATCGCTAGCGCTTTCGTGGCGCCAATGATGCCAGCTTTGGCCGCGGAATAGTTGACCTGCCCGCGGTTCCCCTGCACGCCGCTGATGGATGACAAGTTGATGATCCGCCCGTAGCGATTGGCAACCATCTTCATCACTAGCGGATGAGTGACGTTGTAGAACCCGTTGAGCGTCGTTTGGATGACGGTATCCCAGTCCTCAGGACTCTGAGATGGGAACGCGTTGTCCCGAACTACGCCAGCATTGTTGACCACCACGCAAAGCGGGCGCGGATCGTCGAGCGCCGCTTCCAGGGCCTCGCGAGTCTGCGTTCGAGAGCTGACGTCAAACGGCGCCAGTTTCGCCTCTCCTCCCGCCGCTTCAATCTCGCTCTGTACCTGCTTGGCGGCTTGCTCATCGCTGCGAAAATTCAAGATCAGCGGGTGTCCCTGCCGGGCTAGTTGCTTCGCGATCGCCGCGCCAATTCCGCGGCTTGCGCCGGTGACAAGCGCCCGCCGCTGACGGTTCCGTTCGTATTGACCGCTATCCTGGGCTCCCGCTGCCACGCTGGATGGCTACCACGACCGGTGCCCCGGAGTCCCGAAATCTCTGCGCGCGGGGCCGCGCGCCGGTGCCACCAGGAGCTCACGCCAATTGCGTTTCGTTGGCTGGACTCGGGGCCGACCGATTCGAGCTCTTCCCCCGGGACGCCCAGCGAACGCGGATCCCCGTTTGCGTGGACTGGACGGCGTTCGGAGCGCTTCTCACGCTGACCGGCGGGGTTTTGGAATGCACCGAGCGATGGCTTTCAGGGCAGCTCTTGCCTCGTCCTCGTCGAGCGGTGCAAAGCCGAGGCGAACAGCGCCGTAGTAGGACCCGTCGGCGGTGAACTGACCGCCGATCTGGAAGTGGACCCGGCTGTCGGCGCTGCGGCGCTGCCACGCGGAGACGTCCACCTCGTCCGGCACGGTCGCCCAGAGCGCGATGCCGCCGCCGGGTTTTCGGTACCGCAGGACTCCACCCAGGATTTCGTCCACGGCGTCGCAGAATGCATCTCTTCGGGCGTGGTAGATGCGTTTCATCCGCCGCGCGTGACGCTGGAGTTCACCCTCTTCGAACAATTCGGCGATGGAGCATTCGAGTACCGCATCTCCCTGACGATCCACGAGCAGGCGCTCTGCGGCCAGCCGCTCTAGGAGTGCTTGGGGAGCCACGATGAACGCCAAGCGCAAGCCAGGCGCTAGTACTTTGGCCAACGTTCCCACATAGATGAAGTTGCCGGACGCATCCGAGCTCGCGATCGGCATCAGCGGCCGGCCGTCGTAGTGAAACTCCTGGTCATAGTCGTCTTCGATCACGGCGATCCGCTGACGTCGCGCAAGCTCCAGCAGCGCCAAACGGCGCGCCGGCGACAGCGTCACGGTGGTCGGATATTGATGGTGAGGTGTCACGTAGAGCAGGCGGACACTACGCTGACTCACGAGGTTTTCGAGCGCGTGGACATCAACACCCTGGTCATCCAAAGGCAAGGGGACGACTTCCGCCCCTACACGTCGGAAGACATTGATCGCGTTGGGGTAGTGAAGGTCTTCCACAGCCACCACGTCACCTGGCTGAATCAAGCAGCGCGCAATCAGGTACAGAGCCATCTGACTGCCACGAGTGACCATGACCGAGTCCATCTCCGCGTTGAGACCCCGCGACTCTGACACGAGACTCGCAATCGCAGTACGCAGGCGGGGATGCCCCAACGCGATCGAGTCGTAACCGAACAGGCGCCTCCCGTCCCGAGCCGCGACCCGCCGATAGGCACGCGCCAACAGCTCTCCGGGAACCAGACGCAGATCGGGGCTTCCTCCCCACAGGTACACATGGTCTGGCTGGGCCTCTGGCGTTCGTACGCAGGGAGCGTGTTGAGCCCCCAGAGCAAAACCCGGCCTGTCGGGGACTGCTGTCCTGGCTCTCGCTTGGCGTGAAAAGCGACGAGGTTCGACCCTGGGGGACGTATCAGCAACAAACGTCGTTCCGCCTGGGCGAGTTGCCACCCAACCTTGAGCGAGCAGCTCTGCGTACGCTGCCACCACGGTGCTTCGATGCACTTGTAGTGTTTGGGCCAACGTGCGAGTTCCGGGCAGAGCATCGCCTGGGCGCAAGCGCCCCCGGCGTATCTCGTGCGTCAGCGCCTCGGCAATCTGCACGAATAGAGGCTCTGGCGACTGGCTGTCGAGCTCGAGGACGAAGTCGTGGGGACGAGACACTGGTATGTAATGATTTCACAAACTGGATGTTTCTCAAGTACCAGTTTTGAGCCAGGCTCGGGGCATGAGTCGCACCCGCTTCGACACCACTGACCTGACCCGCGTCCGACGCAGCCCAACGCGCGCGTCTTATCAGCGAGACTTGGCCTATTCCATCCTAGACCAAGCCTTGATTGCTACCGTCGCATTCGTTCAGGAGGGGCAACCTTTTGCGATTCCGATGGCGCTGGGGCGCTGGCGGGATTGCCTCGTACTGCACGCAGCACGCGCGAGCCGCTTCGCTCGCGTCTTGGCCAGTGGAGCCGAGCTGAGCATCAGCGTGACGCTGGTCGATGGTTTGGTGTTGGCGCGATCGGCCATGCATCACTCGTTGAACTATCGCTCTGTCGTCATCTTCGGCAGCGCCATCGAAGTGAAGGAGCGAGCGCAAAAGCTGGAGGTACTGGCCAGCATCGTGGAACAGGTAGCGTGCGGGCGCTCGACCGAGTGTCGCCCTCCAAACGAGCAAGAGCTCAAAGCCACGGCAGCGTTCATCGTGCCCCTGGAGCGGGTGTCGATCAAGAGCCGCAGCGGGGGCCCCATTGATGATGAGGCTGATCTCGGCCTGCCCTACTGGGCGGGCGAAATCCCACTGCGCCAGCAACCTTTGCCTCCGCGGGCGGATCCCAGGAGCCCTCCAGTGAACCCGGAGCCGCCGCACTACGCTCCGCAAGGCCCCGCTTCGACGTCAAGTTGACCGTGATTCGTTGACTTGGCTTTGCCACTGTGTCGTCGCGCCCGCGATGCACGCAAGGGCAACGGAACTTCGGCGACAAGCTCGCGAGTGACGGTTTGGCGTTGCTGGAAACTGATCCATTAGGGCATCGCTCCAGGCTTATCTTCATCGGAAAGCAGCGCAGCCCGGACAATCTGCTTGAAGTGATCGGCCCCGGCCGCACCCAGGACACTGTGACGGGAACTTGGGGCGCGTGGGGTGCGATGACGTCCGGCTTCGCTTGACACGTTCCAGGTGAACACTCACGCTCGCCTCTTCAAAGGGGCTCGGCGAACAGGATTCGGTTCGCAATCCCCCAGATGTGGAGAGAGTACTCAATGAGATCCAGTCGTAGGTTTAGTCCCACGTTCACCATTTTGGCGTCCTGTTTCGCAGTCATTTCTGGCGCTAGCGTCGCTTGCTCAAGCGAGACGACACCGTCCGGGCCCGTCGGGGCTGGAGGGGCTGGAGGAGCCGGAGGGGCCGGAGGGGCGCCAGTCGGAGGCGGCATGGACGTTGGCGCAGCGGGAGCTGGAGGGGCGGCTGCCGGCGCGACAGCTGGCGGCGCAGGCACTGGCGGCGCCGGAGCTGGCGGAGAAATGAACAACGGGGGCGCCGCAACAGGAGGCACGGCCGGTGCGGGCGGTTCACCACCGGTCGCTGGAGCGGGCGGTGCTGCTGGCGGGGCAGATGCTGGTGGGGCAGGCGGTGAAGGCGGCATGGCAGGAGCTGGCGGCGGTGACAGCCCGGCTAATGAGACGGGCCCGTGCGATATCTATGCAGAGGGAGGCACTCCCTGTGTGGCCGCGTACAGTTCTGTTCGACGCATTGCCAGCACCTATTCTGGCCCCCTGTATCAGATTCGGCGCGGCGCGCCAGATCCCAACACCGGCTCGGGTGGTGAGACAATGGATATTCCGATCCTCGCAAATGGTTTCGCGGACGCGGCGGCGCACGCTGAATTTTGCGGCGATGGCCCCTGCACCTTCTCGGTCCTGTATGATCAGTCGGGTCAGGGCAATGATCTGACAGTGGCGAAAGCCGGCTGCTACGGCTGCGATTTCGATCCGCCGGACACCGCTTGCGAAGACGATTATGAGTCGGACGCGACGCGTTCGATGACGGTCGGCGGCAACACCGTCTACCGCGTCTACATGGACACGCATGAGGGGTACCGCAACAACCAGACCACGGCGGTTCCAGTTGGAGAAGAAGCGCAAGGTATTTACATGGTGGCGGAGGGAGCCGGCCAGCGCCCGAATGCGGCGTCCGCCTGTTGCTGGAATTTCGGTAATGTCTCGACGAACAACTGCTTCGGCCCAAGCGGCCAGATGAACACGTTGTTCCTGGGCAAGGCATTCTGGGGCAAGGGCGCAGGCAGCGGTCCCTGGTTCATGGGAGATTTCGAGGCCGGCGTTTGGGCAGGAGGTTCAGAGCCCGGAGATCCCGGTTGGGGCTCATTGGATGGTGCTGCCAGTGCCCCAGCGAACAGCAACAACCCGTCGATGACGATGGACTACGCGTTCGGCGTCATCAAGACCAATTCGACCAACTACGCGATTCGCACCGCGGACGCGACCACGGGCGAACTGAGTACCGCTTATGATGGCGCGCTTCCGAGCGTGTTTCCCAACCGCGCCTGGTCGATGCAGGGCGGAGTCGCCCTGGGGATTGGTGGTGACAACAGCAACCACGCTGCGGGTACGTTCCTGGAGGGCGCGATCACCGCTGGCAGACCTACGGACGAGGTGGACACTGCGGTCCACGAAAACGTCAAGTCGATGCGCTACGGCCAATAGTCTGGTCGAATGCCTGCCGCGAAGGGCCTCGGGATACCTCGAGGCCCTTTGCCATTTGGCCTATCCGCTAGCTATCGATCCAAGCCGCGACGATGAGTTGTTGCAGCCGCTCCACTGCCGTGGCTGAAGTCTTGCACATGAATCCGCTCTGATGAGCGAAGTGCACGTCAGGCTCTTCCGCCAAGCGTGAGAAGTCTAGTTGGGGGTGGTCCTCATAACGGCTGAGCCCATAGCCTTGGCCGCGTCGGTCGGGATAGACTAGGGCCGCTACCTGATCCTCCAACCCGGCGCTACGCACGTAGTTCGCGACGGCGGCGCTGGGTTCGTCGGCAAGCGGCTCGGTACGCGGGAGAAAGACGGCGGAGATTTGAGTGGTGCCCGCCTCGAGCAACCAACGGTCCGCGTGCTGCGCCACGAAGTCAATGCGTTCGCGGGCGACGCGCAAGTATTCCAGCAGGTCTTCGCCGATGAACCGCATGAACTCGTATAGGGGAGTTGCCGGTTGTAGCTCCGCGCATTGAGCGAACCTCCGGAGCAAGGTGACGTCAATCGGCGAGTTGAGCTGGGAGATGGCGCGTCGAGGGACGCCGAGCCACTCAGCTGTCTTGTTTGGACCCCGGGAATCAAACCATTCCGCGGGTTCCAGCCAATCGCAGAAATGACGTGCGTCTTCATACAGTCCAAGGTGTTGGAGCACTAGGCTGAGCGCGCACGTGGGCGCGTGATCCCGCGAAAAGTGGTGGTGGTCAAAGTTCATCCGTTCCGGATCGTGTGACCCCCCGACGTCAATCACGGCAACCGAGGGATCTTGCAGTTCTTGATCGGTAGGCTCGCGCCTGACGATTGGCACGTTGTACTTAGCGACCAGCACGCAGACCGCGAGCAAGTCATCTTTGTGGGCACCGCCTGGGTGAGTGACGATCCGGCTGAGCATGCGCCGCGTCTAGCATGTTCGACTGAGTTTTTGGGAAACTCCTCGGTCTTCGCAACGCTGAGCCTGCTGACTCAACGCTGCTTCAGAAATTCCACTCTGAAGCGGACAGGTCCGAGCGGCGTGACGTGATGTGGCACCTCAGGTTCCACGACGCCGATGCGTTCTGGGCTAAGCCGGACTTTTTCCACGGGTTCGCGCTCGATGGTGTAGTCGAGTTCACCCTGCGTGACGACGATGCGTCCCCAACTTCCCGGTTTGAGATGATGCGTCCGGAGCAGTCCGACAGGCACGCTGCTCTCCGTGAACCATGCGGTCGTTTTGTACACGAAGACATCTTCGGGCAAGGGGCGCATCCCAACGGCCCTACCACGCGGGGCGATATTCTGTCTTGCCTGACGAGTCCGACGCTCAGGCTTCGTTCGGCCTTGCAGATCAACGCCACGACATCTCCAGCGGAGTGTAATATGCAAGCGAACCCGAAGCTGGAGTCAGCTGATGGACTCTCTGGGATGTGCACGACGCGCATAGCGCGAAACCAAGAGCGCAAGCCGCCGCTAGGATCGCTCCTACGACCCACGCAGTGTGCGGGCGCCTGACGGGTGCCTGGCGGGCCTCCCATCTGGAGGTTCGCTCGTCGTCGTCTTCTTCCTGAGGCTCCCCAGGTGGCTGCCACTGAGCTCTGCCGTGAGGTAGCAGGTCGGGGCGAGTCGTGATCTCGTCTTCTGCCGTTAACGGCTGATAGGGTGAGCGCCGCGTGGGCGGCAAACTGAGTTCTATCCCGCTGCTACGGTCTGATGGGGCGGCAGCGCTGTCGGCTCTGGCACAAGACAATTCACGCTGACTGGGGAAAACGGCGTCCAACCAGTCCACAACATCAGCCGCCGTCACCGTCCGTCCCGCGCGCGTCAAACATCGCTCGAGGGCCACCGCAAATTCCCTGGCGGTCGCGTAGCGATCTTCGGGATTCTTTTGCAGTGCCCGTTCCACAACGCCCACCAGATCCGGCGACATATCCGGAACGACGCTGGCCAGTGGAGGGATACGTCGGTTGGCGATGGCGTTCATCGTCTCGAGCTCACTGCGATGTTTGAAGAGCCTCTCTCCAGTCAACAGCTCCCAGGCGGCCACCCCCATGGCCCAGATGTCCGTGCGCCGGTCACAGTCCTTGTTCAAGATCTGTTCCGGAGCCATATATGGCAACTTACCCTTCAGCTGCAACGGTTGGGTTTCGTACATGCGCCCATGGGATCGAGCAATGCCAAAATCCATCACTCGCACGGTGCCGTCATAGAGCACGAACAAATTTTGCGGGTTGATATCTCGATGCACGAGTTCCAGCGGCTGACCTTGCGAGTCGCGAAGCTCGTGCGCCGCGTGCAAGCCCTCGCACAGATTGGCGATCAGTCTGGCGACCACCCATTCGTGCCCAGACTCTGGCGGTCCATTGCGCGAAATGCGGTTGAAGACGGTCGCCAGCGTCTCACCGACGAGATACTCCAGCGCGATGAAGTAGAAGTCGTCTGCTTTGCCAAAATCCACGACCTTACACACATAAGGGTGGCTCAGCCTGCAAGACACGCGCGCCTCGTCGATGAACATGGCGCGAAAGTCTGCTTCTTGCGCAAAGTGGTCGTGGATCTGTTTCAGCGCTACCGTTCGCACGACGCCGTCTTCGCTCTCGCGCTTCGCCAGATAGACAGATGCCATGCCTCCTCGGCCGAGCCGATCCAAGATCTCGTATGGTCCGACTCGGCGCCGAGACAGACCGCTGACATCGTCGAAGTTGTGCGACTCCGAAGGTGAATCCGTATCCACCGCAGCGTGTGCGAAAGACGCTGCATGCTTCCTGCTGTTCGATTTCAATTTGGCCCCCTAGCCCTCCCTATGATCCCAGCGGATAATTGTGCACACGCTGGGGGCTGGGGCACGGATTCCGACGGCAGCTTGGCCGATTTGGAACTGAGATGCCGGATTTCGCCATCCCGATCGACCCAATGCGAACACGCTGGTTCGACTCCACCAACGCATGTGGTCGTCATCAAACAAACATGAGTACGCCGACGAGTCCAACGGGATGACGTTTGAAGCGGTATTGGGCGGATTTCGTGCACAGCTGCGTTCTGGTCGATCAAGAGACACACGATATCTCTGCGCTTGCTGCGGCTGCTTAGCGCTTGCTAAGTTCGCTCCCACGGAGCCGAACTCTGGCACTAGCAAGCGACGCCAAGTTCGAGCAGTCGGGCAATGCCTTCCAGCTCGATCCCAGCGTTCTTGCCCCGCTTTCCAGCGACGATGAAAACCTCATCGCGGTCTGTGCTGCGCAGCATCCGCTCGATTCGGCCCCGGTAATGCGTGATCTGCTTCCAGCCGTCGCGGCCGAGGGCTCGCTCCCGTGTTACCACGACTTGATGGGCGGGGTCTCTCCGAACCAAAGGACTCGGAATACCTCGTAGATCTAGTTCTACGAATTCTGCCTGACTGATGTCCAACGCCCAATCAACGCTCGCGTAGTAGCTCGCAGGTGTCGGGTCGCGGGGATAGTCGCTGGGTTCGATGAAGAGCTTGTCAAACTGTCCCTGAAAGCTCACGTGCCTGAACAAGCAATTGATGACGTGAACCATCCCGCCGCTTTTCAGATTCCGGACGATCACCTCGTCGAAGCATACACAGCTGACCCGCTTGTGTTTCAGCCGACAGTCTGTCAGGCGGGCATGGCGCAGCGTGGCGCGGGTTGAACCGTAACCAATTTGGCCGCCGTGAAACGTGCATCGCTCAAACGTCGCGCCCTCAAGCAACGCGACTGCAGGGATCGTCAGGTCACGGAAAACTTGTCTTTGAAATTGTCGCATGGCTGGCCAAGATGGCTCCAGGAGATATCCTGGCTCAAGGCTACGACAAAAGATAGCTCGTGTCTCCGTTGACGAGCTTCGAGCTGGCGCAGGCAGTTTCTGGTTCGCTGAGGTTGCCACGGTTGCGTGGTGCGCGCGATGTAGACGTGGGAATGGTACAGGGGGACCACAGTTGGTACCGGATGCCCCGGCCATTCCAGAGCCGATTCGTGTACGGCTGCCACCAGCCGTAAGGCTAGCGAAATGTTCGCTTGGTGGAGGCCTGCCAGGTGAGACAAGAGCCCTCCAAGATTCAGTGCCTTCTGGTGTTCATGGTCGGTGATTGCGATTCGAGAATGGCGCTCGCGATTGCCCGAGAAACTAGTGCCCGAAGCGCGGCGTCGATGTGATAGGTGGTTTCGCCATGGATAACGTTCTCATCTACGGGGCTTCAGGATACACGGGGGGCTCATAGCCGAGCGCGCTGCGGCCGAAGGGAGCTCTCCTGTGTTGGCGGGGCGCTCCGAAGACAAGATCCGACCGCTCGCTGAGCGCTTGGGGTGTCCGCACCGCGTCGTTGGACTCGATGACCGTCAACTCGACGCCATAGTCGCACCCTCACGCCCAGAGCGCCACACAGCATCAGTGGCCGCAACCAGGTAGGGGATAGAACCACTGAAATACCGCGCGCGAAGGGCTTGGTGTTGGCAGCGTGATATTGTTCGGCTGAGCTATCAATACCTCCACTCATGTTGTCGCGCTGATGCAATCCCACCCCCAACTCGAGATCGTCCATTCCAGCAGTGACCTGGTGCGCGCCATCTATCGCAATGTGTACATCATGCGTTGGACTGGAGTGAGCACGACCGAAGACTTCGAAGCGATCTTCGCTGACATTCGTAGGCTCAGCGCACAACATGCCATCGTGGCGGTGATCAACATATTGGACGCCGGCGCGCGTCCCCCGAGCGCTGAGGACAGGGAGCGCGTGGCGCGCCACCAAGCGCTGCTTGCAGACAAGTTGGCGATCGCTAATTTGGTCGATGGCCAAGGTTTCTGGGCGAGTATTGTCCTCAACACGCTACTCGGGATCCAAACCATGAAGTCTAAGCGCAGCGAGCGGGAACGCACGTTCCGCAAGCCAGATGAGGCTGGCGCCTGGTTGGTGCCCTTCATCGATGGCCGAGCCACTGCGCTGGAGATCACTTCCGTGGTCGAGCAAGTGCGGAAAGCTACCGCTGGCGCCGATCTAGCGAGTGCATCCTGAGCGCCAGTTGCTAGGTCGGTTCGCGCTGCCAGTTCGCTCCGGTTGCTAGTTGCTCGGATACTGCATGTTCAGCTCTTGCATGAGGGCCAAAATCTGTTCTGCGCTCTCGGCGTCGACCTGGTGAATAGTGCCGGCACCTTCGAGGTGCTCGGGGGGATCTTGCTCGGCGAGCATCCGGCAGATCGGGCAGTCGTCGTGCTCAGAATGGCCGCTGGTGCCGTTCAGCGGTATAGTGAGAACCTCCATGGCCCGCCGCTGCGTCCGTTGTTGTCGTTTCTGGAATCGTCGTTGAAAAGAACTCATGCCAGGCGGTCGGTAGCCGAGCGCGCCAGTTGCGTGAAAAAGTGATGCCTGCTTTTCCCCTGGGACCGCTAACGCTCAGAGCGGGGACTCACACGCTGCAAGCCGTCAGTCGTCCAGAGTGAGCCCTTCGTGCGAGAGCTGCAGCTCCTCCATAGCCACTGAGCTTCCCTGCTGGGCAGGTTTGCGACCCGTCGAGCTGAGCGCGACGTGGATCTTGTCCGTCACGAATTGCTCCTTGGCTCCGCCGGTCACCTGCTCGAGGCCGGCGTCGTCGAGTTCGTCCGAGTTGTGCTTGGCAGTGGGATCTTGCGTCATGGGGTCTCCTCCGAGGTGGGCGCTGCGGGGCTCGCTGGAGCCTGAGCTCGATCGCGTGGTGCGTCAAGCGTGCTGGAGCTCTGGCGAAGAATTCCCAACACAAGCGGGCAGGTGTCGCGGCGCCGCAAACCTAGGGCGAGGGAAGTGGCTGAGCCTGAGTCGCCTCCTCCGCTCCAAGCTGGACTGAAACACCCGAAAGACCACAATCGGCATCAAGCGCCTGCCAGGAGATTGACGTGCCGAGTGACCACACGATCCCGGCATCATCGGGGGCGAAGGCGAACACCCTCGGCCGCTTCTCGGCAGGAATCGCCGCTTTTACCGTGTATTCGGGGTCGAGAGTGCCGAGTCGTGCCACGTCGGAGTCGTAGCTGACGAAGCAATTGCGGTTACCCCAAGACAGGTAGGGGTCCGCTATCGGTGCAATCACCTCGGTGGTGATCTCTCCACCAGTGATGCGCCCACGCAGGAGCTCCGCGGTCGAGCAGGATGGCGCGATGAACTCATCCTCACTCACCCAATTCAATGTGCAACTCAGTCCTCCTTGGGGAAACGGCATTCGCGTCCCCAAACTGCCGTCGGGTTGAACCTCAACGAGTTCCACGGCCCCGGAGTTGCCGTACAGCAATCGATCGTTGGACCAAACGGCTGGGGTGGCCATATCCCCCACAGCGATGGTTTGCCAGCCTGCGCCAGAGCCTGGGGTAATGATGCCCAGCTCCGACGGCTCCAGGTTCGTGTACAGTGCTAGCGTGTGGCGCCCTGGTGCGAAATCATACAATGGGTTGTAGTCAGCTCCCTCAGGGGAGATACGTTCGATGGTGTCTGCATCAGTATCGAAGGCAAAGATGCCCGGGTTCGGCTCTCCTGACAGCCCCAGGGCAAGCCATCGCCCGTCATCGGTCCACTTCGCCGTTAGTAACGGCGAACCCGACGCCGGAAGTAATTCACTCACCGAGCCCACTGCGCCGTCATCGATCGACGCGTGATGCAGGGCGAGCACCCCGTTTACCTGAGCAGTGAACACCACGTCGGCGCCGTCGGGCGAGGCCGTGACGCGTACTATCGGACCTACGTCGGACACCAACTCCAGCGCGCCATCATTGCGGACGTAAAAGAGCTGGTCGCTGATAGTGGCCAAGACCCCATCGTTTCCAGCCCAATGCCGCACCTCGGCGCGAGACAATTCAGCGCCAGGCAATTCGGCGTCAGCGGTTTCCACGAATGCGGCTTCAGCTCGCTTCAAGAAGACCACGGAGCTGCCGCGAACATCCACCAGTTGGTCGCCATCTGGCGACCAGGGTCGAGCCGCGTCTTCGATCCGCACGCTGCTTTGCAGTTCTGCCCAAACCGCTCCGGACGGCAACTCCAAGACGCGACTGGGAACATCAACGTACACCAAAAGGGGTTGGTCGTCGTGATCTGACTCAGCTGGCGGGTCCTCGGTAGGGGCTTGCGACCCAGCGTCAGCGGCACTGGACTCCATCGGATCGGAACCATCAGCAACCGCCCCAGCGTCGTTCGGCTCAGGCTTGACGATGGCGTCTTCGTTTGGGGCCTCACCTCGTGCGTTGGATTCGGCCCCAGGGTGCGGCTGGCTGCTGCGCTGCACAGCTTCGTCTTGTCCCCCGCAACCTAGAAGCACCAGTGAGCCCAGAGACCACCAAGAAAACGATTTGCGCACCCTGAGAGGGTAGATAGTTTCTTGCTCAAATCAAAGCCGCCAACCCCTCGCTCTGCGACACGGGTGAACGGATCAGGCTGAGAGAACGGTGTCATCGGATTATTGCTCCGCCTGGTAGATATCTGTGTCTGCCGCGACACGCGCCTGTCGAGGATCAACACGCCCCGGCGGCGCGTAGCCGGTCGTTGGCACGACGATTCGGCGGTTTTTGTGCCGGTCCATGGCTGGCACCGCGCTTGCGATGTCAGTGACACATGACTGACTCGAACCCATTTCGCAGAGCTTCCCAACTATTTTCGAAAAACGTGGTGGCCTGCACGCTGTCGTTGTGGGGCGCGTTGGCGTGCAGCGAGCCCGGCGAGCTGGATTCGACGGAGCCCGTCGCGCCGTCCACCCCGGCGTCAGTCGCGCCCCAATGGGAGCTGCCAAATCCAGCGGAGTCCGCAGCGCAAAGAAGCTACGAGCAGGCCAAACAGGCCATCGCCGACGCGCAACAGGCGCCCCATTTGCCTGGTGCCGAACAGTTTCGCGCGCGACGCGCAGAACTGGTTGCACGCGCCAAGGGGGAGCCCGTGGTGTTTGTGGCAACGCCCGAGTACCGGCAAAGTAGTACCCCCGGCGTCGAACGAGAGCGATTGCTGCTGCTATCTAGTGATAAGTACTTCTCGGCAGTGCGAGCGCTGGTCAAGCGCTACCGTAAGTCACCTCAAAGGCTGAGAGAAGTGCTTCTGCGTGATGGCTATGTCTACTCAGAAGAGCCCGAGCTAGCGTTCGCGCTGCTCAGTCTGGTTGGCGCGCACCACTTGTTTGATGAACCAGAGATTTGGGTTCATCGCGGGGAGCGACTAATGCGGGCACGCCTGGACCAAGACCGCTACCGCTTCGTAGACGGCCCCCACGAAGGTGCCCCGGTTCGACTGATGCACCTCGACAGGGTCGGGGTCGGCGAGCCTCCCGCGCCCCTGCACGTGGATTTTCGGGCGTTGAAGTATCGGCTGCATTTTGATCAGGCGCGGCCGATTGTGTTCACTGAACAGCACGTCATCGCCGAGCTGCGCTACGGAGCCACTTGGGTCACCACGTTGCTCCAGAGAAATGGAGCGCAGCTGCTGAAGACGCACGAAGCGCTGCCGCCGGAGCAGGTCGAGCCAGTGGCCGCCGCGCGTGCGCTAAACGCACGGCGACAGCCCTTGTACCAGTCGCTCCGAACGGCGATGAATCACCAGTTCAGCGAACGCTTGCCGTTTGACGAACCCAAAACGGAAGAAGGCCAAGAGGACGGCAAGCTCAGGCGGCCCTGGCAGTACGCCTATCTGGGGGGGCACTCGTCCTACGAGGTTAACGGTGACAGCTACCCGGTCTTCGGCAAAGATGGTGCCCCCCTCATCCCTCAAGTGTGCATCGACTTCGTGCTGGACACGCTCGAGCGCGCGAGCGGCACTTGGTGGCAACCAAGCACCGGAGCGAGAAGCCGCAATGTTGGGGGGCTTGACTGGAACCAGTTTCAGCGCGACCACCTGCGGCGCACGAAGTACTTCATTGACTTCGCGCAGGAGCGGCCGGACTGGTTTTCGGTTTACCACGTACCCAAGCGCCAGCGCGTGGCACTCGGGTACAAGACCCGCTTCTTCAAGTCCATCGAGCAGAGCGTTCAGCGGTACCAACCTGGCGATATCGTGTTCATTGACGGCGTCACTCCGTGGGACGAAGAGAACAATCATACCCACGCCTTCATCATCTACGAACAAGATCCGATCACGCTCATGCCGATACTGATCGCTGGTAATCCCGGTCCAGCGAATCTTTGGTCGTGGGAGACTGAGGCTCGGCGCACGCCGCAGCGCAAGGTGATTGCCGTCGTGCGACCCAAGCCTGAATGGCTGTCGCAGGTGTTGGATGTTTCAGACGCGCCTACGGATTCGCCCATCCTGATCCCTCGACGCGCTGTGCGCGCCACCCAGCCGGGGACATGACAAAGCGAAACAAGCGACCTCTGAAGTGCGGACCCGGCAGTGCTATGGAGTATGACGCCAAATCGGCAGTGAGCCATCCGGTGTGCCTAGCGCCGTAGGGGCGTGCAACATCGTAATTCCGTAGATGATGACTTCCGGGCACCGTCGTAGTTCAATCGCGTCTAGCTGCCCGTTCGCCAGGTCCTCATGCACGCCGACCTTTGGTAAGACGGCAATTCCCTTGCCGCCATTGGCGAAGAAGCGCAATAGGGGAATGTCGTCAGTGGACATTCGCAGGATAGGACGGCCGCTGACGAGGGGTTGTACATACTTCTTCATGAGGTCCACCTCGAACGGATGACGAAAATTGAAAACCTCGAGCTGTGGTGGATTAGTCTTGCTGCGAATGCTTGATATTAGCTCAGGTGTGCCTGCGATGCACATCTTGCTGTCACCGAGTCGCTCGTAAGAGACCTCGCGGAGATCTCTCTTCTTGGGTAGGTCCAAGGAGATAATCGCGTCCAATTCGAAGCGCTTGAGCAATTCGTACAGCTCTCCGTAGGAACCCGTCGAAATCGACAGGTACACATTCGAACGACTAGTCACGTACTCATCAAGTAATCGATAGACAAAGTTTCGAGAGGCTCCGCCGACTACTCCCACGCGAAACTCTTGGTGAGATATATTCGATTGCCTATTTTTGATTAGGGTGTTGATGGCTCGGCTCTGCGCAAAAATCGTGTGCGCGTAGCTAAGTAACTGTTGACCGGTAGGAGTTAGCTCCACCGAACGATTGGTGCGAACGAGTAGAGACTCTTCAAAGTACTCCTCTAGTGCTGCTACCTGCGAGCTGACCGCCGACTGAGCCACCCGCATCTGCTTGGCTGCGCGGGTGAAACTACCTGCCCTGGCGACCATCCAAAATGCGTACAGATGCCTGAAGTTGATCCAATCGTTCATACAAAAAACAGATATCATTGTTATATATTATCTGTCTTGTAGATTCTGAGGGGGAGGGCATATTCCGCCCATGGAAAGCACTGAGTTGATCGAGCGCGTCCTCGCTCCGCAAGACATTTCGTCAGTAATTACTGACCCATGGGGGGTAGAATCCCGATTTCGGATCCAGCTTCCAGAGCTGCGCTCTGCCCCGCGACAGGTGTGGGGGGATTGGGGCCCCATGTACACGGTCACCGTCCCGGAGGACCGAGCCATCACGCTCTGCATTTCGACCCGGACGGGTGAGACGCTGCGCGAAACTGTCGCCGCCCGACAGATCCAGATTGAATCGCCCATGCTTGCCGATGAACGGGAACTGACCCCACTCGTCATGAAGCTGCCGCTAAACCGAAGTGGTCTGAGTCTGCATCTCTTCTACGACGCGGAGGGTTTGCCGAAGCGGGCCGAGATTGAGCGGTTGGCGGTCGAAGCCGATAAGCCGCTGTTCGATGTGAAGATTGCCCGAAAGGTCGAGGTGTCGAATCAAAACTCTCACCGATCGGGTTCCGCGGTTGTGGCCTGAATCTGTCGAGTTCATGTGCTGTGACTGGTTCTGTTCTTAACTCATTGGTCTACTAGTATGGTTGAGCTGCTTAAGTCATTGTTGCCTCTACTCGGTCCAGTTGCTCTGCTGGCCGTTGCGCTTGTCCCCACTGCCCAGTACTCGAGTTCCAGCCGGAGGGCTCGGGTGGTGCGCAGGGCGCTGCTTGCAGGGGCAAGTGTCGTCCTGGTTGCGGCCCTTGGTACTGCCGCGCTACGAGTCTGGCTGGGAGCCTACACCGCGTCGCCATTTGAGCCCGGTGCCCAGCTTCTGTCGTTTCGCATAGATAGTCTCAGCGTGACCATGCTGCTCATGGTTGGATTGCTGGCTTTTGTGATCAGTCGCTTTAGCGCTACCTATCTGCAGGGAGATAGCCGCCACGACGTATTCTTGAGGCGTTTGGCTCTGACTGCCGCATCCGTACAAATGCTCGTGCTTGCCAACCACTTGCTGTTGTTTTGGATGGCGTGGACAGCGACGAGCGTGTGCCTGCACCAGCTGTTGGTTTTCTATCCCGATCGCCGGCGGGCCGTGATAGCTGCGCGCAAGAAGTTCATTACCGCACGTATTGGAGATGCTCTGTTGGCGGGGGCGCTGGTTTCCCTGTCCAACCTGTATGGGACTTCGGAAATTGATGAAATCGCCTCCCTGGCGCAGGGTAATGGAGGGGGGTTGCTCACTGCGGGCACCGTGCTCTTGGCGCTCGCAGCGCTGGTCAAGTCCGCTCAATTCCCGCTTCACAGCTGGCTGGTCGAGGTCACTGAGACGCCCACTCCCGTATCTGCGCTGCTGCACGCCGGGATACTCAATGCGGGCCCCTATCTAGTTCTGCGCTTCTCCCCGGTGATGGAGAACGCACAACTCGGCAATTGGCTGCTCCTCATTGTTGGAGGATTTACAGCGGCTTTCGCATCGACTGTTCTGAGGACGCAGCCCTCTGTCAAAGTCGCACTGGGTTACTCCAGCGCCGCACATATGGGGTTTTCCCTCTTCGTGTGTGGATTGGGACTCTACTCGGCCGCGGCGTTGCACCTGGTAGCTCATTCGTTCTACAAGGCGCATTCGTTTCTGTCCGCGGGGAGTACTGCGGACGCTCACGCAGCAAAAGGCGACGCCAAAGGACATTCAGCTGGCTTGGCGCTGACCTTCTGTGCGTTGCTGGCGTCAGCCGGGTTGTACTTCGGCGTCGCAGCGCTCAGTGGAGCGACTCCCTGGGAAAACCCCGGT
>JBNLEN010000033.1:0-45831 GCA_050304975.1 Polyangiaceae bacterium
GCTCACACACGCTGGGCCGCCCATCCGCCAACACCCAAGAATGGATCTGGCGCACGATGCACTCGAACAAATCCAAGTTGGCCTGGCCAAACGCATCCGGTGGATAAAAGACATCCACCCCACCGATCTGCTCTCTGACCGCGACGGGGCCAGACAAACACTCCCAGGTCGATCCTAAGATGGTGTTGGTGCGCCGTGTGTTCGAATTGAAGTGCAGGCTGTGCAGTTGCGCTCCGAGTTCTTCCTGCAGCGCGCCCAAGAATGGCATGAGCTCACCCGCCTGCTCGGCATTCGCCACCACCACCACCTGAGCCGAATCGGAAGCGCGTTCGCGCACCACTTGCAGGTAACGCAGCAACCCCGCGTGTGCTTGATCCGAGTACGCCGGCGTCGAGGTGGCGCGCATGGCGCGCTTGACCGCGGCCGCAGCTCGGTTGACCAACGGATCCTGGATCAGGCATCGAGGGATATCCGCTACGCGATGGCTCCCGGCTTCGAAGATACCGACTTTCGGGCTTGTGATCCGGCCACGAATCGCGAGCCTGGCACGCCCGCGATAGCCCCAAGGCGACGCGGAGAACTCCTCAACCGGAACGCCGTGTTGCGAGCCGAGCTGACGCAACACGCGCACCGGATCCGGCGGCAGCCCCGCCTGACCAAAGCGAGGACAACCTGGACACACGCTGAGGTGCTCACACTGCGCTTCGGGCTCGGACATCTGACTCCGAAGCTAGCCAAAAACTGCACAAAAAGCCGGGCATTTGGCCCTCGGCTGGGGCTTTTCACGGCAGCCGCCGCTGACTATGCTCCCCGCCCTCATGAATCAGCTGTTGGAAGACCTGAAATGGCGCGGCTTGGTGCACCAGTGCACCAATGCCGAAGGCCTGGAGCAACACCTGGGTTCAGGCTCGCGCAGCGTGTATGCGGGCTTCGACCCCACGGCGGACTCACTCACGATCGGCAATCTGGTGCCAATCATGCTGCTCTTGCACTTTCAACGTGCGGGCCATCGCCCGGTAGTGGTGATGGGTGGCGGCACAGGCCTGATCGGTGATCCCTCAGGCAAAAGCGCAGAACGCCAACTGCTGGACGAAGCCACCATCGCTACCCACGTTCAACGCCAGCGCTCGATCTTCGAGCGCGCGTTGAACTTCGAAGGGGAGCATGCGGCTATCATCACCAACAATATCGATTGGCTGGGCAAGCTCAGCTTCGTCGAAGTCTTGCGTGACGTTGGCAAACACTTCGCCGTCAACATGATGATCCAAAAAGACAGCGTGCGTGAGCGTCTGCACAATCGTGAGCAGGGCATCAGCTACACCGAATTCAGTTACATGATCCTGCAAGCCTATGACTTCGTGCACCTGAGGCGTGCGCATGACGTCAGCGTGCAGGTCAGCGGCTCTGATCAATGGGGCAATATCGTCGCTGGCATCGACCTGGCGCGCCGCACAGACCAGGTGGAGCTGTTCGGCCTGACTGCCCCGCTGGTAACCAAAGCCGACGGGGGGAAGTTCGGCAAGACCGAGCAGGGCGCGGTTTGGCTGACGCCTGAGCGCACTTCGCCGTACGCTTACTACCAATTCTGGTTGAACGCGGCAGACGACGACGTGGCCAAGTTCATCAAAGTCTACACCCTGCTGCCTCGGCCTGAGATTGAGCAGATCTTGAGCGAACATGAACAAGATCGCGGCCGACGAGTCGCGCAAAAGGCACTGGCCGAATGGGCCACTCGCTTCATGCACGGCGAGGAAGGACTGCAAAACGCGCTCAAGGCCACTCAGGCGCTGTTTTCCGGCGACGTCTCTGGGTTGGATGCCGCTTCACTCAAGGAAGCGTTCGCCAACGCCCCGTCAACCGAACACCAGCTGTCGAGCTTAGCAACCGGACTGGATCTCGTGGAACTGCTTCCTCAAACCACTCTCGCCAAGAGCAAGCGCGAGGCTAGAGAGTTCTTGACCAATGGAGCGATCAGCCTCAAC
Organism: Polyangiaceae bacterium; assembly: GCA_050304975.1. Classification (GTDB taxonomy): domain Bacteria; phylum Myxococcota_A; class Polyangia; order Polyangiales; family Polyangiaceae; genus SZUA-265. Next base: position 1,983 of record JBNLEN010000033.1, read on the forward strand.
GGAGAGAAAGTCACGGCTGACACTCGTCTCACCAAGGCGCAGCTGCTACACGGTGAGCTGGCATTGCTGCGGCGCGGGCGCAAGAATTGGCACGTGACACGCTGGTCTTAAGCAACCTAAAGCGCAGCCGAACGGCGCGGGTCGAGTTCACTCGACCCAGGTCACGTTCTCGGAAATCGGTGCGCGCCCCTGCCGGGTCCGGTTTGCAGGGACATCCGGCGCCTCGTATCCGAAGGAGACGCCGCACAACACCTCCAACTCCGGCGCTACCCCAACTTCCTGCTGCAAGACTTTCGGAAAGCAACGCAGCGCGGCTTGCGCGCAGCTCTGAACGCCGCGCTCTTCCAACGCAAGCAAGAATGTCATCAACCAGCAGCCCACATCCAGCGCGACCTGTTTGCCAAACTCCTTAGGCATGCACACCAACGCCACATGTGGCGCGTCGAACAGCTCGAAGTTGCGCAGGAATGCGGCCTTTCTACCTGGGCGGTCGTCACGCGCTACCCCCATTTGCTGATATAGCTCCACCGCGCACTGCACCTGACGTTGACGATAGATCCCTTGGAAGTCAGGCGTCGCACTGACGACAGGTTCGGCAGGGTCGGGGGCACGGGCAGCCTGCAGCAACGCTCTGCGCAGCCGATCGCACCGCTCACCATCAACGAGATAGATTCGCCAAGGTTGCGCGTTGCAATTGGAAGGGCTGCGCTGAGCCAATTCCAGCGCACCTTGGACCACCTCCCGAGGGACCGGCTTACTGTTGACAAAGCCACGCACCGAATGACGACGCGCCACGAGCTCTTCCAGACTGGACATGAGCAAGATATAGCGCAACGCAATAGAATCACAGCGCTTGACCAGAAGGCCTGTCCGTCCAACGGCGCCTATGAGTCGCTGATCTCACCTGGCGTTCGCTTTTTTTTCCCAACACTTTCGCTATAGTGGATCGGTGGAGAGCGAACCGTTCCCCTTGGGACCGCACGACATATTCGCGGCGGTCAGCCATGGGGCCAACGCGTCCGAGGTGGGCGTGATGGTCGTGGCCACCGTCAACGAGCCGCGGATCGTCTACGCCAACGGCGGGCTGCAGAAGCTCGTGGGGTATCCGTTGAGCGAGCTCTCCGAGCGGGACATCTGGCACTTCATGGCTCCGCAGACTCTGGAGCGTTTGCGGGCCCTGTATGCGCAGCTGAAGAACGGTGAGCAAATTCCCGGCAGCATCGAGACGGTTATCGTGCACAAGCACGGTGAGCAGATCCCGATCGAAGCACGCTTGACTCCGCTCACGCTCAATAGCGACCCCGCGGTTTTCTGTTTCGTCTTCGACCTGCGCGATCGCAAGCGAGCTGAACAAGAGCTGCGCGACTCGGAAGCCCGATTTCGGCGCTTGGTGGAGTCCGCTCCGGACAGCGTGTTGATATTGCGCAACTCGAGGATCCTGTTTGCAAACCGAGCTGCTGGGCAGGTGCTCGGAACCGATGATGCCGACGCCCTCGTCGGGCAATCCCTGGAGCAGTACCTGGTCGCTGATAGCTTCGACAAGGCTCACGATCATCTGGCGGGGATCCTGACTGGCGCTTCTCCCAATCGTCCTGTCGAATTGGAAACCCTAGCAGGTCGCTACCTCGAAGCGAGCTCCATCAGTGTGGACTACGGCGGTCAAGCCGCGGTCCTGACTTTCGCCCGCGACACGACTGAGCGGCGTGAGATCCAAGCGCGGCTGCTCCAGGCGGACCGCTTGGCGGCTGTGGGTATGTTGGCCGCGGGCGTGGCCCACGAAATCAACAATCCCTTGGCCTACGTGCTGCTAAACCTCAAGTACCTGCAGCGCGAGCTGCCGAAGCTTGCGACGCAGCCGGAGCGAGCAATGGCGCTGCTAAAACATGTGGAAGATGCAGCGCACGGCGCAGAGCGGGTTCAGACGATAGTCCGTGACTTGAGAATATTCGCACGCGCCGACGAAGAGGACGGCGGTCCTGTGGATCTGCTCGATGCGCTGGAGTCGGCGCTGTCCATCGCAGAACATGAGATTCGCCATCGAGCTGAACTGCGCCGCGACTATGGCGAAGTTGCGTTTGTCAACGGCACATCAGCCAAGTTGGAGCAGGTCTTTCTCAATGTGCTGATGAACGCCGCCCAAGCCCTCGACTCCAAGAGCGGCCAGAAGCATGTCATCTCAGTCACTGTGCAGATGGCGGAGGAGCCATGCCGAGTCGTCGTCGGAATCTCGGACACGGGTCCAGGCATCGATCCCAGCCTGGCCCGACAAGTGTTCGAGCCATTCTTCAGCACCAAACCCCCGGGACTTGGAACGGGTTTGGGTTTGCCTATCTGTCGCAGCATCGTCGAAAGCTTCGGCGGCAACATCCGTCTCGAAAGCGAGCTGGGCCAAGGCACGCATTGCATCATCGAATTGCCCTGCAGCGACCAATTGTCAGCGCCGCAGCGCATGGATTCACTACGCTTGAGCGAGAAAGCTGGTCCCGTTCTGGGGCGCGTGCTGATCATCGATGATGAGTCGTCGGTCGCCGTGATGCTCGGTCGGATGTTGGAACCACGTTACGAAGTGGTCACCTGCGAAAGTGCCGAAGAAGCCCTCACTCGCCTGCAAGAGGGCAACGATTTTTCCGCCATCCTGTGCGATATCATGATGCCCAACATGAATGGGATGGCACTGTACGAGGAGTTGAAACGGCGCGCCCCTGGCCTAGAGGATCGATTCATCTTCATGACCGGCGGGGGGCTCCTGCCAGAAGTGAACGAGTTCTTGAGTCGCGTCGAACGACCAAAGATCGAAAAGCCGTTCGACCTAAAAGAACTCGAGCACGTGCTCGCCGGCGTCGCCCTGGGTCTACCCAGCCAACGCCCGCCTCGCTAGTACTTCCTATTCGCTCAGACGCGACAAAGCGCTCTCGACCCAAGTCTGAAACTCAGGATGGTCGATACGGACGCGCGCCGCCCGCAAGAGCCCGCGTAGCTTGGCCACCTCGTCGCTCGAAGAACCATGTTCAGATTCCACGAAGCGGGCCACCGCGTCACGCAGTTGCGGCAGCACGGCCGCAGCTCGGCCGGGGCGCTGACACTCGTCGATCAATAGCGGCACCACTTCGACGATGTTGACGCTGCGAACCGAACGAGTGATCTCTTCGTCACCAGCGGGTGGGGGCACTGTGATCAGCGTCGGCTCGTCTTGTGCCTCAACCAACTCCAGCACATCGCTGCCGATGCCAATGCGATCACCCTTGCGCAAAGTCGCGGAACCTTGCACCCGTTCACCGTTGAGCGTCGTGCCGTTGCGACTGCCTGGATCGACGAGTTGCAGCTGCCCATCGCGCAACACCAGACGAGCATGAACCCGCGATGCCAAGGGACTGCCAACGATGATGTCGCAGCTGCGCGATCGACCGAGCAGGGTCTCCGGATCCTTGAGCCGCCACATTCGGCCCTGATATTTGACGCGAAGGAGTCGCACGCGTCACGTATCTTACCGAAAGTACGACAATATTACCAAGACACCCCGATTCGTCTCAGACGCCGAGTCGGTTTGTCTCGGTCGCCATCCAATTTCCGGCGCTATCCTGCCCGAAAAAGCAGCCACGCAGGCACTAGGTGGACAATGTAAGTTGTCGGGGATCAGGGACGTTTCAGCCAAATACGGCGGCTAATTCGGCTGGCCCTGTCAGCGGTGACAGTCAGCCTCGACCAACCCGATCCTGAAACGGGCTTGCCGCCAACCGTTCGTGACACGCGGGCGTTGAGGCCGCGACGCTGTCGAGACCGCAGGCTGCCACTGCCCTCGGACACCCGGCGCTCCGGAGTTGTTCCCTGCCCCACGCAATCAGGCGTCCGTGACATCCACAACGCAGACGATTGCCGCGCCCGCATTCCTCGGCTACTGCAGAAGCTGACGTTCAGATGTCTGACTCAGCAGCATGAATCCAGATCCCACTGACGGTAAGCAAACAGCCACACCACAGACAATTCCGGGTGGTTCACCTCAAGTAACTCAAGGGAGCCCCCCACCCCCGCCCAAGAGACGGCGGCTTTGGCTGTGGATTTTGGGAGGCCTCCTGGGCGTTGTGCTTGCGCTGGGTGTAGTCGGCGCACTGATGTTGCCCCGCTGGGTGCTCGAGCGCATCAAGCAGGAGGCGCGTCAACGCGGAGTTGAACTCTCCCAGTGCACGTTGACCCTGGGACTGGACCAGCTGCTGCTCGAAGGCTGTCATGTACAGGTGAGCAAGCCGGTTCAGGCTTCGGGCACGGTGGACATCATCGCAGTGGCGCTGGTGGACTACAAGCCGTCCCACGTTGACGTGACCGGCGCCAAATTTGAAGTCCGCGGCAAGACGGAGCTCAACAATCTGCTCGAAAACCGACCGAGTTCGCGGACTGAACTCCCGGTGTACGTGTACAACTCGGAAGTGGCGCTGTTCACCGAGGTGGGCCCGTTTGGCAGCTCCGAGGAAGCGGCTTTGCAGCTGACCCAGCTCGACTACTCCAGCAAGACAGACGTGCTCACGGCACAACTAGATGCCGCAGGACTGCTGCGAGGTCCACTCGAAGTCAACCGAGAAGGCGTGACTCTCGACCTGACATTGGTGCCTTCGCCGGACACGACATTGCACGTCAAGTTGAGACATCAACAAGCTCAAGGACTCGATCGTGCCGGTCGCCAGAAGGGGCTCGGTGCCCAGCTGGAGCTGAGTTTCAAGAACCTGCCAGTCCAGGCGTTTGATCTCCCCCCGGTGCTCAAGATCCCGAAGGAACTCTCCCAGCTGGTCGTTGACGCCAACTTCGACATCCAACTCCCCGACCGAGCCCGCGCCGGACAGCCCAAGGGCACGATGGACGTCGCCCTACGTGGCTTGGTATTCCCAGTTCCCCGTGCGATTCAAGGGCTGGTGTACGGAGAGACAGCGCATCTGACAGGCAACTTCACGCTCAATCGCAGCTACACCAAAGCCAAGCTGGAAAACTTGCAGCTCAAGAAAGCCGCGTTGACGCTCCGGGGTTCAGGCAGCGTGGAGCAGGAAGGCTTCGGGCTCGCGATAAAGTCTGAGATGCGAGGCTCCTTGAGCTGTCAAGCCATCGCCCAGGCGGCGGCGACCGCAGAGCTCAGCCCAGAGCTGGCGAAGCTAGCAAAGACTATCGCTCGAAGAGCCTTGAATGGCAGCGTACAAATCGGCGTCAAGCTCGATACCCACACATCGCGACTTGACTCGGCGCAAATCGCCAAGGCGGTGGGCGTTGGATGTGGACTCCAAGCGTTGTCTTTCGAGGACGCGCTGCAGCTCGGCGATGAAGTGCTCAAAGACTTGCCAGAGCTACCTCTGCCCAAGCTGCCGCCCCCTGCGTTTGAGCCGCCCAAGTTTCCGCCCCCCAAACTCAAGCTACCATTTCCAGGCAAGAGGTTGGTGCCTCCTGGTCGTGAGGATCCAGCCGAGGGCGACAGTCCGAAGGACCATGAGCCCGAAGCCAACGAGCCCAAAGAATAAGCCCGAGTGCGATTGATCACTCGCGAGATCACTCACCGAGTTTGAACGCGCCGTACTGACCAGCGCAATACACCAGCGGCTCGGCCCCAGATACGAGACTCGCGCACACCTCTCCGACCACCAGAGTGTGATCCCCCGCCGGGTGCAAGGCAGTAGCCCTGCACTCGAGGTTCGCGGCGGCAGCATCCAACCACGGGAGCCCCTGAGCGCTCGGACGATGACTGATCCCCGCCAACCGGCTAGCTTCGGTGGCGGAGGACGCGAAGTGGTTCGAGAGTCCAGCCTGGGCCGCCGACAGAACGTTGACGGCAAACCAACCTGTGTCACGGATCATGGCCAAGGCGCGCGCGTCGTTCGCGAGACAGACGCTGACCAGGGGCGGAACCAACGAAACACTGGCGAATGCCGACACCGTCATGCCGTGAAGCTCCTGCCCGCTCGCGCAGGTCACCACAGTTACCCCGCTCGCCCAACGTCCCAAAGCCGCTCGAAAATCGTCCGCCGAAATGCCCATCAGGCGGGCGGCTATAGCGAGTGAGACGATGAGCGCAAAGGTCAAAGTCTTCGGTACACGCTACCACCGTTTTCCCTGTACCCAGCTGGCATCAGCGGCCTGACCCGTTCCACCGTGGTACCAATTTTGTATGCCCCGCTTCAGCGTTCCTATGAGCATGAAACTGTCGTTTTGGAGTTTGGGCGCGCTGCTGGTCTCTTGTGCCAGCGCCCCTCCTCCGGTCAAGACTCCGTCCGAGCTCTGCGCTGGCGGGGACCTCAAGTCCTGCGAGTCGCTCTGCAACCGCGACGCAGAGGTGGAGGCCTGCGTTCCAGTCGGCATCGCCTACTTCACCGGTGAAGGGCTGCCTCAGGACCGGGAGCGAGGGGAAAAGCTCCTGGACAAGGCCTGCGAAGAAGAGCTGCCGGAGGCTTGCGGGTTTCTGGGTGAGGTACTCCTGAAAGCAAAGGGAAAGAAGCGCAACGCTGCTGCCGCGGCCGAGCAACTGCGCAAGGCGTGTTTTGGTTATCACGCGCCAAGCTGCGCCTCGCTCGGAGTGATGTTGAAATACGGGGCGGGGATCTCGCGCGATCCGCGGCGAGCCTCGGAGCTCTTGCGCTCAGCCTGCAGCGACGGCGTGCAAAGCGCCTGCTACGAAGTCGCTCACAATTACCTGTACGGTGAATACGTCACGCAGAACGTCGAACGCGGTCTCAAGATGCTACGCCGAACCTGCAAAGACGACGTGGGCGCCTCTTGCTATCGGCTTGGACTGTTGCACATGAACGGCGAGTTCGTCGACCAGGATGACAAGGAGGCCGTTCGCTTGTTCAAGAAATCTTGCGACGTGGACGACCCGAATGGCTGCGGAACTCTGGCGGTGTTCTATCGCGTCGGGCGTTACGTCAAAGAAGACGTCCCTCACGCAGCGTCGTTGTTCAAGAAATCGTGCGACGCAGGACAGCCCGTGGCGTGCACTGAATACGCCAACATGCGCATCGCCGGAGAAGGCGTTGAGAAGAATCCGACCGATGCCGAAGAAATCTTGCGAGAGAAGTGCAGTGAGGACATGCCAGATGTCTGCTTCGCTTTGGGCTCCCTGTACGAAGCGGGGACCTTCCGTACCAGTGTCGAAAAAGAGCGCCTGACCGAGCTCTACGGCATTGCCTGCAACAACGGCGTCGACCGTGCCTGCTACCAATTCGGTAAACAGACAATTGCTGGCGTCGGCACCAAGCCCGATCCCCAGCAGGGCGCACGTCTGGTTCAGCGTGCCTGCGAGGCGGAAGACGCGAGCGCCTGCACCTACCTAGCCCACCTCCGAGTCACCGGCAAAGGCGTCACCCGAGACGTCGAAGAGGGCCAGCGGATGCTGCAGGAGCAGTGCGACAACGGGATCCCACGGGCGTGCACCTATCTCGCTGAGCAGCTTCAGTTCGGCGTACAGGGAAGCCGGTCCAACCGTCAAGCGCGGGAGCTGTACATCAAAGCGTGCCAGTCTGGCGACCAGCGCGCCTGCGTTCGCGAAGCGGACCTACTCTGGTACGGGCACGGCGTGATGCTCAACTACAACCTCGCCCGCTCCCAATATCGGCAGCTCTGCCAAGACGGGGTGGCTGACGGTTGTGCCCGCCTGGGCCATGCGTACCAGCTTGGGCGTGGGCTGCCGCGCAGCTACCAGAAGGCTCGCGAGCACTACGAGCAAGCTTGCTCTGCTGGCTCCTGGCAAGGCTGTGCGCGATTGGGTGAGCTGTACAGCGAAGGCCTCGGCGTGAACAAGGACACCGAGCGCGCCCATAAGCTCTTGGACGAATCATGCCGCAACGGCGCAGAAGTTGGGTGCTTCTTGCTCGGCGAAATGCATCGCAAGGGCGAAGGAGTGGAACAAGATCCGGAGCGTGGGATCGCCCTGTTGAAGAACGCGTGCTTCGAGCACTCTCGCGACGCCTGTCGCAGGCTTCGCGGGCTCGGGGTCCAGCTCTAGCTCGACACCCGGTTCAGCGCGGCCAGCTAGCGCAGGGTTGCGCGCTCGTTACCGTGGGCGTCGGTGCGATTGCGAAATTTGAATCGCCAGGACACTGGCGTCGTCCCCGGCGCCTCAGGGAACTGCAGGTTCCTCGTCACGGCAACCACGCAGTCGTGAAACTGATCGTTGCTGAACGACGACTCGGTCACTTCAGCTGACTTCACACTTCCATCGGGCTGGATCACCCAATCGACGGTCACGCTGCCCGCGGTGTCCGTCTGTCCACTGTACTCGATCGTGTGGCATCCGCCGACGGCGCTATAGCGCGCTAGCACCACCGGGGAGATCTCGGAAACTTCGAGCCCTGGAAGCTCCTCCGGCGATAGCTGACGTGTCGGTGCCTGCGCTTTGGGTTCGTCTTGACGCTTCGGAGCCTCAACCGGTTCTTGTGCCGCGGCGCAAGCGAAACAAGTGAACGCAACGAGCGACACTGACAGGCGAAGCATTCATCAAGAATACGAGATGCTGGACCCAGCGAAAGTAAAATCATTGGCCATGAGCGGCGGTTCTCTTCGAAACGCCAGGCTCACGCGTGCGCGGCCAGGCAAACAAACGCAGCAATGAAGCCAACGACAGAACGACAGCTCGGTGGCGCTTCGGGGAGCGCAAAAAAATAGTCCGAGAAAGGAAACGATGTGTGGACAGCGGTTTGAGTTGCTAACTGTCCAGACAGGGCAAAGAGCCCGGTTTTATCCGATTTCTTCAAACTGTGAGACAAGTGCGATCGGAACGCTCAGCCTGTCGTGCGATCCTCAGATAACTCGAACAAGCCAGTCTGTTGTCCGGCGACGTTGCGCGACCTCAACACACACCGCCCCCATTCCGCGGGCCAGCCGGCAGCGCATCTTGGTTAACCGAAACGGTGATGGCGTGGATTCGTGGTTAACCGAATCGGTGCATCAGAATTGGCCGCGGTAGGTAGCGTACCCGCCGCCAGGAAGCATGATTGCTCCTAGCGGACCGCCCGCGGCCGGATTCGCAGCTGCTGAGTCGTCCCAGAGCACCCAGGTAGCCACGAGCGCGCTGATGCCGACGCCGGCCGTCACATACCCGGCAATCGATAGCCCGCCGGCCAGAGTGATGTCGTCATTCGTGTCAGCCAGATCGCCACAGGCCGGGTGCCGATTAACGGCGTTGGGAGCGCAACTGCCCATGTTGGTATCGATCGCCTCTAGGATACTATCCCGCTCTCGCTCGAGTCGGGAGCCTTCGGTTGTGTAGTAAACACCGAACCCAAGTCCGCCAAGGGTCAGCGCCGCTTCTCCAATCAGCACCCAAGTCTTGGCTGAAACGCCGCTGGAACTCATCAGCCGCTGGTCATTGGCCGGCTCGGGTCGCCCGTTTGAGTCATCGCTGGCGCCTGCTGGTTGCGCATCATCTTTCTGCACCAGGCGGATCCGCACCGTGCGGCGGTCCTTGCTCAGCAAGTTGATGTGTTTGGCGAACGGTTGGTAGCCCGGCGCCGACACGGTGATGCGTCTCCCTCCCGGGTCGACGGGAATCGCTCTTCCCAACAGGCGTGTCGAGCGTTCTGCACCGTCCAAGAACAGCTCCGTGCCGTCTGGCACTTCATCCATCAGCAGCGTCAGTTTCGGGATTTCCAGCTCCAGGCGTTCGATCGCCGGTCCCAAGAGCTCCTCGACATCTTTGGCGTCCACGCCGCTGGACAGCAACTCCTGCGCGCGCTTGTAGTCAACCAAGGCTTCAACCCACCGTCCCTGTCGCTCCTTGCAATAGGCCAAATGAAATCGAAGACCCGGAGTTTCGATGATGGAGACCGCTTCCGACACGTGCTCTTCACACATGCCCCAGTCTTCCTCAGTCTCGGACGCCTGAGCCTTTTCGAAAAGTTCCCTGGCGACCGCCAGTTCCTGCGCGGACGGTTCCGCGGCGCGTGCCGTAGAAGCAGACAACACGCACGCGGCCCCAGCGATGGACCAAAACGCCCGTCGTGCTGTTTGAAACCGTCGACCGCCATCGCCGAACTGGGGCGAGCACTGCTTCTGCATCGGTTGCATCAAAACCTCCCCGAGACGGTCAGGCCGGATAGCTGCGGCGTGAGCACTGGGCTCACCATGGCCCCCAAGTGCGGTGGCTCATCTGCTTCAGAAAAGTGAACCCAAGCGAACACCCCGGCCGTCGCCACCGCGGCGATCCCCGCAGTGGCAAACATCGCAGTGGCCAACTTCGAGCTCGAGTCTGCCGATTTTCGAGCGTCCAGCAGTTCCGCGCATCGCGCCTCGGCGCTATCGAGGCACTGCGTATTCGTTTCCTCCAAACGCGCATCGATGTCATCAGCTCGATCCGTTTCGGAACTTGAGTCGCTCCAAAACCACACTCCGGCTCCGGCCGCTGCCAGCGTCACTCCACCACCAACCGCCAGCACCCAAGTCTTCGCTGGGCTCCAATTGGAACGGCCTGCGTCAGCCTCCAATGCCGCGTCGGAATGCATCGCTCCAGCCGCGTGACCACCGCTCGGCCTTAGCTCGATGTCCAACGCCTTCTGCCCTCCCGCGGGAGCAAACAACGCCTGCTCGAACGGTTCATATCCTTCGCGCTCCACTCTGAGCCGATGCTCCCCCGGATCGATGTAGAGATCGAAGTCGACCGGTGTCTGGCCCAAGGAGTTGCCATCCAACAGGATCTCAGCACCACTGACGTTGGTAACAATAGACAGCGCAAAGGTGTGCTGGCGCGCCTCCTCCAGCCCCGTCATGACTTGACGCTTACCTTCCGCATCTGCGGTCTTGGGGAAGTTGCGTAGACTGAAGTCGAGATGCTCCGCTGCGTCGCGGTGACGCCCCAAGTACAGCTCCACTTGACCCAGCCCGGCGGCAGCGTGGTAGCTCATGGAAAGCGAATACGACTCGCGCATCTTCTCGAGCGCCGCTTCATATCGTCCCGCCTCGAAGGCTTCCGTGCCCTCGTCAAATAGTTGCTCGGCCCGCTCGAGGTCTGCAGGCGTCTGCGCCATGATCGATTGGGTCCCGCACAGTGACAGTGCCAGGACGAGAGTGACAATCAGTCTCCGAGCCACACTTTGCGTCCTTTCGGTTTGACCCACACCTTTTGGCGCGGGGTCTTCTTTGGCGCTTGTTCCGCGGGCTGGCGCGCAGCAGCTCCCGCTTGAGCGGGTGGGGGCGCGGGCTGCTGCGTTTTCGCTGGCGTCACTGGCGGTGTCGCCCGCGCCGGCACGGAAGATCCCTCTGGCTCGACCGTTTCGCCTCGCTCCTCATCGACACGGCTCGCCTCATCGACACGGCTCGCCTCATCGACGGGATCCACCTGCGGCTCTCGAGCGGCCTCCACCCCCTCAGCCGAACCCGATGGCTCAGTGGCGCGTTGCTCTGCCTGAGCGGGCTCGGACTGTGGCGCCGCCTCTGCACCACCGCTCGCCTCGCCGGGAGCCGCGACAGCCGTGCCTGTCTCCGTTTCAGACTGCCCCAAGGGCTCTCCCAACGGAACCTTCTCAAACACAACCCAAGCCACCAGAGCCCCAACCGTCAACGCCGCGCCAGCCACGAGCATAACGGAGCGTCGTTGTGAGCTTTCGCGCTGCAGGCGCCTGGTTGGCACCCGGGTTTTTTCGTCCCGCAGATCCTCGAGTCCCGGTTTCAGCCGAACTCTGGCGTCATCCAGGGTTCGGTGCTGAGTTTCCGCCGGCGCGCTCTTGGGGGGCACATACTGACTGTTTTCGGTGGATCCCATGCGTCTCTGACCCAGGCCTACTGGGGCGCCCACCTGGATCGGCGTGGCCTCCACAGGAGTTGCGCACTTTGTGGGGGTCTTTTTGGCACAGCACCGCGAAAATCGCCATATCCACCAGACGATTGTCTGGACTGTCACTGGAACCGGACCTCGCAGACAGTCGACAGATTCGAGGGTCTCCGCACACATTTCGCTGTCCAGCCGAATCTCGTCTGCTACGTTGCGCGCCGCTGAGCCCCAGCTTCGGCCCGCGTGCCTGTTCTCTGGAAACGCGGCCCGCGGCGAAAACGACGGGGTCCCGAATTGCTCACCCGAAGGAGTGTGTTGTGCTGACTGTCTCTGACATTTCGATGAACTTCGGAACGAAGATGCTGTTCGAAAACGTCAACGTGACGTTCAACGACGGCGAACGCTACGGCCTGACTGGCCCCAACGGCAGCGGCAAGTCGACGTTCATGAAGATCATCTCCAACGAGCTGGAGCCGATGAGTGGCCATGTCTCGGCGAAGGGCCGCCTCGGCGTGTTGAAGCAAGATCACAGCATCTACAAGGATGACGCCATCATCGACGTGGTGATGATGGGCAACCTGAAGCTGTGGGAAGCCATGCAGGAAAAAGAGACCCTGCTCGCCAAGGGCGACGATCTCTCCGATGACGAAGGCATTCGGCTCGCCGAACTCGAAATTGTGATCGCAGAGGAAGACGGCTACACAGCGGAGTCCGAAGCCACGGACCTGCTCGTCGGCTTGGGTGTGCCCGCGAGCCAGCACCGTGACAAGCTCGAGACCTTACAAGGTGGTGACCGCGTGCGGGTATTGCTCGCGCAGGCTCTCTTCGGCTCGCCCGACACCCTGCTCCTGGATGAGCCGACGAACACCCTCGATATCGCCTCCATCCGCTGGCTCGAGAGTTTCCTCTTGGCGTACGAGGGTGCATTGGTCGTGATTAGCCACGATCGCCACTTCTTGAATGAGGTGTGCACCAAGATCGCAGACATCGACTACGAAACCATCATCGTTTACGGCGGCAACTACGACGACATGGTTTCTGCCAAGGCCGAAGCGCGCTCCTCATTGGAGCTCGCCAATGCCGCCAAACAGAAGAAAGTCGCTCAGCTCCAAGACTTCGTGCAGCGCTTTCGCGCGGGTTCACGCGCCAGCCAAGTCAAGTCTCGAGAGAAGCAACTGCAGCGCGAGAAGAAGGCGATGTCGGATCTAAAACGCTCCAACATCGAGCGCCCGTTCATTCGCTTCGAGCAGAAGCGCCCCAGCGGCAAGAACGTGCTCAACGTCGTCAACCTGGGCAAGAGCTTCGATGATGAGCTCATCTGCAAAGACTTCAATCTGAGTGTCGCGCGAGGATCCAAGATTGCTCTGGTCGGCCGAAACGGTATCGGCAAGACCACCATGCTGCGCATGCTCAACGGCGAACTCGAGCCCGACACGGGTGAGATCGAATGGGGCTACGAAGCCCAGGTCGGCTACATGCCGCAAGAGCACAGCGAAAAGATCGTCAAGTCGGACCAGACAGCGCGCGATTGGCTCTGGGGCTTCAACGAAGACGAAGACGAAGAAGGTCTGCGCGCGATGTTTGGGCGGCTGCTATTCAAGAAAGATGACCCGCTCAAGCCGACCAAGGTGCTTTCCGGTGGTGAAACCGTGCGGCTGCTTCTAGCCCAACTGATGCTGACCAAGCCCAACGTGTTGCTGCTCGATGAGCCCACGAACCACTTGGATCTGGAGGCAATCCGCTCGTTGACGGAAGCCCTAGCGCGCTACGAAGGCACTTGTATCTTCGTGACGCACGATCGCCAGATGGTATCCCAGGTGGCAGACCGAGTGCTCGAAATGTCGGATGACGGGATCCGCGAGCTGTCGCCCGACGAGTTCTCCGAAGGGCAGTTCTTGCTCACTCACAAGGTCTACGAAAAGCCCGGCTGGTAATCCCACGTCAGCGGACCAGCGCTACGGCAGCGAGCCAGCGCCGCAGCCAGCCAGCGCTACGGCAGCGCCTGAGCGCGACGCCGCGCGAGCGCGCCTCGTTACTAGGCAGTACGCGCACTCGTCATCATTGCACACCAAAATCAGAGTCGCTGTTCCGCGTCCACCGATCCTGGCGCTGCTAGGAAAAGCCGCCTGCAGGGGTGGACACCGCGGCGGACAGCTGATGTCAGAGGTGTGTTACCTCCGCAGCAGCCTATGCTTCACCGCTATTCCGCCGCTTACCGCTATTCCGCAGCGCGTGGGATCGCGGTCTCGGTGTTCACGCCGACCATGCACAATACGCGGTTGCCCGCTTTTAGGCGCAGCTCAAACTCACCGCTGCCGTAGCTGGACAGCAACCACTCGGGCGTCGGGCAAACTCCAGTGCGCCCCTGTTCGCGCCAAACGCTGCCTTGTGTCTTCTTGAGAATGATCACGGTGGAGCTGAGAGGTAGTTGCGTCTGCTGCATTCGTTTTCGTCCCTGGGTTTGCAACGGCTACAAGCGTTGCGTTGTGATGCGTGGTGACATGACACTGAAGAAACGTCAAGTGGTGTTCTTCAGCTCGCCGGGGCTTGATTGTGGCTTACAAACTTCGCCTAGCTCGGAGGAGCTCAGCGCTCGAGCGTCTTGAGGAACTCGAGTTCGGGGAAGTCTTTGGCTGTCCGTTCCAGGTGCCAATCATTGCGCGCCAAAAATACCGTGTTGCCCGCGTGGTCATCTGCCATGGATGCGCGGTTGCCATGATCAAAGCGCTTTAGCGCTTGCTCATCTTCTGTCTTGATCCAACGGGCAGTTTGAAGCGACGTGCTTTCAAACCGCACGTCTACGTTGTACTCGGTTCTGATGCGGTCCGCCAGCACATCAAACTGCAGAGCCCCCACGACGCCGACCAGCCAAGTTGAGCCAATACGCGTTTTGAAACAGCTGGCAGCCCCTTCCTCTGCCAGCTGAACCAGCGCACGCTCGAGGTGTTTCGTTTTGAGGGGATCTTTGGTCCGCACGGACTGGATCAGCTCGGGTGCGAATGTGGGGATCCCGGTGAAGTGCAGGTCCTCACCCTCTGTCAGAGTATCCCCGACGCGCAGTTTGCCGTGGTTCGGGATGCCGATGATATCTCCAGGCCACGCTTCTTCGGCAAGCTCTCTGTCCTGCGCCAGGAACATCACGGGATTGTGAACCTTCAACGCACTACCAGAGCCTACGTGCTTGAGCTTGGCGCCGCGCAGAAAGTGTCCGCTGATCAAGCGCAAGAACGCGATGCGATCGCGATGTTTCGGATCCATGTTCGCCTGGATCTTGAACACGAAGCCGGTCACGGCTTTGTCGTCCGGCTTGACCTCACGCTCCCTGGCTTGGCGTCCGCGGGGTGGGGGCGCCAACTCGCGAATGCCTTGGAGTAGCTCACGCACCCCGAAGTTGTTGAGCGCGCTACCAAAGAACACCGGCGTCATGTGCCCTTCGAGATAGGACTGCCGCTTGAACTCCGGACACAGCCCCCGAGCCATCTCCACCTCTTCGCGCAGCTCTGCCAGCTGTTCTTCCGGCAACAGCTCGTCGAGCTTGGGATCGTCCAGGCCCTGGCACTTGATGCCTTGGGTGAGCGAGTCCTTCTTCGTCTTGTCCATCAGGATCAGCTGCTCTTTGAACAAGTCGTAGCACCCCAAAAAGCGCTGACCGGAGCCGATTGGCCAACTCGCGGGAGTGACGTCCAGCGCCAGCTTCTGCTCGATCTCATCCAGCAGTTCAAAATTGTCGCGCGCTTCGCGGTCCAGCTTGTTGACGAACGTGATGACAGGCACGTCGCGCAAACGACAGACTTCGAACAGCTTGAGCGTTTGCGCCTCGATGCCCTTGGCGGCATCCAACACCATGATCGCCGAGTCGACGGCGGTCAGTGTGCGATACGTATCTTCGCTGAAGTCCTCGTGACCGGGAGTGTCGAGCAGGTTGAATGTCACGTCATCGTAGTCGAACGTCATGGCCGACGCGCTGACACTGATGCCACGCTCTTGCTCTACCTTCATCCAGTCGGAGCGAGCTCGACGCGCGTCGCCGCGTGCTTTGACCATACCCGCCATCTGGATCGCACCACCAAACAGCAGCAGTTTCTCAGTCAGTGTCGTTTTGCCGGCATCCGGGTGCGAGATAATCGCAAAGGTCCGACGGCGGGATATTGCCTGTGAGGGAGTCAATTGCTGGTGCGGGCTAGCCTATTTGTTCCTGCTCGTCCACCGCCGCGAGCGGATGCCGAGGAGTTGCCCAATTTTGTGCCTGAAACGCAGAAAAAAACGTGCCGCTCTGCTCACTTGAGCGGAACGAGCATGGTTTCCCTGGACACGAATGCCCCATCCCACATCGAGCGCGCCTCGCGCTCCACTTTCTCCATGAACGGATCCTCGTGGTCCGGATCATGATGAAATATTGCGAGCTGTTTGACGTCTGCGGCTTGGCAAAGGCGGACGCCTTCCTGCCAAGTGCTGTGCCCCCACCCCACCTTTTCAGGAAACTCATCGTCGGTGTAGGTGGAGTCGTAGATCACCAGGTCCGCGCCTTGGATGATCCCCAACACGTTCTCGTCGGGTTTACCAATGACGTGCTCCGTGTCCGTCACGTAGCACATGGCTTTGCCCTCGTACTCGATGCGATAGGCGGTCGCCCCACTCGGGTGGTTGAGAGGCGCTGTCTTAACCACCACATCCGGAGCTACTTTGAACTCGTCACCGGCTCGAAAATCTTCGAACTCAAGCTGACCGCTCATGGCTTCCAAGGGAACTGGGAAGGTGGGCTGTGCCATCTGGCCGGCAAACACCGCCCTCACACCACCATCATCCATCAAGTGTCCGGCCATGATCTTGAAGTGGTGCTTGCGTTGAAAGGCCGGTCCAAAGAAGGGGAACCCGTTGATGTGATCCCAGTGCGTGTGGGTCAAAAGCAGATGTGCAGAATGCACCTCGGCCTTGAGCAACTCGTGTCCGAGGGACCGAATGCCAGTGCCGGCGTCCAGCACGATCCGGTGCTCGCCGGCGATGACCTCAAGACAACTGGTGTTTCCCCCGAAGCCGACGTGTCTTGGCGACGGACAGGCAATGCTGCCTCGAACTCCCCAAAACTTTACCGCGAAACCCATGAAGCGCCTTTTCAACGGTCAGTGTTTGCACCGACCACGCCCAGCGCGATTTGCCCCGGGCTTTTGAAAGCTAAGCGGATCCCCAGCCGCGGCGCAACCTCTTCGGCTTGGTTCCTAGGATCTCACGCTGGGCGACATCAATAAACCCGCCGAGATCGCCCAAGGAAGGGCCGGGGAAGCGGCGCAGCAGTGCCCTCGGCGGAAATCCCAGGCCCCGAGCCCCAGGGCGGGACGCCGCCCCAAAGTGCTGCAGCTCCTGGGCATATCCCACCAATTCCGCTAGTGTGCGAAGCTCGAGGATCCGCGCAGCTAAGTCGATGACCACGACCTCGAACACGGTCTCCCAGGACCGCAAGGAGCAAGAGTGACGGAAAACCGGGAATGGTCCTGGGTGGGCAAGGACGGCATCGAGCACGCCGTGAGCGAAGACGAGCTGACCTTCGCACTCTCCTCGGAAGAGCTGGCTCCACATACGCTGGTTTGCCATCAGGGATGGCACGAATGGCTGCCCGCCATGCAGGTCGCGGAACTGGCCTGGGCGTTGCCTCCAGGCTACGCGGACGCCCCCCAGAAACCCAACACCTCCGAAAACGGCGCCCGAAAGCCTCCACCGCTGGACCGCTATTCAGAGTTCGAACGCCGCGCCGCGGATATCAAGAGTGGCCGCATCAACCCTGCGCTGGAGTCGGTATCCAGTCTGACGGGAGTAGGGACGTCCATCCCTCCCTCGTCAGGACATCGGGACCACCTGCCCACGATCGCGGACGACGACCTGGACGAGCTCACGGTCGCCCTGGGGGGAGACCAAGCCCGGGAGCTGATCGCAGCGGCGGAAGAGCTCTCAGCTCCGCGAGCCCAGATCCCTTCGCCTCCTCCACCAGCTCCACGCCCAGCAAGACGCTCCCCTCAGGTTGAACCGCCGGCCCCGCGCCAGCGGGCACGCCTCGCGGCGGAGCGTGTCAGCCAAGACCGGGTCACTGCCAATCTCGGAGAGCTCGCCCCACACGCGGTGGAACTCGAGCCCGACGCGGTGGAACTCGAGCCCGACGCCGTCGAACTCGAGCCCGATGCGGTGGAGCTCGAGCCCGATGCGGTGGAGCTCGAAGCGGAAGCCGTCGAACAGCACGCGAACGCTGGCTTGCCTCCCCGCATCGATTCAGCCCCCGTCGCAAGGCCAGTGCCCTCGGCGCGCGCTTCTGGCTTCGCAGAGCCCAACTCTCAGTCGCTCGCTCCTTCGCCGAAGCGTGCAAACAAGCTGGGGGTCTGGGCAGCGACGTTGGGCCTGATAGCGGCTGGGGGAGCCGCTGCGGTTTGGTTCGTCAGCTATCGGGGTACTGCGGATGATACCGCGGGCGCAGCAGCCTCAGCGTCGCTCGCGCCTGTGACCGCCAGCGAGCAAGCGATCGAACCTCCGAATTGCAAGGTGAGCGCGGGACCAACCCGCGTGGGCGAGTGGGCGCAGCCAAAAATCAGACCCTTCATGCGAGTCGTCTCGTCGGGGGTCGCCGTCGGCTTTGGGAAAACCAGCCGCTATGCACTGGGCCTGACGTTGAACCCGGAAAATCTCGAAGTTAGCGCGCCTTTCTCCGACTACGCGACGAGTCCCATCGCCAGTGTGGTACCAATGGAGGTCAATGGGCAGGTGGAGTTCGCCGTCAGTCGCGCGGCATCGACTTTGCAAAGCCAGCTGATGCTTGAAGCCAGCCCTCCGTTCCCCGTCGGAATGACACAGGACGGCTTCGCGTCTCGAACTGGTAGCGTCGATGAAGTCCTTTGGTCGACGGATTTCGATCACATCTCCATCCCCAGTGTGGTGCGCATGAACGATGGCACCTTCGTCGTCGCGTTTCGTTCAGGAGGCGGTCGAGGCAACATCTCGATGGGGGTGATCACGCCGAACGGCAAAGCAAAGGGCGATCTGCACGCCGTGGACAACTCTGCCAGCCGCGTTGGCGTGCCAGCCGTCACCACGGACGGGCAACGGTTGCTCGTCGCCTTCGATTCGGGCCCAAAGCATCACCCCAATGGGCTGTTCGTTGGCGTCTCTCGCGCGCCGGCGATGCCCGCCAGCGCAAAGTCTGTGCTTGAATCCGAAGACGGCGCGGCCTCCCCGACCGCTATCGGATTGGCGCGAGATCACGTGCTCTTGCAGTGGACCCGAGGCGCGCCGGGTAGGCAGAACGTGGTGGCCCAGGTGTACTCCCCCCAATTGGTCCCCGCCTCGCCAGAAATCAGCGTTTCGCCTACCGCCAAAGACGCGCACAGCGGGGTCGTCATAGGTACCGGCTCGGGCGCGCTCAGCGTGTATATGGTCCGCAACGGTGAGAATCACGAACTTTGGGCGAGCACGCTGACGTGCCGCTGAGGCTCTCCGCTCAGAGAATGGCCTCGGACTGATACGTCGCCGCGTCAGGATAGCGCTGACAGATCTGCTCGACCGTCTGAACGAAGGCGCGCACCTGAGCTGGGGCGGTACCAACAAACTCGATGGGCCGCTCGGTAATGGTCTTCAGCTGAGACTCGTCGAGCGGTAGCGCTGGATCTGCACCCATGCGTGCCAGCAGGTCATTTTCCGCTAGTCCACGCTCACGCATTTCGAGAGCGACCTGTACTGCGTGTCGTTTGATGGCTTCGTGAGCCTTTTCTCGGCCAACCCCCGCACGTACCGCCGCCATCAACACCTTGGTCGTCGCCAGGAAGGGCAAGTAGCGGTTCAGCTCCTTTTCGACCACGCTGGGGTAAGCCCCAAACTCCTGAAGAACCGCCAAAAAGGTCTGGAACAGACCATCGGTTGCAAAAAACGCGTCGGGCAACGCGACTCGGCGCACCACGGAGCAGCTGACGTCCCCCTCATTCCATTGGTCACCGACAAGGGCGGTCGCCATCGTCAAGTGGCCGCTGAGGATCGCGACAAAACCGTTCACCCGCTCGCAAGAACGCGAATTCATCTTGTGGGGCATGGCAGATGACCCCACCTGCCCGGGCTTGAAGCCCTCGGTTGCCAGCTCTTGGCCAGCCATCAAGCGGATGGTCTTGGCCAGGTTGGCTGGGCCCGACGCGATCTGAACCAAACACGAGATGACGTCGAGGTCGAGCGAACGCGGATATACCTGCCCAACCGCGCCTAGGCCGCTTTCAAAGCCCAAGTGCTGCCGGACCTTACTCTCCAGCTGCTCCAGCTTCGCCACATCACCGTTGAACAAGTCGAGCTGATCCTGCTGGGTCCCGACTGGCCCCTTGATGCCGCGCAGCGGGTAGCGCGTGAGCAAATCTTCCAATCGATGGTACGCACACAGCAGCTCCTCACCAGCATTGGCAAAGCGTTTGCCAAGCGTGGTGGCCTGCGCCGGAACGTTATGGCTCCGGCCCGTCATCACCAGGCTTTCATATTGCGCCGCCAGCCGAGCCAGTTCGGATAGTGTACGGACCACTCGGTCGCGGACCTTGAGCAACGACGAGCGAACCTGCATCTGCTCGACGTTCTCCGTCAGATCGCGAGAAGTCATGCCCTTGTGGATGTGCTCGTGCCCTGCAAGGGCACAGAACTCCTCAATCCGCGCTTTGACGTCGTGGCGCGTCACCGCCTCGCGCCGACGAATCGACTCGAGGTCAACATTTTCGATCACCTTCGAGTACGCGTCGATCACGCCAGCGGGCACCTCGATCCCGAGGGCGGCTTGAGCTTTTAGCACTGCCAGCCACAAGCGTCGTTCAAGCATCACCTTGTGTTCTGGAGACCAGATTTCCGCCAGATCCGGCGCCGCGTAGCGCTCTGCGAGAACATTGGGGATTTGAGTCGATTTCGCCATGGCGCGCCTCGCTTACCCCATTTTGTTTTGAATTGTCATTTGCTTTTGCGTCGCCGCAGCCCCCACCCGACAGCCAGCAAGCAGGCTGCCCCCACCACCCACGGGATATGCCGGGCGGCGACGATCTGCAGAATGCCGACGGTCAGACACAAAAGCAGCAGGGGTACGAACGCAGTTTTTGCTGCTTGTCGACTCTCATAGAAACCAACAGCCAAACTCAGCAATGCCGCAGAGCCGATCGCCACGACGAGGATGAGAACGATTCCCTGCCAATCATGTGTCATGCGCTGGCGCTCGTCTAACCTGAGGAGCTTGCCTGGCGAATCAGGTCAGCGGGCTTCGAGGATGAAGTCCAAATTCTCATGATCGCAGAGCTCACCAATCGCACTGCGCAATGCCGAGAGCGCCAGCTCCGACGGCACTTGGAGCTGCGCCTGCAGATGAAACATCGGCGTGCCGCTCAGCGGAGCGTACTCAATGCGTGAGTCGAGAGCTGCGACATTGATCTTGCGCTCCGCGAGTAGCGCGGACACCCGCGCCACAATCCCCGGCCGATCCACGCCGCTGACTTTCAGCTGATAGGGCAAAAAGTCGGACGTTGCGGTGCGCTGATTGGTGCGTCTGAGCGAAATCGTCAACTCGAGTTCCCCCGCCAGGGCTTCCCCCCGAGCTTGCACCTGCTGGACAGCATCAGCCGCGCCACTGAGCAAAAGAATCAGGGCGAACTCGCCCCCCAGAATGGCCATGCGGCTATCTTCGAGATTGGCACCAGCTCCGTGAATCAGCGCTGAGATTCGCTCCACCAGACCGGGACGGTCGGGACCCACTGCAGTCAACACCATGTAACTTCTTGCGCCGGAGTCGTCAGCCATCATCGCTGACTGTATTTCACAACGCGTAAATGCACAACAACTCCGGCGGCTGGCGTGGCTGCAGCAACCGCCGTGAGGCGCCTCAACCGGACTGCGAACGAGGCACAAAAAAGGCATTCTCTCGGGCGCCAAGATGGCTAAAGTCCGCCCATGTCCGTACGCACCTTGCCGCTTCTGCTTGGCCCCGCCTTGTCACTGTTTTTGGTATGCCTGGTGACTGCCGGCTGCGGCACGCTCAAGGGATCGCCCTCGCCGGCGTCCACCTCGACGGGCGCCGCGGCCCCAGCCACTTCAGCGCAGCCACCGGTCACGAATGCGTCGATCCCGGGGGCGACCAGCGCCGCGCCCGCTCCGGCCCCAACGATCTCCCCGCTGTCGCCGGACTATCGCACCCAGGACGAGACGAACTCGATTGAGGTCTTCAGAGTAGCCGCCCCCTCCACGGTGTTCGTTACCCAGAAGCGGGTCGTCGGTGGACTTTTCGGCCCCGCGACGGAACGCCCCTCAGGCTCCGGCACCGGTTTCATCTGGGATGCGCAGGGGCACGTCGTCACCAACTTCCACGTGATCAAGGGCGCCCAAGCGCTGAGCGTCACCTTGCACGACCACCGGGTATTCAAAGCGACGGTGCGTGGCGTTGAACCGCGCAAGGACATCGCCGTCCTGCAGCTGGAAGATCCGCCCGCGGATCTGACCCCGATTCGCGTACGAGCCAAGGCCGGCAAGCTGGAGGTGGGCCAGAAGACCATCGCCATCGGCAACCCTTTTGGACTCGATCAGACGATGACGACGGGTGTCGTGTCCGCCCTCGGTCGCGAAGTCCAGGGCATCGGCGGTGTCACCATTCGCGACATGGTGCAGACCGACGCCGCCATCAACCCAGGCAACTCCGGAGGTCCGCTCCTGGACTCGGCGGGGCATCTGATCGGCATGAACACGATGATCTTCAGCCGCAGCGGCGCCTCTGCTGGAATTGGATTCGCCGTGCCGCTGAGCGCCATCAAGCGCGTCGTCCCCCAGATCATCTCCAACGGCCGAGCCGAGCAAGTCGGTCTGGGCGTGCAGATCGATCCTTCGCAGCGCTTGGAACGCCGCTTGCGACTCAAAGGGATGATCATTCTACGAGTGATCCCCGATACCCCCGCGGCGGAAGCTGGTTTCCGAGGTATCAGTCAGACCGCCGAGGGGATCGTGCTGGGCGACGTGATCGTGGGCATCAATGAATACGAGATCGGCGACTACGACGACCTTTACAACACGCTGGACCGCTTCAAGGCTGGTCAGCGTGTTACGGTAACCGTGATGCGCGACGGCAAACCGGTGAAGCTCGAGCTCAATCTGGTGGCTCTGCCCTAGCGCGCCCTTAACGGAAGCGTTCGACTTAGGCGGGGACCTTGGTGTCTACCATCCAGCACAGCTGAACTTGGTCCAACCATTCGGGGAGGCGCTCGTGAGCCTCTGATTTGGCAATGACTGGCACGACTTCGCTCAGGCTCGAGTCGGCCAATGTAACCATCGCCCGCTCGGGACTACCAGTGACCACCACCGCCGGAGCTTGGCAGCCGAACTGCCGTAACCCCTCAACGGCCATTGCTCCATCTTCCGAGATCAACTCGAAGTCGGTCACGACGGCACTTGGAGCCGGTAGGCGACGCATCAGCGATTCTGCTTGTTCGATCGAGCGGGCAATCTGCACTTCCAAACCCGTCACGGTTCGCACGATGCGGGCGAGCGCACGTCCAGCCAGAACGTCATCATCAAGTACCAGCACCCACTCCACGGCCGCAGGACGCATCCCCGAGTCGGCAGCGGTCTGATTGCTGGCAGGCGGGGTTGGCCGTGTTGTGTGTATCTGTGATTTCATCGGTCGCTCATCGGTGGGGAGGGGTCGGGACACTCGGTAGTTGGTTAAGCAATCACCAGGCCAACTGAACACTCGTGTTGTTGATAACCTGTGCCGCGCCTGAATATTCCGCGGCACCTCACGCTCATCCTTGGACCCACTACCCCTCAACGGATTGGCCAAAACAGCGGCAAAACCCTCCGTTGTCCAGTTCTACGGCTAGGCTAGCGAGGACTTAACAAAATCTCTGCAAAAGCTGTGGATAACTCACTTGAGTTACACCCGGGGTGTATCGGTTCAGTGGGTCTGCGTAGACAGCAGCATCCAATCGTCCTCAGACGCTGATTCGGTCAGATTGACCCCATGGCGCGCAAAATGACCAACGATCTGCGCGTTATCACCCTTAAGAAAACCGGAAAGCGCGAGCTCGCCCCCTGTCCGCAATGTGCGACACAGGGGCTCGGCATGCTCACACAACGTTCGAACGTCAACGTTAGCGACCACGACTCCAAAGTCACCCTCCAGCGATTCAAGGGGAGCAGTGAGGAACCTACATCGGTCCCCAAGCTCGTTCAAACTCGCACTGCGGCGAGCGACTGAGATCGCGCCCTCGTCAATGTCGAGTCCGACCGCCGCTTCGGCGCCATGGCACACCGAAGCCATGGCGAGCACCCCGGTGCCCGTACCAAAGTCCAATACGCGCTTTCCCTGACAACGCGTGGATAGCCAGGTAGCCATCAAGCGAGTGGTCGGGTGTTCACCGTAGCCGAAGGCAATTCCGGTTTCGACAAACAGCTGCCCCGGCTCTGCCTGGGGAGCCGTTCCTGGGCTGACCGGTACCAGCTGCAGCGCGGGCGTCAGCTGAACGGGCTCAAGATCATACGTCCATTTCAACGCCCAATCGCTGCTCAAGCGATGCCGGACGATCCTCCACTCGCCCTGATCGTCCGCTGCTCGCAACCAGGTCCTGGCGCACTCTTCGAGGGCCTCCAGCGCTGGTGCCTCGGCGTGCACAACCAACGTCGGATGAGCGAACCGATTCTCTGGCTGACCACTGGCTGCGGGCCCATCCGATTCAGCAGCGTGCTCCACTCCAGCTGCACCGGACTCCAGCAGCAGCTCAGATAACTCATTGGCAAACGCTTGAGCGCAGTAGATGCGCAGTACGACAACATCCGGGATCGGCATGGGTCTAGCTGGACAACAATTGACGGGCGTCTTCGGGTATCGGACGTAGCTTAGCGTCCTTGGTAACACACGCCAATTTCGTCACTCCCTCACAGATCAGCTGCTGAGCGCGGCGGATGACAAACGCAAAGTCCGCGCTGGCGCGCCCTAGATGCGAAAGGCTGACCTCAACGTCCAACAGATCATCGAAGTGCGCCGGGCTCCTGTACTTGAACTGGATTTCGACCACCGCCAGATGAAAACCTCGCTCGGTTATCTCTCGATAGCTCAAGCCTCGCGCTCGGAGGAATTCAACCCGAGCGCGCTCGACGTAGTTGACGTAGTTCGCGTGGTGAACGACGCCCATCGCATCCGTCTCATTGAATTGCACTCGGATCTGTTCAACGAAAGCAGTCACGCACCTCTACTCCAAACGGCGTGCAGGTAATCGCCCAAAGCCAAACCCACAAAAACACAAATTACTCCCGCTACATTCTGCAACAGAACGTTGGACAGCGCGGCTAGCGGACGACCTTTCTCCCAAAGCTGCACCGTCTCGAACATGAATGTAGAAAACGTGGTGAAGGCACCCAGGCACCCACCCAGCAAGAAGACCTTCCAAAGATTGGACACGTCTCGACCGAGCATGGCCCAAATCAGGCCGAATAATAGCGAGCCAAGCAGGTTGACGCTGATCGTGCCCCAAGGAAAGGCGCTGGCCAAGGTCCGTCCGACGAACCCGGATAAGAAGTAGCGTCCCAGCGACCCGATGGCGCCCCCCAGAGCCACGAGTAGAACTCTGATGACACTTTCAGACATTCTTCCCTTTGCGCCGGCTGCGCCGGCCTGACGTTGCACTATCCTCGGCTTGCCGCCCCTGAGCCGTGGCCGCTTTCTCAGTCGAGACCAGCTCCTCCAGCTCCTCTAGCGTCTTGGGCCAATCCGCTTTCAACAGGCGCGATAACCCTCGATCCGCCAGTAGTTTTCCCTGGGTTTGACACTCCGGGCAATAGTTTACCTCGTTGGAGGCATAGCGGATACGCTGGACCTTGGTGCCGCACCTAGGACAAGGCTGCCCGTAGCGGCCATGCACCGCCATCTGCTCGTGAAAGGCTGTCACCTTATCCGGGAATCCGTCTCCAACCTCTGTGCGCAAGCGCTTGGTCCACAACTTGAGGGTCTTGGTCATCGCATCACGCAACCGCTTGAGCTCATCGTCAGTGAGACTGCCGGTGCGCTTGACCGGTGAAAGCCCGGCGGCATGCAGAATCTCATCCGAGTAGGCATTGCCGATGCCGCTCATCAGTCTCGGGTCCGTCAGCGCCCGTTTGAGCGTGCGATTCTCCAGGCGCATGCGCTGTTTGAACTGAGTGAGTGTCGCTTGCAGCGGCTCCAGTCCACCACGGTCGAATGGCCGCAAAGCGGCGTCTCCCGAAACCAGATGCAGGCTGGCACGTTTCTGAGTGCTGGCTTCGGTCAGCACTAGGCTCGCGTGCTCGAAGTCGAACGCCGCCAACCCCACTTTCTTCTGCAGCTTGGCGCCCGGTGGATGCAGGCGCAGCCTGCCGGAAATCATCAAATGTAGGACCAGGAAGAGGTCATTTTCAAACTCGAACACGATGCGCTTGCCCAGGCGGTGAAAACCGACCACGCGCTTGCCCTCAATCTGAGTGATAGGTGGCTCGAACGTGCGAACTAAAAACGGACTCGCGAGCCGCAGCCTCTGCAGCAAGTGGCCGCCAAGCATCGCATCCAGGCGTTCGATGTAGACAGCGATGTCGGGAAGCTCGGGCACACGCGAATCGCCGCCGCCGCGGACGGCCCCTCTCTGGTTGGGGTGTCTTGCAAAGTGTAGCTTACCCGATTTGGTGGGAACTCAGCCGGACTTGGCCTTGACGCTATCCAGCAAGCTGAAAAACGATTTGCGAGCCGCTTTCACAGTCTTGCTCGGGCCGCTCATCTTGAAGAAGTACTTGCCGGTAGGCGCTTCAATCACCGCACCCAGCAGTCCTTGCTCCGGCTTAGCGTCCGTCTTCGGAGCATGGGGCCCCATGGAGGTTCCCGCGAAGGTCCCAGACTCCACCTCAACGATGTGCTGAGTCAAATCGTTGACGGCACGCTCGCTGCGCTGCGCCGCTTCTTTCGGTAGATCTTGGAATTGCCCGATCCAACGGTTGATGTTGGCGTCCACGTCTCCCCCTTGCCCGGGACCGAAATAGAAGACGGTGAGCTCCGCGGGTTCTTTATCCCCGGCTGCGGCCGGGATCTCGAATTGAGCTTTCCGCATGGCGCTCTTGGGCTCGACCCGCTTCCAGTCCGCGGGGTCCGTCCACTCGATGCCGAGCTTGGCTCCCATCATGGCAGGAGCCGCGGGAGGCTTGGGCGCCGCCGGCGCCGTCGCCACGGCAGGCGCATCTGCGCTCGCGCTGGCAGGCGCCGCTGACTGGGCCTTGGGTTCCTCTTTTTTGCTGCATCCGGCTGCCGAGGCAGCTAGCGCCAACATGCTGAAAACGAAGACGATCCGGCTTTCCACGGCCGCGAGCATGCAGAACTCGGGCGCATGGGACAAGAGCAATTGTGCCAGCTGCCCCGTCTAACTAAGGTTTTCCCGTGTGGCTTCACGATACTCGTCGGCGAGCGTTGCAAACCAGGGCGAGTTCCACTGCCCGTGACAATCTTTTCGCGGCGCTCTTGCTGCTGGCCGCGCTGCTCCGCACGCCCAGCGCGGTGGCTGAGCCCAGTGCGGCCGCTGATCCGAGTCCGATCGGCACTCATCCAACTGACTCGAGCCATCTGCCCAACCCGACCACGTCGGGCATTGAACAAACGGGTATCGATCAAAAGAGTCCTGAACAAGCGCCCAACCAGTCCGAACCTCCGAGCGCCGTTCGCTACACGCTCGATTCTGTTCGTGTTCGAGGCAACGACAGGACCAGCGATCGCGTCATCTTGCGCTTCGTCCCCTTCGCGGAGGGGGACACCTTGGACGTGGACGACGCGCGTCTGCAGTTGACCCGCTATCGCCTGCTGGGCACCGGTTTTTTTCGCGACGTGACACTGTCGCTGGAGAAGGGATCCAAGCGCGGACACGTCGTGCTCGTCGTGAGCGTAACCGAGCGCAACACTATCGTGATCAACGATCTGTGGATGGGCCTTTCCGCCAGCGCCGACACACGAGGTCAGCAACGACTGCTGAGCGCCTTTGCTGGACTCGACGTTGCTGAGACGAACCTACTGGGTAGCGGCATCACCCTGGGCGGCGCCGCGGCTTTTTCCAAAGATCAACTCGCGCTGTCTGCGCGCTTCGTGGATCCGGCGTTCGTCGACAGCCCGTGGATGTTGAGTGGCGAACTGCTCTTCAACGACGCACTCGGCTACTTTGGCAACTCCAACGTGCGTTGGGAAGACCCTCGCCAGATTTCCGAGGTCCCCCGTCAAGCAGTCGTGAGCTTCCAGCGGCTGGGTAGCACGGTGGGCGTCGGTCGCGATCTGTCCGTTTCAACCCAAGTCTGGCTGAACTACGGCTTGGAAGCCATCCACGCCGAACCCCCGCGGGCCGCATCTCATGAATACGGGGGCGTGCGTGAACCCATTGATTTCCACATCTTCCCAGGTCGCAGCCGACTAGCGACACTACAAGCGACATTCCAGACTGACACTCGCGATCAACCGCTGCTCACGAATCATGGCTTCCTTGCGACCGTGCATGCGGAAGCCGCGCTACAACCGTTTGGAAGCAGTTATCGCTTCCAGCGCATCGACGTGTCCGCTGCCCACTGGTGGCCTTTGGCAGAGCGCCAAGTGCTCAAGTTGGAGGCCTTCGCCGGACTGATCTCGGGCTACGCTCCGTTCTTCGAACAGTACTACATCGGGGATCTCACGGACTTTCGCCCTGGTCGGGTGCTGGGCTTGGCGTTCGACGACCGTCCTGCTCCCAACTTCTTCGATACCAGCATCGTGGAGGTCCGCTACGGCGACTATGCCGCCAAACTCAACACGGAGTATCGAGTAGCACTCTATCGGGGACATCGATCCATTTACGGCATCGATCTGTTCGCGAGCTGGGGGCTCGTCACCCTTGCCACGGCGCGCGAGTTTCGAAATCCGCCCACTGACGTCGACGGCTTCGCACGTTTTCCCTTGGACATGACCGCCAACGTCGGTTTTCAGATGGACACCAGCCTTGGCGGATTCAACTTCTCTTTCGCCAATGTGTTGGGGTTCATCCCCTTCCGCGGGGATAAATGAAGGGCGTTCCGAGTCCGCTGGTCGGCGCGTTCTGTCGACGCTGCTGCGTGGCCTTCGCTGTTCTGGCATTTGGCCTCATCTGTGGTCTGCAATCGCGCCCCGCATTGGCTCAAAGCGCTCCCCCAGCCGACCCGCTACTGCTCGACGCCAACTTCACCTGGGAATCGCAGGGCCGTGCGCTCTTCGCGAGCATGAACTACCGACACCTGATTGACAGTGAGATTCGGCGTAAGCTCCGACGAGGACTACCGACGAAGATACTCCTGACCGCGCTGGTACGCACCGTCGACTCGGACACCGCCGTCTCAACCACGTATCAGAGCTGCACCATCACTTGGCACGTGTGGGAAGAGATGTATCGGGTAGAAATCACTCGCCCCAACGCGGCCGCCACTATTCGTCACTGGACCCCGACGCTTAACGGCGTACTTCGACGCTGCGCCGAAGCTCGTTCGTTGCTCATCGCAGACAGCGGACAACTCGCTACCGGGCGGGCCATCTACTTGGACGCCACCATGCGCATCAACCCCATTAGTGAGGAGCTCCTCAGCAAGCTCAAACGCTGGGTCACGCGCCCCTCCCGCACCACGACGGCGGCCCCCGGAAGCGCCCTTTTCAGCACCTTTACGGGCCTCTTCATGCAACGCATCGGCGACGCGGAGCGCGCCATCAAGTTCAAGACCAAACCCCAGGTTCCACAACAGCAACCTCCACAGCCGTCCCAGACGCAAGGTTAACCATGAAGCTACCCATTGCTCTCGAGCTCAGCGATCGGAAATGTGTCGTCATTGGCAAGTCCGAGGAAGCTGACTTGCGCTGCCAGCGTCTGAGCGACCTAGGCGCGAATGTAATCCATATCCTGCCTGACGATTTTGACGAACCCATGTTGAGCGAGGCGTGGCTGGTCATCTTGGCCGATCGAAATGAGGCACTGGCGAAACGCATCGACAACTATTGCAGCGACAACCAGACGCTGTATTGCCCCATTGACCAACCGACGTACGGAAACTTCAGCCACATGGCGCTTGTGCACGCCGACCCCGTCACCTTTGCCATTTCTACCGATGGGCAAGCTCCGGCTTTGGCCAGGCGGCTTCAGCTGGAGTTGCGGAAGCTATTTACGAACGACTCGGTGATACGCTTCTTCAAGCATCTGGCCGAACTCCGACGCCAGACACCACCTGACAAACGTCGGCAAGTACTGCAGGACGCCATGGAGGGACTCGAACTGGAGGCACAGCTCAAGCTGCCGGCTCACTCGAACTCGGGGAATGCTTCGAGCGGATCTGGCGCAGGGTAGCTCGCCAGAATGGCCAGCATGTAGTAGCGATAGCGGTGCGGGATGCTGTCCCAGTTCGGCTCTCCAAACGCCCCCTTGACACACTTCGCGGCGGCCTTGGCCTGGGGTCCCTTCCACTGCCCGCTGGCGCCCGGAAAAACGTTGATCCGCTTGCGCGTGAAGTCGACGGTCAACACGAAGTTGATGCTGCCTTCCTTGCCGGTCTTGGGAGCACAGTCGACGTTTTTCAAGATGGCATTGCTGAAGTCTTTTTCAAGCTGCGGGAGCGCGTCACATAGATTGCCCTCATTGCCTTGCTTAGCCGGCGACGCGCTGCATTTCACCCGCTGCACAGGACCGAGCTCGACTTTGGACTTAGGCGCGGAAGCGTCAACCTCGGTACGAATCAAGCTGCGCTTCGCTTCTTTGGCGGTCTTGCCGTCTTCAGCGTCATCAGCGTCCCCGCTAGGGCTCTTGAACAGGTACAGCGGCACTGCCACCACCATGAAGACGGCCACAGCCGCAACCACCAGCTGCGCTCGGATTGGCCTGTCTCCACCTGCCCCGCCACCGACGCCGAGACGCCGAAGGTTGGGCTCACTCGGAGCCGGAAAAGACGGGCGCGATGAAGCCATCAGGCGTCGATCAGTGATTCAGCAGGCATACCAGGTTGGCCTTGTGAGATCCTGGCCGCCAAAGTTAGCGATTCAGGCATCGACCCCTGCACCTGCGAGACCACTTGCTCGACAACGTGACGCACTTCTTCCGTACTCGGCCCAGTCATCACCACGCCGAAGCTCAGCGGGCCTACTTGTCCCGCAGTCACCGGAATGATGCTGAGCAGCAGCACCTCAGTCAATTCTATGACCCGCTGGGCTGCACGCCGCATGGCAAGCATCTCGAGGATCGTTGGTCGATCCGTTACCAGGCGGTTCGGACTCTTAATCTCATAGACCGCCAGATGAATGGGCACCGCATCCCACTCGGCAAAGCCAATCTCTTCTCGCGTGGCGTCCGCCAGCTCTTCCCGGTGCAGTAGGCCGGTGAGGCCGCTGCGCTGCGAGAGGTAGTCTTTGGCCCGGGCATGCTGCGGCGAGTTCTTGTCGAAACTCACCAACTTCACTCGGCATTCGCCGAGCTGCACTTCACCGCCATGCAAGAGCGTCACGCTCTGCTTGCGGTCATAGCTATGATCGGCATAGGTGCCGTTGGTCGACCCAAGGTCTTCAATCAACCAAGACCCGGACTGCCATCGCAGCAGCGCATGCTTGCCCGACACGGTGGGTTCAGGGATGCAGATATCTTGGTCGCTGCGCCGTCCCAACGTCATTTCTGGCTTGTCGAGTGGGAACAGTTTGCCCGCCATCTCCGACGCATTGCTCGCAAAAGTGACCAAAAGCGATTGCGCTCCGGGTGTGAACGTCTGCGCCACCGAGCGTCCCAAAGGCGGGCCGGGCGAAATGCGTTCGCGTGGGATCTGCGCTTGGCTCGTGGTGAGCGCCATGGGGTTGAAGAACCGGAAGCGGCGAGCTCGAGGGCGCAGCTTCGGGTCGTCGCTCATGGAACGGTAGACTTGCTTGACCTCATCAATCGACAAGCCTGCAGGCACGTCGAACATGATCTGAGCGCGCATCGGCTTGGCGCGGGGCCGGTAGCCAGGCTCAGGCACGCGACAGGTCCACATCTCAAGCAATGTCAGGCCCAGAGCGTAGATGTCATCATCCATACTGGCGCCCCCCGAACGCAACCGCTCCGGCGCCATGTAGTTCGGCGTCCCGCCATCTGGGGGTGCTCCGGGACGCCGGGCACTCAAGCGAGCGCGCTCTTGGGCAAAACCAAAGTCTAGGATCACTGCGCGCTCAGGTGTGACCATCACGTTGCCCGGCTTCAGGTCGCCGTGCACCAGCCCCTGCGCATGAATCGCCGCCAAGCCTGCCGACGTTTCTCCCGCTATCTTGCGAAACTCATCCGAAGTGTACCCACCGCTCGATTTCTTGCGCCGAATGTGGGTGTGCAAGGTCTGCCCTGCGATGTGTTCCATCACCAGGATCGGCCCCCAAGGGCTGGGAGCCAAGTCGTGAACGCGGCACACGTTTGGATGGCTGACGGAGCGCGCCAGCAGTAGCTCTTGGCGAAGCGCTTCGTCGTCGCCAGGCATGCGCGATTCCTCGCGCACCACCTTCATGGCGACTGGTTGCTGGGTGCTGCGGTCATACGCCGCAAACACCTCACCCATACCGCCCTTGCCGAGGCTTTCCTTGGTTTCGTAGCGGTCATTAACGACCGTTCCCGGACGAAGTGGGGGCTTACTTTTCGGCTGGGGCATTCGCGTCGGTCGGGAGCACGATGTATTTCGTGGTCCTCAAGAGAGTTCTAGCGTCGTCTATTTGGTGTGTTTGCGCAATCTCAGCAGAGCTGTCGGAGAGCACCAGGCCCGAACCTGCGGCCGAGCGTTTGGTCGCTACAGTTCACCGAAAAACGCTTACAGATTGCTCATTTGGGAAGTTACTGAAGTTAGACCGCGGCCACCCCGCCAGGCCAAGGCGAGAGCCGGCGCTCGGCGCGCCGGCGAAGAGCGAGCGCAGCGCAATTGGAGCGCGTGCACGAGAGTCGGGCGCGCGCCGCCCAATAGGTCAGAGCTGAAGCCGAGACGGACCGATGGTAATCAGTTGGGCTCCGGCGTGAACCATCACGTTCTCGTCCGGGTTCAGCGTGAGGGACGCCCCGTTGCGCAGACCCAAGAGCACGTGCCCTGCCTGCTTACATTTGCCCACGGCCTCCGCATACTTAATCGATGAGCCGGACAGCAGCCCTTCGGAGACCTGCGTCAGGTAGACCTGTTGTCCGTCCAGATTGGAGGTGAGCTGCGCAATCACCTCCTGGACCCCAGGATTGAGCATCTCTTGGCTCAGAAAATGCGCATCAAAGCGTGAGGTGCACACGATTCGGTCGCTGCCCGCCTTTCGAAGTAGCTCCTCTGTCTCGTGATCGACGCACTCGACCACCGTCGTCACGTCAGGGTTGCGTGCTTCGATGGCCAACGTGATGGCTAGGGACAGCGCGTCGGAGTGGGCGTCACCGGGGTTCTCGCTCAGCACAATCGCTTGAGCGGCTTGGTCCACGTTAGCTCGCGTCAGTGTCTCGTCACGCGTCGGGTTTCCTCGAATATAGCGGACATGCAACTCTGCCAACTCCGGGGGCAGCTCCTCCAACTTCTCGTCAACCAGAACGATCTCCGTTTGGGACTTGGCGAATTCGGCGTCCCCACGCAGCTCTTCGATCACCCTGAGGACTTTACCGAGGCCCGGGCAGTTGAAAATCACCAAATGACCCTTGGACTTGATCCGACTCATACCAGAAAGCTCCTTGGCTTTGGCTTCCACCAAAGCGCTTGCGGATAACGAAAGGACGTACCCCAAAAGGCCGATCCCGAAGAACATCAGCGGCACTGCCACCAGGTAGCGTCCGCCCAAGGTGGCTGGCGCGTAGTCGCCATAGCCGACTGTCGTGATGGTCACCACGGCATACCAAAACGCCGTCCCCCAACCCAGGCTGGGGTTGTCTGGCATTTCGAAGTACAAGAAGCCTGTCGCTCCGTACAAGACGACCGCGACTACCAAAATGCTCACACGGAGCGACGGCGTCGGCCGTTTGAGAACACGCAAAGAAAAGAATCGAAACCAGTGTATCAGCACGCTCGTCCCCTCATTGCTGCATGCGCCAATTGAGAAGCAACGCGTCTGCCCGACGCGCCAACTCTTGGCTGCGCCACAGGCCTCGCTTCTTGCTGCGAGCTTTTTCCTGGTAGCTCAGATAGTCCGCCATCTTGTCAAACGGATAGAGCGTGTACACCAGCACGGCGCCGCTCTTGACTAGCTCGAGCCCCACATCTTGATCTTCTACGTACAGGTACGCCAGGAATCGCCCGTGTGAGTCTTTTGGCGTCGAGTGGAGTTCAATCCGCGCCGGGTTCTCCGCAAGCAGCTCGGTGAGTTGTTGCGTCGCAGCGCGCGCAGCGGCGAACACTTCGGGCGCTTCGCGCGACAGTGGGAATGACTTTATCCCCACCAAGCGCACGCTCGCGGACTCGCCTTCGGCGTTCTTCACGATCACTGTGTCACCGTCGACGATCTTCTCGAAACTCACCACGTCCCCGCTCGACAGACTCGTGTCGGCCGACGCGATCGCTCGACGTTGGGCTTGCGCGTTGAATCCGAAGTACGCGGAAGCGCCGAACAGCGCGATCACCAGTCCCCAAAACACCCGCGTGACACTGTCCACGACGGCGCATGTTACTCCGCCTACCCGGCAACTGCCAAACTCGGCCGCAAGCGCACTACGGCGCACATGGGCTGGCTCCCCATCTCGCGCGCTGACCGTCACCTCCCCCTTCCAGTGCGAGCGCACGACGACCGGCTTTTTGCGCGCCCAGGCTGGCGCGACGAAAATATCTAATTAAATTAATCATTATGCAGCAACTTTGGTCTCTAACCGCAGTCATCGCGCTGAGCTTCGCGCTCGGTGCCTGCGGCAGCCAGGTTGCTCCGAAACCAGCCAAGTCGGTCACGCCGCAGGCACGCAGCCAGATGACTCCCCGGAAGAAGACCTCTCCAGAAGAGCGCTCTCCCGATCAGCGAAATCTGGTAGCGCCTCCCCCAGCCTACGGCAACAAGGTCGTGCTTCAGCCGCCCTCTGAATCTGCAGAGCGCGGCTGAACGCGTTTTCACACGAGACCTTCGCGACCTGGCCAGCGAGCAACCCCTGCCGCTTAGCCTAACAACTCAAACCCAAATCACGTGAGGATTTAGCAAACGTCACGGCGTGCCGAGCTGCGCCCAGGGCTGAAGCTGGACGCTACCTCGCGGCTACCCCTACCAATAGAGAATATCTGGATTAGTAGGGGTATCCAGGAAAGTTTAGCTCGATGGACAAGAGCGCATTGTTCGTGGTGATGAACAACGTGCGTCGCTCAGCTCCACCAAACGCGACGTTAGTGGTACCACCGGGTTGAATCGTACCGACTTGCGTTCCGCTGGGATCGAACACCTGCACACCGCCGTTCGTCACGTACAGATTGCCCGCACAGTCCACGGCCATTCCGTCTGATCCTGTGCCCACGAAGTTTCGACCGTTCGAGGGCACACCGGCTGCGTCGACGTCATAGACGCGAACGCTGTTCTGCGTGGACACATACAGCAACGTTTCGTCGGGAGACAGCGTGATCCCGTTGGCGCGAGGCAGCTCCTCGATCCTCTGAACTGCTCCGGCTGGGTCGCGATAGTAGGCTCCTTGCGGTAAGACTTCTTGGCGATTGCCCACCTGCCAAGCCGGATCCGTGAAGTAGACCGAACCGTTCGAGTGCACGGTCAGGTCGTTCGGCGAACTGAACGCCATCCCCATGTAGTCGGCGACCAGCACACTCTCTGCCTTCGTCTGCAGATCCCAAGCCGTGATGGTCTGATCGAGATGCCGCGCCCCGAGGAGCTGGCCGTCGTTGGAAGTCGCCAAACCGTTGCTGCCAGTGCCAGCAATGAACATCTGACAGTCACCGCCGGGCGTATACTGAACGATGTCCCCAATGAAGTTCGAGTCCGCGCCGTTTTGCTGGAAGTCACTGAACAGCAGCAATCCTTGCGGGGCCACGGCGCCAAACCGCTCGGAGTCCAACCAAACGGGGCCTTCGGTGAACGAAAAGGAGTATCCGGGACACACTGACGTCGCCGTCAGATTGTCGCCCGGCAAGGGAGAGCCTTCAAATGGCCCCTCGGGGCAGATCGCGGCGGCGCCTGGGCCATCCCCGCCCGCGCCGCCATCACCGGCTCCCCCGTCACCAGCTCCGCCGTCTCCTGCGCCGCCATCACCGGCTCCACCATCGCCCGCGGCACCGGCGTCCCCACCTGTCGAGTCACCGCCGGCAGCCTGTCCCCCTGCGTCGGTCCCGCCGTTGGCCGCACCACCAGGAGAGCCGTCTCCGCCAACATTGCTGCCACCAACGTCACCGCCGCCGGCAGTTCCCCCGCCCGATTGGGTATCGCCCCCCACACCTGACTGCCCACCGGTCCCAGCGGACGTTGAACCTTGGTCATTAGGCTGGGTGCCGTCGTCGGAGCAGGCCACGAGCGAAACGCACGCGGCCGTCATCACCGCTACTCCACACACACTTGAAAACGAGCCCATTGAGCACCTCCGCGGTTGTCACGAACAACCGCCCAGATTTGCGCCGGCCCTTTCTCTTCAGGCGCGACGAAGTCGGTCTCCGGTTCAGCATTGAAGCCGGTGGCGACGTCGTTCACCAACGCCACATCGAACGTGAACTTACCACGGTCAGCATGATAATTCACCCACATCTGCTCCTCAACCCTGGAGCCGCGAGTCGCGCTGAGCACACCGTCTTGATTGACGCTGTCCTCGTCCACGATGACTTTCAGCGGCAGCTCGGGGCAATCATCGCTTTCTTCGTCTCCGCAAGCCCGGATAGTGGGATCCCCTGAATCACACCCTCGCTCCGGATCTGGCTGCAAAATCTCACACTCACTGCCGACGCAGAATTGATCCTCATCCAGCTCTTCACCGTCGACTTCGATCCCGATGATGGCGGGGTTATCGTTGGTCAGCTCTTCGTAGGCGTAGACGGCGGAATAGCCCACGACGAAGTCTTCGGCACCGAGGGGCTGCTCATCTTCGTCCACGCAGCGGATGGGAAAGCCTTCCGCTTGTGAGTCCAATCTGAGCTCACCACCGCAGATCGCAAAGAAGACGTATTGCAGCCCGTAAGGCGGCATCTTCGGATCTGGAGGCGGCGGGCGACGTCTGATGATGTCTTTGGGCATTGGCAAGTCGAACGTGCGTTGAAAGCCAAGCGCGGCGCTTCCCCCAAGCTCAACACGCGCGACTCCAGCTTCCACGCCCAATCTGAGCGCCTCATTGAGCGATGCATCCTCATCCAGACCGGGGACATCTCCCATGCTGGATGGGTCAGCATCTTGAAGCGCTGCTCCGATCGTCTCAAAGCACAGCTCATACAGGTCC
Source organism: Polyangiaceae bacterium (assembly GCA_050304975.1). Lineage (GTDB taxonomy): Bacteria > Myxococcota_A > Polyangia > Polyangiales > Polyangiaceae > SZUA-265. The sequence goes on from JBNLEN010000033.1 coordinate 39,063, forward strand.
GCAGGAGGATTCTCACACCCGCTGAGCCACATGATCTCCAAGTCGCGCGGCCGCTCTGACGCACCGTCGTAGTACATCATCTCCAGCTGGACGCTATCGCCCGGCTTGGCGTAAGGCAGTGACTTCTGGACGGCCAACACTCTCAGCTGCTCGACCTGAGCGATCGAATCGAAGTCGGTTCCGCAGGCGCTCACGGTCAAGACAAGCGCCGGCAAGACGGGAGTGATGAGCCGTTGGGTCCAAACTGACAATCTTCGATAGCTCATCAGAACTCTCCTCGTAGACCCAGGCTTGGAATGATCGGCAAACCAGTAGCGGGCGCGCTCTGGTCGAAGTCAAAGTCGTATTGAATGCCTTCCACCGCCGCGTGGTTGTACGCGTTCCAAACATCCAGGTAGGCGCTCAAGCGCCACGCTCGGAATTGCCAGTTCTTTTCCACCCGGATATCAAGCTGATGAAACAACGGCAAACGCTCACTGAAGGGAGCTCCCTGGAGCGGTGTATACGCCCCGGCGTCGGCCGCATACAGCGCAGAAATCTCCGGAAACTTACGCACGGGAGTCGTCATGTTGCCAGAGACCAGGCGGAAACGAGCGCCCATTTCCCAGCCGTCGCCCAAGCGATAACTCCCGAGCACCGTCAAGATGTGAGTCTGGTCGAACTGAAAGAGGTATTCTTCTTCGCTAGGCCGATTCTGACGCACCGACCTCGACAAACTGTAAGCGAGCCAGCCGAAGAAGCGCTCATCGGGCTTGTACTTGAGCAACGTTTCGGCCCCAATCACGCTGCCGAGCCCCGCATTGTCATAGGCAAACACGCCGCCCAGCGATGGACTCCTGGACACCAGATTGTCTAGGTCCTTGTAGTAGCCCTCAACGTTGACTTCGACCTGCTCGGAAAGCTCCTGCTCAACCCCCAGGGTGTAGTGCACCGAGCGATTGCTTTCCAGGTTGGGCGTGCCGAACACCTCGTCGGTCTCTTGGAAGGTGGGCGGCTGACTGTACAAGCCCACGCCGCCCTTGATCGTCGTTTTCAGAGGTTTGCTGCCGTCTTCATCCAACTCGGAATCGGCGCCGCGCAGCACGTAGCGTGCGTTGATGCGCGGACTGTAGTCCGCGTGCCCCGTGTCCCGTGCGTAGTCGACGCGGAAGCCGGGCACGATCAGCCAGCGCTCGCTGGGAGTGATCTCCGCATCCAGATACCAGCTGGGACGAAACACCGTTCCCTGCTCGGCTGACTCCAGGATGGGACGCGTGGAGAATGGTCCAGGCTGGGGTTCTCCCGGTCTCGGTGGCTCGGGCGCGCGAACCAGAATGTCATAGGGCACGGCCAGGAAGTCCAGGCCGGCGTTGAGCCGCACGCCCTTGCCGGCGTTCCAACCAAACTCCGAACGATATTCGATGGGATACGCGTCCAAATCGAACTCTGCGGGTCCAATCGCGAAACGGATCGCATCTCGGCCAATCGCCAAGGTGGAATACAAGTCCCAATCCCGAGCCAGTTTTGTCTCGTAGATCAGCTGGGCGCGGTAGAATGCCGTCCCGAACTCCACGTTGCCGGCGAATGCCGGCTCTTGCGCAGAGGGGTTCTTGATCAGGATCTCAAGCTCATCATCCGACCCGTAAAACTGAGCCCGTAACTTGGTGTTGCGATCCGGCTTGTGTTCAACGATCACCTGGTAGTCGTGATAGACGGGAGCGCTGGTCACACCAGCCCCGGCTTCCTCCAACACCGGCTTCAGCCAGGCGTCTACCCAACTGCGACGACCGGCAACGGCGAAGGTCCAATCCTTGGCGATTGGTCCTTGAAGCAGGACACGTGTGTCGATCAAGTCGACTTGCGCGAGCCCATGAAAACAGCCATCGTCCTCTGACGGTTTGCCGTAATCGCTGGTACATTGCGTATCCGGCGAGCGCAGCGCGACGTCCACCACGCCGCCCATCACGCGGCCGTACTTCGAGCTGAAGTTGCCTGGATAGAAATCGATCCTGTCGAGTAGCTCCGTCGGGACCACGCTGCTGAGACCACCAAAGTGGTAGACCAGAGGAACCAGCGCGCCATCGATGAACACGTTGGTGTCTTGTGGTGCCGCACCGCGAACGATCAAAATGCCCGCCAGACCAGGGGGCCGAGCTACGCCTGGCAAGCTCTGAATGGACCGCAACGCATCGCCACCGGTGCCAGGAACTTTGGTGATTTCGCGCCGTTCCAATGTGCGCTTCGTCACTTCGCGGGGCGGACGCACGCCCGTGACAATCACGTCAATCCCGTCGGACTTTGGGGTCAAGCGATAGGTGACATCCGTGGCCTCCCCCGCCGTCACTTGCTCATTCAAGTTGGTGTTAGCGTAGCCATAGGCGCTCACGCTGACCTGGTAGGGACCGGCTGGCAGATTCTCGAAACGCCAACGCCCTTGCTCGTCTGAAAGCGTATCCCGCACGCTCCCGTCTTCGGCGATCAACACCACTGCGGCACCGACCAGTGGCACTTCCTCACCGGCCACGAGCAGCTTGCCCTCGAGGTTACCTGTCGTCGGCGCGGGCAGCTCTTCCGCCGGGAGAGCAACCTCCTTAGCCTCAAACCGGTAGGCGTATTTGATAAACACCGGAACCGGCTTCCCGTCTCGCTGCGCAGGAGTAAAAATAAATTGTTTGGCGGCCTCAATCGCGGCCTCGTCAAAGCCGTGACCGGCGGGCTCGAGCACCTCGGCTTTGCCAACGGTGCCGTCTGCCTGAACCAACAGTTTCAGCACCACCTCCGCCTCGAGCCCCTGTTTGAACGCTGCTGGCGGGTACACCCCTTCTTGGAAATACACCAACGTCGGCGGGACGACGCTGGGAGCGGCGGGTGGCTGCGCCTGGGCTTGAGCGGGCGACGCAGCGTCTGCTGGAGCCTCCGGCGCTGGCGGAGGACCGTCAGCCTGCCCCCATGCTGCCGACGCCACGAACGTCGCTGTCAGCGAAAGTACGCTCGCGAGCCGGGGACGACGCCAACGCCAGCTAGACCCAAACCTGGTTTCGCTCATCTCCAGGCTCCTGGCTAACGCGAGGCCGCTGAAACGACAAGCCCCAATCGGCGCTGCAATTTGTCACGCGCGCGGCAGCGCTTCGCCCCAGGGCGCGCGACCCAGCCGATGAGGATCTGCCCACTTTGGCCCCTTGAGCTTCGCTGCGGGGCTTTGTATTGGCTGGCAGATGCGTATCGCCACCTGGAACGTCAACTCCCTGCGCGCCAGACACGATCTCGTGATCGATTGGCTGCGTCGAGTCGAGCCGGATGTCTTGTGCCTGCAAGAAACGAAAGTGACCGACGACGAGTTCCCGACCGAAGAGTTTCAGCGGCTTGGCTACGCCGTGATCATGAGCGGAGAGAAGTCATATAATGGGGTTGCCATCGCGTCGCGCCGCATTATGCGAGACATACGTATTGGTCTGCTCGATGCCTCGGACCAGGATGAGAAGCGCTTGATCTCCGCCAAGGTTGGCAAGGTGCATGTCTTTTCCTGCTACGTGCCGAATGGCAAGCGCCTCGACTCGGAGTCCTATGCCTACAAATTACACTGGCTCAAGCAATTGCGCGCCAGCCTGGATGCATGGGCGCAACCCGAACGGGACGTGGTCGTGTGCGGGGATTTCAATATCGCCACGGACGAGCGTGATCTGTACAGCGTCGAGGCTTTTCAAGGACAAACCCACTTCAGCGACGCCGAGCGCAGCGCTCTCGAGCAGGTCAAAGCATTTGGCCTGAAAGACACGTTCCGATTGCATCATGAGGAGGGCGAACAATACAGCTGGTGGGACTATCGAGCGGGCGCCTTCCGCAAGAATCAAGGGCTGCGCATCGACTATATATTCGCCTCAAACCCGCTGGCCGCGCGCTGCAAAGAAGTGACGCTCGACAAGCAGGAGCGCGAGCTCGACAAACCTTCGGACCACATCCCAGTGATCGCAGAGTTCGAGTGAGCGGCAAACGGCATCGGGTCGGGCCCCCCCGACGCGCCTGGCACTGTTGGTCTCTAGAGGGAACTCGCCTCTAGAGGGAATTCCTCTGCCCTCAGCAGTGCGATAGCTTCCAAGCTGAGGCGACCGCTGCATATCCAACGCAGCACGCCCTGATCCTCCGCGATCGCCCGGCGCACTCGGCACAAGGCTGGCAGGTAAACAAACTCTCGCGCCAAACCTCCCGCGCGATGCACGCGTGACGTGATCGGCATCGCTTCTTCCAGTGTGGCACCGAGATCCAACAAGACACGCATCGACTCCACCCAGTCTGCGCCTGCATGCACCGTGCTGGCAGCGATGTGCCGCAGCGCTAGCTCTCGCTTGCGGGCCGCATCCATCAAGCCATCGCGTTCTTCCAGATACAACGCGTAGCCTTCCTGTTCGTCATTGCCACGAGCGGAGCCTACAGAAAAGAGGCCCAGGCTTTGCTTCGCCGCATTGTAGCGCGGCAAAGCGTGACCCTGCACCTCGTGAAGCACGATGCGCTCAATCGCCATCTTGCTCAGTTGGCGCCCCGTAGCAACGAAGATCAGTGCTTCGCCCGTCGCAGCCGCTGCTAACAACTCATCGCTGAGCCGGATCTGCACCGGCAGCCGCATGCGCCCAATGGTTTGACCCATTCGCGAATAAAGTGAACGCTCGTCGGCGGGATCATCCGTGGGGATTAGCTGGCCTGCTGGTGGCGGTTTCAGCTTGCACCAATGGCGCGCTAGTTGGTCCGCTTCGACTTCGGCTTGGGGATCGTAGCCTCCAAATCGCGCGGTTGACAGACGCGCCAAATCGCGGCGCCCAATCGCTTCGACGATGCGCGTCTCCAATTCCAGCTCGGTGGCGCGTTGCACGTACAGTTCCGCGATCGGGTCATCCGCAGGCAGCGGCTGCAAAGCTTCGTCCAGCAGCCGACGCAACTCGGATAGGTCTGGCACCTTGGCGTAACTCCAGCGCGGCAATTCACAACGCCCTGACTGCCAGGCCGTCATCAAACGCACTTGCTCAGACTTGGCGTTGAGTGGTCGACAGCGGGAGATCAGCGCAATGCCTCGCTCCGCCCGATAGAGCGCCCGATCGGCTGCTTTGAGCCGAACTTTCGGAAACGAGAGCACTTGGACCGCTGACCTCAGAATCAAAACATGGCACAAGCGCGCCCTCAGCGGCACGCTCGCAGCCAAAATTAGACGGATTTGTCGTCAATTCACGGCAAGACGTTGGCGAAAGGTTCACTCCGGGAGCGCACAATGGGTACAGTGGGCCACCTTGTCTGCTTTGGATCGCGCCTATTGGCTGGCCGTGGCCATCGTGGCCTACCTGGGTGTCGCGAGCATGCCAGGCGGCGGGTCGTGGTGGGCAAGATTGCTGCCACCGGTGTTGATCCCACTCGCGCTGGCATGGCTCTGGACGCGCACTCAGCGCGCGCCCAAAACGCCCGATGTGGATCCAAGCGCCCTCAAGACTCTCAGACTTTGCGGGGCTGGAGCGCTGATTTGGGTGCAGTCCCGCCTAGCGGCACCACAACAGCCCGCGCTCGAGCTGGCCGCGGCGCTGGCCTGCGGAGCCTGCTCCGTGGCGGCCACCTACGCTCTGGCTCGAATTCCGGCACGCCCCGGACTGCTGAAGCCCCCTCCGTCCGCGCTATCCATCGACGCTGCGGCATTCAGTGGACTGCTGTGGGGTGCGGCAGCGACCGTCGCCGCGGCGCGTTTGATCGTGCCCGCATCGACGTTGCGTTTGGATCCGCTGACGCTCGACTACGCCAACACGGCGGCGAGCATTGGTTCGCTATTGGTGCTGCTTGCGGCGGCTTGGCGGGTGCGTGTGGTACGCAAGCTGGAGCTGGGAGTCGCGGATCGCGCGGCGGGTGCGCTAGCCCTGACCGTCACCGCACTGAGTGTCGCCATCCCGGTCGCGGCGATCGACGTGGCAGCGCCGGACCGCGCTCTGCCCGCGGCCGTGGTGATCGGATCGCTGTGCTGTATCTGGACCGTGGTGGTGCCCGATGCGACTCGAGTTTCGAGCACATTGCGCGGAACGCTGGCCGTGATGATGCTCGGCGTCCCGGTGGCGTTGATCGCGGCCGTGGTCTCCCAACAAGCCGTGGGCCACAGTGGCGCCGTCGCTTTGCTTGGATGCGCGGGCACGCTACTGGTCGGCTTGATCGCACGCGAGCTGGCGCGTCCGCTTGGCCCCGAACAGTCGCGCTGGCTTTCGGCGATCTCTGAAGCCAGCCAAAAGGCCCTCGTTCCCGAGCCAAGAGCCGCCGTTGTGGCCACGCTGCAGGCACTCAAGAAGACGTCCGCCTCCCCCAAAGCGAAACCAGAGCTTTGGCGCCTAGACCCTCCAGGTGTCTTGAGCGTGGACGTCGCGGGTTACCTGACAGAAAAAGAGGCCGAAGTCCCCGAGCGCATTTGCACGCTAGGAATTGACGAACCCGAACGCACGCTGAGAGTGGAGACCTTGCGTGCTCTGCAAGTGAGACGCCCGGACATTCGGGATCTATTGGATTGGTTTGAGGTCCGCGGAGCATTCAGCGCCACCGTGATTGTCGACGACGATGGGGCCTCTGGCTTCGTGCTACTCCCGAGAGGCGACCGAAGCAGTCTGATGACGCTCGAGGAAGCGCGCTCGGTGCGGCTGCTCGCCGATCGGATCAGCGCCCTATTCAGCGTCACGGCGTCACTCGCGCGCGCCCGGCAGCGCGAAGTCCGAGCGCAGCGACAAGCCGATCACTTTGAAGCCGAGTTCCGACGCGTACAGTTGGTCCGCCAAGGCGA
>JBNLEN010000034.1:0-45523 GCA_050304975.1 Polyangiaceae bacterium
GGCGATGCCCGCATCCGCAGCCTGTTGCTTCAGCAGATCTAGGCTGCTGCCCCCTCCCACGATCAGGAGTCGGGCGTTTGGTAGCTCCTGACTCAATCGGGCGAAGGCTGTGATGAGGTCGTCCAACCCCTCATAACCGACAATTGACCCCAGGTAGCCGACGACGAAGTCTCCCTCGCTAAGCCCCAATTGTTTCGCTAGATCCTGGTCTTTGGAACCCGGCACGAATTGCTCCGGGTCGATCGCATTCGGGGCGAGGCTGATCTGTTCACGGCTCACTCCGCGCGCAACTAGCTCATCCCGCAGGGCGTTGTTGAGGGTCACCACGGCGTCGGCCTCAGTGGCGACCAGCGTCTCCAACTTGCGATCGAGCGCAAAACCCTCTGTCTCCTCCCAGCCCGGTGCTCGGCTGGCGGTCGTGTACTCCCATAAGCCACGCACTTCGTAGGTGAACGGCAGACCCAGCTGCCGCGCGGCGAGCAACGCGGGGATTGCGTTTTCGTAGTTTGAGGCGGCGTGAATGGCGCGTGCTCCAAGAAAGCGCGCGCGCTCCGCGAGCAATCGCCCGGCTTCGGCGAAGTAGTCGTCTGGGGCCAGCTTGCGGCGGTGGGGACCAGGCAGCGTCTCGTAGTGCACGCCATCGATTACCTGCACTTGGGAGCTGACGGCCCTGAGGCTATCGGTCCGATCCTGCGGATATCCAGGTCGACTGACGCAAATCACGTCCTGTTTTGCCGCACGTAGGGCACACAGCAACGAGTGGGTGCGCGTCGTGTAGCCGGAGACGTGGTATGGCAGTGCACTGGCTGCTATGTACAGCAGCGGGCCGCGCTCCGGCGCTCTGCGGGGCGCGCTGACCGCTAGCATCAGACCGTCGCTCAGCAATCGCTGGCTGCCGCGAATGCGTTCGGCTTTGAATCGCTCCGATTCGCTAAGCAGCTCGTCTTTCGGTAGGCTGCCAAGCAGCTGGTAGGCTTCGGTGATGCGACCCGCGTCAAACTTCAGGAATGCCAACCACTTGCGGCGGAAGGGGCGCTCATCCATCTCCAGGGCTCGTTCTCCGAACTCACAGGCTGCATTGGGGTCCAGCTGGAAATGACTGCGAGCGAGCCGAGTGTACGCGGTTGCCAGATCCCGCGGATTGACTTGCTCGGCGACGCGCTCCAGAAACATGCGTGCCGCTTCGGCGCCGTCAAGTTGGTATAGCTTCTCCACTTCATCGACCAGCTCGAAGGAAGAGAGTTGCTCCTCCCCAGCGTCCGTTGTAGCTCTGACGCCGGCTCCAAAGCGGCCGGCTTTGGACTGGCGGCGCAGATCCAGCAGCTTCAGTGGGAGCTTCTTCAGCCCGCCCAAGCTCTTACCGGCCATGACGAGCGCGTTACCAAGCTGGAATGAAAGAGTGCGCTTGGTGCGCTCGGCTCGTTGGTTGGCGGCAATTGCGGCTCCACGATAGCGCAACACCTCAGCCTTCAGCCTATCGACTTCTTCTTGCAGCTCGTCCGCTCGTTCTCGAGCCTGCTGCGATTGCTCACGCTCCTCGTGAAGTTCACGCTCGAGGTTTAGGCTCTGCACCGGACCGCTATCACGGCGGTCGGGGGCGGCATTGTCACTCACGTCCAGATCCCTCGCGTGTCTATCACAGACATTCCGCGCAACCTGGACTTGTCGACGGACTTGAATTCGTCGTGGTCAACGAGCAATACCGCTACGTCCGCTTCTGCAAGGGCTGCCTCGAGGTGCTGTTTGACGACGCCGACCGAGCCGAGACGCTCGGGCAGTTCCGAGATGTTGGGCTCGACCGCGACCACTGCCGTGTCCAGCGTGGCTCCCAGGGTTTCGACAATGCCTAAGGCTGGGCTTTCGCGCAAGTCGTCGATGTTGGGTTTGAATGCCAGACCAAAGCACGCCACTTTGGGTGCCTTGCCAGTGCGTTCGCGATGCCTAGCTACCGCAGCATGGACTTTGCCGACGACCCACTCGGGTTTGCTGTCGTTGGTTTCCCGGGCCGTACGGATGAGCCGCGCTGCGTCTGGAGTCTTGTTGACGATGAACCAAGGGTCCACCGCGATGCAATGGCCGCCGACACCACAGCCCGGCTGTAGAATGTTGACTCGCGGATGATGGTTGGCCACCCGTATGAGTTCCCAGACGTTGATTCCCAGCCGGTCACAAATGACGGATAATTCGTTCGCGAAGGCGATGTTGACGTCGCGAAACGAGTTTTCAGTCAGTTTGCACATCTCGGCGGTGCGAGTGTCAGTCACGAGTAGCTCGCCGTGCACGAATGTGCGGTAAAGCGCAACGGCGCGCTGCGAGCACTGTTCAGTCATACCGCCGATCACGCGGGCGTTTTCAACCAACTCGTGCACGACGCGTCCCGGTAGGACCCGCTCGGCACAGTACGCGACGCACACGTCGCAGCTCTCTGAAGCACCCACGCTTGGGAACTTAAGATCGGGGCGCAATTCCTTGAGGCGAGCGATCAGCGCTTCCGTGGTGCCCACAGGAGAGGTGGACTCCAGAATGACCAGGTTGCCGCGCTCGAGCACCGGAGCGATCGACTCGACTGCGGCCATCACATAGGACAGATCGGGCTCGTGCTGCCCTTTGAACGGCGTTGGCACTGCAATCATGAAGGCGTCGGCAGGCTCGGGCTTGTTCGTCGCTCGCAAGGTGCCTTCGGTCACTGCTCCGCGGACCAGCATGTCGAGCTCCGGTTCGACGATGTGGATCTCACCGCGGTTGATCGTGTCGATGACGGCCTGATTGACGTCAACCCCCACCACCCTGAGACGGCGCGACGCGAACATGGCCGCCGTAGGAAGGCCAATATATCCCAGGCCGACGACGCAAATGCTGTCGAAGCTATGCGGCATGTTCGTTCTCCGCGCTGATAGAAGAGCCTCCACCGAACGAACTGAGTAGAGCGGACACAATCCGGCGCGAAGCTGCTCCGTCGCCGTACGGATTGTGAGCGCGGCTCATGCGTTGGAATTCGGTCTCGCTCTGGAGCAACCGTGACGTCCATCTTACGATGGACTCTGGGTCGGTACCGACGAGCCGTACCGTACCGGCTTGGACAGCCTCTGGACGTTCGGTCGTGTCACGCATGACGAGGACAGGTTTGCCGAGGGAGGGGGCCTCCTCCTGGATGCCGCCCGAGTCGGTCAGTAGCAGGCGGCTTCTGTTCATCAAATAGACGAACGGCAGATAGTCTTGTGGAGCGATCAAGTGCACGTTGGTCAATCCGCCCAGCAAGCGCTTAACCGGTTCTTGTACATTGGGGTTCAAATGCACGGGGTAGACGAAGTCGACCTCTGGGAACTGCTGCGCCAGTGTCTGGATGGCGTGGCAGATGTTTTCGAAGCCTTCACCGAAGTTCTCTCTGCGGTGCCCAGTGATCAGGACCATCTGAGCGCCGGCACGCAAGAAGTCGAACTGCCGAGCCAGTGATCGTTCCAGCTCGGTGTTGGTGTCGAGCTTATGTTTCACCGTTAGGAGGGCATCCACGACCGTGTTACCCGTGACGAAGATGGCCTCATCTCCGACGTTCTCGGCAAGCAGGTTTTGCCTTGCTTGTTCAGTTGGGGCGAAGTGAAACTTGCAAAGCGCTCCAGTCAGCTTCCGATTGGCTTCCTCCGGCCATGGTGAGTACAGATTACCGGTACGAAGACCGGCTTCCACGTGTCCCACCGGGATGCGCTGATAGTAGGCCGCCAACGTGGCAGCGAAAGTCGTGGTTGTATCCCCGTGGACTAGAACGACATCTGGTCTAAGGTCGAGATACGCTTGCCCGAGACTTTGTAGAATGTTTGCCGTCAGGGATGCGAGGTCCTGCCCCGGTCGCATCAGATCCAGATCGACGTGGGGTTCGATTTGGAATAGCTCAAGCACCTGATCGAGCATCTGCCGGTGTTGAGCTGTGACGCACACCTGTGCTGAGACTTCTGGGGCCTCCTGCAGCTGGTGTACCAAAGGAGCCATTTTGATGGCTTCCGGACGAGTTCCGAAGACGGTCAGTACTCTCATGGTTTCGCTGAGTTTGCGGCTGCAATCGTCGCCCTGACATGCGGGAAATACCTTCTCGCGTGGAGGCTACTTGTGCCGCTGGGCCTGCGCCCTGCTGGTTTTGACAAAGGAAGGGGTTTCACTGAAGTGAAACCGAAATGGATTGGTCGAGGATAGCGCATCCGACGACTAAGCGCATAGCGCAGGAGCAAACCAGGATGAGCAGTTTGTTCTTCCCTACCATCAGACTAAAATCGAACCAGTTTTCACCGGATCCGGGACCGGATGGGGGCTTAGCCGGTACCGCATTCCTGGAATTTCCACGCTTCTCACCCAGACTCGTAAGCCGATGAATTTCGGGGATGACTTGCGATGTCCGCTCGCGCGCTATACTTAGCGCATACGCTGCGGTCGGGTTGTGAGCGCAGAGTGCTTGCTTGATGTGTGAGCTCGGCAAAAAAAGGCTGACTCACACCAGTTACGAACGAGACTAGAGTATGAAGCTACGTGCTCTCCCGCTCGAGGCGAATGCCCAACCGAGCGTCGAAGCCGCCCTGGAAATTGGCGAACTGGCCCTGAGGAGTCAGTCCGACGCGCTCGCGGTAGTCGCTGGGCGTCTGGATGGTGCTTTCAGCGAAGCCACACGCCTGATCGCCGAGTGTCGCGGGCATGTCGTGGTTTGCGGCATGGGGAAATCTGGCCTGGTAGCGCAGAAGTTGTCCGCGACATTCTGCTGCACGGGCACCCCAAGTTTCTTCCTACACCCCGCCGAAGCTCGCCACGGGGATCTCGCGCGCGTGCGAGAAAACGACGTGATCTTGCTGATTTCCAACAGCGGCGGCACCGAAGAAGTCGTGCATTTACTGCCTCATTTCTATGAGTTAGGGGTGCCTCTGATAGCGCTGGTGGGTCAGCAAAACTCCACTTTGGGGCGGGCGGCCACTGTCACCCTTTGCACCCACGTGGAGCGCGAAACTTGCCCTCATAACTTCGTCCCGACCACTTCGGCCCTCGTGTCCATGGCGCTGGGCGACGCCCTCGCAGTCGCTGTGATGGAAGCGCGAGGGACCACCGCGGACGAACTCTTGAGAAGCCATCCAGGGGGTGAGCTGGGGCGGCGTAAAACAGGCAGCGTGCGGGACAAGCTATGCAGCGACCCGCTTCCCGTGGTGGCTCCTGAGCAGACACTCAACGACGCGCTCAAGCAGATGTCGCTTGGTCGTTGCGGGCTCGTGGTTGCCGTGGACGAACAACGCACGCCCGTGGGGATCATCACCGACGGAGATCTGAGACGGATCCTGGCCAAATGCGGATCCGGGTTCGAAAGCTTGACCGTCGCGGACGTCATGACGCACGATCCGGTCACGATTCGGGACTCCGCCAGTCTCGACTACGCCCGAGAAAAGATGCACTTGCTTCGGCTAAAGGCACTGATCGTCGTCAATGACGAGAACCAGCTCTTGGGCGTTATTGAAGTCTTCGACAGTCCGTGAGCGCGTCAGGAGCGCTCTTGCCCTCATGAGCGCTTTTCTCCTCACAACCCAGGCTGTTGCAGAGTCGGATTCGACTCGTGATTCCGCAGTCAGTTCAAGCGAACACCCGCCTAACTATTGGCTGCCCGCGCTAGAAATCGTGCTTGGTTATTCCGCTGGAACGCTGTGGTACGTCATCGACGATCGCAACGTGCTCGACTGGGACCGACCGAGTGCGGCTCAGCGTTTCAATGGCGACGCATGGCGATTCGACAACAACACCTTCGCGATGAACTTCTTCGGGCACCCGCTGTCTGGGAGCGGAGCCTACCTGGCCGGGCGCAGCAATAGGCTGGGCGTTTGGTCATCCTGGGGGTATTCGTTGGCGGGCTCGACGCTTTGGGAAGTCGTGGTCGAGTTCAAGGAGCGCGTCAGCATCAATGACATGGTGATCACACCAGGTGCTGGGCTGCCCGTGGGGGAGTTTTTTCACAAGCTGTCACAATATGTAACCAGTCACGAACAGCGTAACTCCGCCCAAGATGTGGCTTCGTGGACCTTCGGTTTTTCGACCAACGTCCACCGAGCGTACGAAGGGATCCCAGCTCCGCGGGCTCCGGAGCTTGACTATCTCGGCTATGACGCGCGTTATTGGCATGATTTTCAGCTGAGCTACGGACTCGGCAGCGTGACCGCTTACAACGCGGGACCAAGCCAAGCAGCAGCGCTTGCCAGCGACGGTGATTCACACCGGCTCGGCGTTGCGGGAGCGCTGGTGACGTATCCGGGCTACCGAACTGCCAGCGCCATGAGCGGGTGGTTTTGGGCCGCGGAATTCAGCTCCCTGGATCTCCAATTCGACTGGACTGGGGGCGATTTTGGCGCGGATATCCGTGCCGAGACGCTAGCGGTGGGCTACCACGCGGCGCGAACCGGCGTTCAGTCTAATGTAGCGACCACGGCTGGGTTGGCAGTCGCATATCAGTATCGAGATTCCCACGCTTCCGGATGGGACGACCGCCGAGCGTTTTTTAACGCTCCGGGATTGGCGATGGATGTTGCGGCATTCCGAGGTTGGTTGGCGTCAGAGCTCTCTCTTCGCTTCTTTCCGAGTCTGGGCGGGATCAGCGCCCCCAACTTCAGCCACTGGGAGGATGATTTAGGGGGCCGCCGCACCAAGACTGTGCTGGAGCGGCACGGCTACTTCTACGCCGCCGGCTGGACATTGCAGCTCGGGGGAGCGGTGGAGGCAGGGCCTGTGCGGCTGGGGGCAGACACCACTCACGGATGCTACCACTCGATTCAGGGCTTGGATCGAAGCCAAGAGCGGGTCCAGGCGGATCCTGCGCTCCGCGAATGCGTCCGTGAGTTTGCGCTGGGGGTCGAGCTGACGCCAGCTGATTGGGGAGGCAAGGGCGGGACCCCATCTGGGCTGGAAGCGTCAGTTGCGCTGGGTTTTGCTAGCGAACATCGCGCTTCTCAGGCATTGGGCGATACGCTTTACTTTGACGGAGAAAGAGCCCTAATTGAGGGGCGATTGGCATTTTAGGCTGCACGCAATGGTTACTTCCGACAGTTCGATGGTCCTGCTGACGCTGCTTCTGCTCAGCGCTGGCGTGAGCGGCTGTGGCGGCTCACACCCTCAGCCGACCGCCACGGAACTGCGTGAAGCGAATGATACTGGCCGCACTGTGGAGGCCAGTGACGCGACCGAGCGAGCCATCCTACAAAGTCTGGCAGAACTTCGGCCCGACACGCCACGGACCGTGCAGGGGGCGACGGTTGTGGTCGGGGGCGCCTACCACGCTGCCAGCGGGCGTACGTGCCGCACTGTGAGCATCACTCGTGGCGGCAAGGAGCAGAATCGGTTGGCGTGTTCAAACGGTGAGGAATGGTTCTTCGTCCCCAACGTGTTTGACGGGACGCAGCTGCGCTGAGGCCATCATGCAAGCGCTGATCGTTCAACTTCACGTCGTGCACGCTTTGTTGTTGCGTGAGACCAAGACGCGCTTTGGCTCTCACCAGCTGGGCTACCTGTGGGCGTTCCTCGAAGTGCTGCTCTGGGTCGGGATGTTCGGTCTGCTGTCCTACGTTTCGGGACGCCAAGGGCCGCCCGGCATGCCCATGATCCCGTTCCTAATAACCGGGATTGTGCCGTTCTTCGCTTTTCGAGAAACGGCGGCACGTTGCAGCTCGGCGATCAGCGCTAACCGGGGGTTGCTGTACTATCCGCAGGTACAGCCGCTTGATTTGGCCATCGCCCGAGTTTCCCTGGAGTTTGCGACGAAGATCACGGTTTTTGGCGCCCTCATGCTTCCTATCATGATGTGGGAAGGCGACTGGCGCATCGATCATCCGCTGCAGGTCGTCCTCGGGTTCGTGCTAGCAACCGGGCTAGGAGCTGGATTGGGCTTGATCTTCTGTGGGCTGGGAGTGTTCTCTGAGACAGTCTTGCGTTTGCAGAGCCCGTTCATGCGCCCATTCTTCTGGGTTTCCGGGTTGTTTTTTCTCGTGGACAATCTTCCCAGCCGCGCGCGCAATTTTCTGCTGTATAATCCGCTGGTTCACGCGATCGAGCTGGTGCGCAGCGGTTGGTTCACTACCCACGAGAGTCGCTACATCAACGCGTGGTATCCCGCCCTGTGGGTGGTCATCCTGCTATTCTTTGGGCTGACACTGGAGCGCGTGTCCAGGCGCCGCTGGAACTTGGCATGATTGAGTTTTCGAAGGTCACGAAGGCCTACCCAACCCGTCGTGGGACCAATGTGGTGCTGGACGACGTCAGTCTGACATTTCCACCGAAGGTGAGCGTCGGAATTGTCGGTAGAAATGGCGCCGGAAAGTCCACGCTATTGAGACTCATCGCCGGCACCGAGCAACCTGACTCGGGAACGATCACGCGTCGTGGTACCGTGTCTTGGCCGATCGGTTTTACCGGCGGCTTCAACGGGAGTCTGAGCGGTGAAGAGAACTGTCGTTTCATCGCCCGTATTTACGGGGCGCCCGTCGACGACGTGGTCGGGTTCGCAATCGAATTTTCGGAATTGGGCGAATACTTTGAGATGCCGGTCAGGACGTACTCATCTGGTATGCGAGCGCGGTTGGCCTTCGCTGTCAGTATGGCGCTCGATTTCGATGTCTACTTGGTGGACGAAGTCACTGCCGTCGGAGACGCGCGCTTCCGCCAGCGTTGCGAGGCGGCGTTCGCGGCGCGTCGCGATCGTTCGTCAGTGATCATTGTTTCACACCAGTTGAAGACGATCGAAGCCTACTGTTCCAGCTGCGCCGTGCTGACGGATGGGAAGTTGCTCTACTTTGACTCTTTGGAAGACGCCAAGCAGGAGTACCAACTATGAGTAGCGTAGCTCAACCCAAGCCCCCAAGGACCTCGGGGTCAGAGGCGGCGGGCGCCGCTGATCAGGCGGACCAGGTGGCGCAACCCACGAACTCGGACGCTACGGTGGAAGCGAAGCGGTCGAGCAAGCCCAAGTTGGTTTCAGCAGATCCAGATGCAGCGGAAACCCTCGAGGGCGTGACCAAAAAAGCCCCGAAGTCAACGCTCGCCAAAGAAAAGGCGAGCCAGCAAAAGCCCGACAAGGAAAAAGCAAGCAAGCCGAAGCCGGGTCAGAAAAAGGCAAAGAAAGCCAACCCGGCGGAAGAAGGGCAGCCAGAGCCTAGTCTCCTGGCCGCACCTGTCGCTTTGCCAGCGGGAGGCGGGCGGGAAGTGGCTGCTCGCTTGCGGCGCGAACGAGCCAAGCGCCTAGTACTCCGGCTGTTGCTGTTTGTCTGTGTGCCGACCGTCCTCGCTGCCATCTACTTCGGGACGATCGCCTCGAATCAGTTCGAGTCCTACTCCGTCTTCAAAGTTCACTCCGCCGAGGCGCGCCCCACGATGGCGTTGGAGGGTCTTCTGGGTGCGATCCCTGGCGCTGGCACTGCCCAAGATGCTTTGGTCGTGCGGGAGTACGTGCTCTCCCGAGACATGCTCAAGCGCTTGGATGAGGATCACGGGTTCATTGCCCATTACAAACTCGAGACCATCGATTGGTGGTCGAGACTTGCCGCAGACGCGAGCTTTGAAGACGCCTATCAGTATTTCAGCGACAAAGTTTATGCTGACTACGATTCGACTTCGGGCACGTTGACGCTGCGCGTGCGAGCGTTCACTCCCGACAAGGCGCAGAGTTTCACGCAGGCGATCCTCCAATATAGCGAGCAACGGGTAAACGAGCTCAGCGACCGTGAGCGGAGAGATCGAACGAGCTACGCTGAGAAAGAAGTTGAACTCACCGAGAAGCGCCTGGCAAAGGCTCGTCAGGCGGTCCTCGAACTGCAGCGCGAGCGCGGGGAGTTCAATCCCCAGCAATCTGCAGCGGCAGCGATGGCGCTTCGAACGCATTTGGAGTCGGAGATGGCCGCGGCACGAGCGCGGCTGATGGAACTGAAGTCCTACATGAATCCGGACGCTCCTCAAGTTCGTGCAGCCGCGGAACGTGTGCGCTCACTGTCAGCCCAGGTGGCAGGGGAAAACCGCCGTTTGGTAGACCCAAAGAAGGAGGGCGGGTTTAGTTCTTCGATCGCGGACTTTGAAGCCGCGATGGTGGAAAAAGAGTTTGCAGAACGCGCGTACGAATCCGCTCGCACGGCGCTCGAACTCGCTCGTGCGGATGCCTCCCGCCAGCACCGCTATGTGGCAAGTATCGCTCTGCCGTCGCTTCCCGATGAGTCGACCTATCCCCGGCGTTGGCTGGGAGTGTTGACTGTGTTCATCTTGAGTTTCCTCCTGCTTGGGATCGTGCTGCTGCTGGCGGCATCGGTTCGAGAACACGCCAAGTTATGAAATTCGTGACCCCTCTCAGGCTTCTGTTTTGGTTCATCGCGACGGTGTTGTGCGTGACGCCCGTCGCCGCGCAGACTGGTGTTTCGCCTGCTGGTCTTGCACAGACGAGTGCACCGAACGGTCTTCCGCTCGCGGCCAAGCCTGCCATTAGCAAGGACGCCCAAATACCCAAGCCTCACCTGCCTGACGCTCCCAAGCCCGAGGAAGCAAACTCGGGCCCCTCCTCATCCAAGCCTGAGGCACCACAACCTTTCGGCTCCAAACTCTTCATGGGCAATTTTCTCAGCGCGCGTGAAGATGGTTTGAACCCCGACTACGTGATCATGCCGGGGGATCGCGTCAACGTGAACACGTGGGGGGCGGTCGAACTGAGCGAGGTGCTCGTCGTAGACGGACAAGGCAACATCTTTTTGCCGAGTGTGGGGCCCATCCATCTCGCGGGCACGGCGAATCGGGACCTGACGGACAAGGTCAAGGCCGGGTTTCATCGCGTCTACGCCCGGCACTTCAACGTCTACACGAATTTGCTCACCGCGAAGCCGGTTGCCGTGTTCGTGACGGGCGGCGTCGAGCGACCCGGGCGTTACGCGGGGGTGCCGTCGGACTCGGTACTGTTCTTCCTCGATCAGGCCGGAGGCATCGACCAAAATCTCGGCAGCTACCGCAAGATCAGCGTGCTGCGCAACGGTGCCAGCGTTGCCGAGATCGATCTGTACGAGTTCTTGCTCAAAGGCCAACTGCCGGACGTGCAGTTCGAAGATGGCGACACCGTGCTGGTACATCAGCGCGGCGCGGTGATCGAGCTCGACGGCAATGTCGCGATGCCGGCCTTACTGGAGTTTCCGAAGGAAGACGTCACTGGAAGTGATGCTCTCTCCGTCATTCCCGGCGCTGCACGCGCCACGCAGGTGACCATTCGGGGCGTTCGCGATGGCACGCCGATCAGCCGAACTCTGGATGTTCCGGGCTTCAAGAGCTTCGGTTTGAAGGATGGTGATAGCATCACGCTGCGCGATGATGGGCGATCAGATACGATCTTGATCCACCTCGAAGGCGAGTACCAAGGGCCGTCCGTATTGGCGGTTCAGCGCGGTTCGCGCCTGGTCGACGTGCTCAACTATGTCCCGATTGATCCAACCTTGGCCAATTCGGGTGCGGTTCACCTGCGAAGGAGTTCGGTCGCCAGAGTACAGAAGGATTCGATCGACGACGCGTTGTTCCGATTGGAACGCAGCGCTCTGCTAGCGCTCTCGGATTCTCAGGGAGAAGCAGCTATTCGCGTGCGCGAAGCGGAATTGACGATGAAGTTCGTTGAACGGGCACGCACCATTCAACCGCTTGGTCGAGTGGTGACTGCGCGTGAGCGCAAGCAGCGAAACATCGTTTTGGAAGAAGGGGATGTGGTGGTCATCCCGGCTCGCACGAACGTGGTTCGAGTTGGCGGTGAAGTGATGATGAGTCAGGCCGTGATGTACCGCCCCGGCGCGACAGCGGAGGACTACATCGCCGACGCGGGCGGCTACACTGACCGCTCCGACTCCGACAAGGTGATCGTGATTCATCCGAACGCGGAGGTAGCGATCGGCGACACGGATATTCCTATCTTGCCTGGCGATGAGATCTTGGTCCCGCCAGACGTGGACAGTAAAGTCATTCAGAACACCGTCGACATCACCCAGATCATCTACCAGATCGCCGTTTCTGCGGCGGTGGTGGTGGCGATCCTGTAGCGACGCCCATGAAGCTACTAGGTACCGAAGTCGGTGCGGAGCGGCCGTTGTTTCTAATTGCCGGCCCCTGCGTCGTAGAAGAGGGCGGCTTGCTGCTGGAGGTTGCCCATCAACTCAAGGAGTGGACGACCGAGCTGAACGTCCCGTTCGTCTTCAAATCCAGCTTCGACAAGGCCAATCGTAGCTCCACCGCGTCAGTGCGGGGGCCAGGCATGCAACGCGGACTCCAACTCCTGGAAGAGGTGAAGAGCAAGCTGGCGGTGCCCGTTCTGACTGATGTTCATGAGAAAGATCAGGTGAATGAGGTGGCAGCGGTTGTGGACGTACTTCAGACGCCCGCGTTTTTGGTTCGCCAAACGGACTTCATCCAGACGGTTGCTAGAGCGAACAAGCCCGTCAATCTCAAGAAGGGGCAGTTCATGTCACCGGCGGAGATGTCGAACGTGGTCGACAAATGCCGCGAAGTGGGCAACCCGAACGTGATGGTATGCGAGCGCGGCGTGACGTTTGGCTACAACAATCTGGTGGCTGATATGCGGTCGCTGGCCCAGATGCGCCAGACTGGCTGTCCCGTGGTGTTTGACGCGACGCACTCTGTGCAGCAGCCCGGAGCCCTAGGCGGGGCTTCCGGTGGAAACCGACAAATGGTGCCCGTGCTGGCGCGAGCCGCAGTCGGCGCCGGAATTGCGGGGCTGTTCATGGAGGTGCACCCAAATCCGGACCGAGCGCCCAGCGACGGGCCGAACATGTGGCCCTTGGCTCGCCTGCGTGAGTTGCTCCGAGTGTTGGTGGAGCTGGACCAGGTCGTCAAGCGACGACCCCTTGCCGAAGACGTCGCCGCGCCGGGGGGCTTGGATGACGGCTCATAGTGCATCGCCGCCGGCCTTCGGGATCATCATTCCTGCGCGTTACGCTTCCGCGCGGCTGCCGGGCAAGCCACTGCGCGATCTTGCCGGCAAGCCGATGATAGTGCGCGTGCTCGAGAACGCCTCTCGGACGCGAGCGCAGTTCGTGGTTGTAGCTACGGATGATGAACGCATCGCCCAGGTGGTGACGGCCGCTGGCGGGCAGGCGCTCTTGACGTCCTCAGAGCACCGCTGTGGAACCGATCGAATCACGGAGGTCGCCGTGACTCGGGAGCTGCCGGACGAAACGATAGTCGTCAACGTGCAGGGCGACGAACCGCTGCTTCCGCCTGACCTGGTGGAGCGAGTGGCGAGCAACCTAGCAGTCAGGCCAGATGTCGACATGGCGACGCTCGCGGCGGCGTTCCAAAGCTCGGACGATCCGAGCGATGAAAACGCCGTCAAGGTCGTCATTTCAAGCTCTGGTATGGCGCTGTACTTCAGTCGTTCGCTCATCCCCCACCAGCGGGGAGAGCTGCCTAGTCCGGCAGTGACCCAAAGTAGACCTCCGCTGCGACACATCGGATTGTACGCCTATCGAGTGGCGACGCTCAAGCGCCTCACCTCTCAGCCGCCGGTGCACATCGAGCAGAGCGAGTCGCTCGAGCAACTGCGAGCCCTGTGGTTGGACATGAAGATCCACGTGGACATCATCGAGCATGCGCCTCCTCACGGCGTGGACACTGAAGACGATTTGGCTCGTGCGGCCGCCTCGCTGGGACCCTGATGGACGCAACAGTGGCTGGACATTCCCTCGGACGAGTTGGGGTTTTCTATCCAAAGCTGGCCAGGCTCCCGCATCTGAAAACTCTGCTCGGCTGCGAGTCGTTGGTGTTTCGTCCAGGTAATTCCGCGGCCAAGAAGTTGGATGCCGTCATTGGTTGGGGACACAAACCAACGGCTCGCGGGGCTCGTCGCTACGCGCAACGTCACGGCTTGCCGTATCTGGCGTTGGAAGATGGCTTCCTGCGCTCCGTCGGGCTAGGTAGTCAGGCTGCGCCACTATCGCTGATTGTGGATCGTCAAGGTATCTTCTACGACGCCGGTGGGCCATCGGAGCTGGAACTATTGCTGGCTGCCGACGGTCCAGACGACCTGTTACAAGACCAAACGCTGCTACGGCGAGCAAGACATTGTCGGGAGCGAATAGTCGAAGCCCAGCTTTCCAAATACAACCACACTCCGGCGGAGCTGCCCGCGCTGCTGCAGGAGGGAGTGCCGTTCGTGTTGTTGGTCGATCAGACCTTCGACGATGCGTCCGTCAATCTCGGAGGTGCTGGACGTGAACGGTTTCATCAGATGCTGAAAGCGGCATGTCAGGAGTATCCGGGTGCCAGGCTGGTCGTGAAGGTACATCCGGATACGGTTGCTGGCACCAAGAAGGGCTACCTGGCGCACGCAGAACTGCCCGATGAGGTTGAGGTCGTGGACGAAGATGTCAACCCGATCGCCCTGTTGAAGCGTGCTAAGCATGTTTTCACCTGCACATCCCAATTGGGTTTCGAGGCGTTGATGGTCGGGAAACCTGTTACCTGTTTTGGGGCCCCATTCTACGCCGGTTGGGGCCTGACGGATGATCGCGTGCCGGTCGAGCGGCGTGGGGTTCGACGCTCTTTGGATCAGTTGGTTGCGGCGGCGTTGCTGCTGTATCCGCGTTATGTGCACCCGCTCACGGGGGAACTCTGTCAAGCGGAGCAGGTGATCGAGCATCTAGCGCTGCAACGGGAAATGTTCTCCAAGAACTCATACGACTTCTATTGTTTTGGGTTTTCTCCTTGGAAGCGTCCCTTCGTGCGGCGCTATCTGGATGCGCCTAAAAACCGAGTCTACTTTGCCAGCAGTAAGCAGGCAGCGCTGGATCATGGCCTGGCCGATCCGCAAGAGAATTTGCCCCACGTGATTGTTCGCTGGGCTAGCAAGGACACGGAACAGTTGCCTCGTTGGGCTGCCGCCAAGTCCATCCCTGTGTGGAACATGGAGGACGGCTTCCTGCGTTCGGTCGGACTTGGCTCGGATTTGACCGCCCCAGGGTCGCTGGTGCTCGACAAGCGCGGGATCTACTACGACCCGAGCCAGCCCAGTGACCTCGAGCACATACTGCAAACAGCAGAATTCGAAGCGCATGAGTTGGCTTCGGCGGCCCGTCTGCGCGCTCATATTCTCGAGTCCAAAATCAGTAAATACAACTTGGACGCGGATGAGTCCTTAGAGCGGCCCGAAGGCGCGCGTCGAGTGATCTTCGTGCCTGGCCAGGTCGAGGATGATGCATCCGTCAGGTTGGGTGGACGGGTGCGCTCCAACCAGGAGCTGCTCGCGTGTGTACGCCGGACCAACCCCGAAGCGTACATCATCTACAAGCCCCACCCCGACGTGCTCTCGGGCAATCGTCGCGGTGATGTGGTACCGGGCGGACAGCAAACCTGGGATGAACTGGTGGAGCACACGTCGATTGACCGCTGTCTGCAGGTGGCGGATGAGGTACATACGATCACTTCGTTGGTCGGGTTCGAGGCGCTCCTGCGGGAGTTGCCAGTTTTCACCTACGGGCAACCGTTCTACGCGGGCTGGGGATTAACCAATGACCACGAGCCAATGCTGCGCCGCACCCGCCGGCTCACTCTCGATGAGCTGGTTGCCGGTGCGCTCGTGCGATATCCCCGCTATTACAGCTTCCGGGCGCACGCGTTCTGTTCCGCGCTGGATATGGTCGATGAGCTGAGTCGGGCTAGAAACGCGCAACCAAAGCGGTCAATCCTAGGAGCCGCTCCCGTGCGCAAGTTGAAGAGTCTGGTGGTGTCGGCAACGGAGTGGGCGCGTGAATTCTGACGACGCAGTTCCCAGCTCAGAGAAGAGCCCGGTCGAAAAAACGCTGGCTGACCTGGGCGCTCAGGTGCTGGCCCCCGTCTACAACAAACGGGTGCTACTGCTGCAGGGGCCCAACGGACCGTTCTTTGCTCGTCTGGCGAGACACTTGCGAAGGGCCGGCTCGGTAGTCACCAAGGTCAACTTCAACTCCGGAGATGACCTCTATTATCGAGGTCCCGACGTCGTGCAGTTTACCGGCAGGTTCGACGAGTGGCCGGACGTGTTGCAGGGATTGCTTGAGCAGCGCCAGATTGATGTCGTGATCCTGTTTGGCGACTGTCGACCACTGCACCGTGCCGCGATCCAGCGAGCTGAGGCGCTGGGCACGGAAGTATTCGTCGTTGAAGAGGGATACCTGCGGCCGCACTTCGTGACCTTCGAGCGCCACGGTGTCAATGGTTACTCCAGGTTGCCCAAGGACCCAGCGTTCTACCGCAAGCTCGAACTCGGTGAACTGCCTAGCCCGCGACCAGTAGAGGGAGCTTTCGCGAGTGGAGCGCTCCACGCAGCAGCCTATTCCTTGGCGACGTCGCTACTGGCGGGACGCTACCCACACTATCGCCATCATCGTGATCTGCAGCCGCTACGCCAAACGCGCTACTGGTTGAAGGGAGCAGCCCGTCGCTTGGTGAACACTGTTCGAGATCGACGGATTGATCGATTGCTGCAAGCGGAAGGGTTTCCCCCCTTCTTCTTCGTCCCGCTGCAGGTGCATCTGGACTCCCAGCTCAGCCACAGTCCTTATCGCGATGTGCAGGAGTTTGTCGAAGAAGTGGTGGAGTCGTTCGCCCGATCGGCTCCGCGGGATACTCACTTGGTCGTCAAGCACCATCCAATGGACCGAGCCTACCGGGACTATGGCCCGTTGCTTGAACGGTTGAGGCGCCGGCACTCCCTTGGGCCGCGGCTGCACTATGTTGACGTGATCAACATGCCGGCGGCTCTGCGCGCTGCTCGAGGGACGGTCACCATTAATAGCACGGTGGGCCTGTCATCGATTCATCATGACACCCCTGTCAAATGTTTGGGCACGGCCGTGTACGACATGCCTGGTCTCGCATTTGCCGGAACTCTGGATGAGTTTTGGACCGCGCCCGGAGAAGTCGACCGGGAGCTGTACCGCCGCTATCGGTACTGGTTACGAACGCACGTGCTGCTCAATGGGTGTGTCTGGACCGACGTGTTCGTGGAGCCTGGCCATCAGCCGCCCCTAGGCGTAGCAGAGGCGGAGTCGGCGCCTGTGGTGGCACCTGGACCAGCTTCAGTGCCGCTCGTGCAAGAAGAGTAGGCGGCGTGCGGTGATGCACCTCAGCGACTATTTCCTGATCTCTCGCGACGACTGCGACGCATTGGCCCCGTTCCTGTTCGGGGTCGCCGTGTCTGAGAGCTCCACGCTGGTCGGAGGCCTCGCGTTCAGTAGTTCTCTTTCGTCTGATTTTTCCCCAGCGAGCTATGCGGAAGGTCGCTACTCCATGGGTTACTGGCAAGGATCGCAATTTCGGATCCGTACGGATCCGCTAGGTCAAGATCTGATCTACTGCTACCGAGATGCTTCCACCTGGGCAATTTCAAACTCCTTCGACGCTTTGCGTGAGTACTTGGTTGAAAAGGGCATTGCGACGGAGCTGAACCGTGACGTGGCCGTGGGCTGCTTCTTGGACGGCAGCTGGGGGGATCAGCCGCTGAGCTTGGACACGATCGTGAAAGGCATCCGAACGCTGGCGCTCGGAGTTGAACTGACCATCGATCCCGAACGGCAGTCACTGACAGAAGTAGAGGCGCCGAAGTTTTCGAGTGTTGCGTTGGATAGCGTTGACGGTGTTCAACGTCTATCACACTGGCTGTCCGTTTGGCGCTCGATGCTTCGCTCGGCAGCTAGTAGTGACTATCCTCTGCGAGTTGATGTCTCCGGCGGTCGTGACAGCCGCCTGATGCTCAGTCTGTTGCTTAGCTCTGGTGCGGACACCGAGCGGGTCCGCTTCATCTCAAATGCTGACAACGTGGAAGACTTCGACGCTGCGTCGGTGCTGGCGCGTGAAGTGGGAATTTCGTTGAACGGACCACGGCAGGGCACATCCCGTGGCTACGTCGACTTCAGCGAAGAGCAGGCGTATCAGACTTGGCAGCGAGGAAATCTGGGGATCTACGCTCCCGCTTACTTTTTCGTCCGCCGCGCCCGAGGTCCTGAATTTCACGTGCATGGCGGAGGCGGCGGCTTGCATCGGCGCTTGCACAAGATCACGGCGCGCCGCCTCGTCGAAAGATGGAGGGAAAAGAGCCCACACCGCAGCCGGGAGCTCGACGTGCTCGAACGGCAGCTGCTCTTGGGAATCGCTCAAGCGGGCAAAGAACCAGGCGACCCTGACGCGTTGGACGCCCATCATAGGCATTTCCGCAACCGCTTTCATTTTGGTCGTGCTTGGTACAACGGCATCGACAGAGTGAAACTGACGCCACTTACCTCGGCTACACTCGCCTCGATTGATCCTCGAGTGGACGGAGTCCGGGACCAAGACTTGACATCCGCGACCGTGTTCTTGACGTGTGCGCCAAAGGTGCTTCGTGCACCGTTTGATGAGGAGGAAAAGCGGTTTGCGCCTAGTACTTTGAAGCGCGCGCAGCGAGTGGCGAGGCAGATTGAGCTTGTGGACTATCCGCATGAGATACTCTGGGCGGCGGACGAAACGGAAGGTGCGGACTCATTGGTATTGGGGGCTAGGATGAGGGGGCGGCTGCAGAAGGACTTCATGCGTCCGGAAGTGATCGAGGCTGTTGCCGCACACTTCGATCCAACCGCCCACGGGGAGTTCAGCAACACGACGTACACCGGAAACCCAGCGAAACTGACGAGCAAACTGGTTAGTTTGCTCGCCATCGCCCGGGTTTTGGGCGCCTAGACCTGCTCCTATAGCTGAGCGCCGCGCGTAGGGGGTCAGGCGCGCCGGCTATCCTCGTGTAGCTAATGCCAGGTCGCCCAGTGCAAGATCACACAGCTCACGCACTGCTCCGCGCCCGCCACGAGCATCCAGCACGAAGTCAGCAACGGCTAGCAACTGGGGGTGAGCGTCTGCCACCGCAAGACCACACCCGGCGGCTTGCACACAGGTGACATCGTTGATGTCATTGCCCAGGTACACGATGTTCTCCATGCGATAGCCGTTTTCTGCGACCCACTGACGCAAGATCGGAAGCTTGTCCTCAACACCATGAATGCAGGGGATTTTGAGCTTTTCGCAGCGCCGCAAAACTACCGGATTCTGTTCTTTGGACAGCACGATCCTGGGGATGCCGGCTTTGCGCAGCAGTTCAAGGCCTAGTCCGTCACCCCGGCTGGCGCGCACCAGCTCACGCCCATCTTGGTCGACGTACACGGTGTTTTCTGTGAACACGCCGTCAAAGTCAAACACGATGGCGTCGATCGTCGAGGGTAAGCGGCGCAGTTTGGGGTCCAGCCCAGCAGAGGCCCAGCGGGCTTGTTGCAGATCTTCGTCACTGCGGATGGCTAGCGCACGCTCAGCCGGGATGAATGACGCCAAGAACTCCGAGAACGACAGTGGCGTGTCCAGTCGCAGGCGTGCCGTTCGAACCAGCAAGAAGTTCCCGGTCTCGACGCAGCTGCGAGAGTTGTTGGTGCTACCCAACACGCTGGGCGCTCCCGTGGCCCAGTCATCTTCGTCTACGGGCCAATTGGGTGGCTCATTGTCGCGTGCCGAAAAGACGACATCTGCTCCCGTTTTCTCGAAACGCGCGACAGCCTCGTCCAAGTGCAAAGCCCGTGTGAAAGGCCGCATCGGATCCAGCAGCATGATGGCGTCAGGCTTGATCCCCTGATCCGCCAGGCGATGCAGCGCATGGATCAGCATCGCGGAGCCAGCCGTGCTGCTGAACATCGCGGAGTTGAACGCGCCAGCGCCGGGTGCGGGAGGAGGCAGCACGCGACAGCCCAGACGCGCGGCGGCTGCAGCGACGTGAGCGTCGCCGGAGCACACGAAGCTGGCTTCAATCGCTCGAGAAGAGTTGCAGGTGGTGATGCAGCGGCCGATCAATGTGCGCCCTCCTACCGCTCGCAACAACGCGTCCGAACCCATGGTGCCAGCAATGATGGCCGTCGCTCTCATGGCGAATTTTCTCCCTGCACCGTTTTGGGGGATAGCATCCATCCTTGACCGGCGTTGCCCGAAAATGAATGCACGATGGGGCGCCAAGCGGAGTCTTCGGGCAGCGGGCGAGCCTGTTTTCCGTGCGGCTTTTTGGAACGGCGTCGGGCGCACATCGGAGCCAAGAGTGGCCGGAAATACCAAATTCAGCGGATTCTTCGTCGAGGAGCGTCGCCTCTCGGGTCCGCAGCAGAGTTCTGAGTTGCTGAAACGCTACCTGCGACTGCTGCTTCGGACGATGTATCGAGTATTCTGCGCACAGATGCTTCGCGCTTGCTTGTTGGGTCTGTCGGCCCTGTTCGTTGTGTCGCTGTTGTCGGTCGTTGCGGAGGCGCGTCTGACTGGAATGAGCGGTAACGGTTGCTCCGGGTGCCATGCCTCAAACGAAGGCCCCCCCGATATCCGCTTGGAAATGCCGGTCAGTTTTGAACCTGGTGAACGGGTAGCGATGACCGTGCACATCAGCGCTGCCGACATTCGGGGAGGTGGTTTTTACATCCAGGCAGAAGCCGGCGAGGGAGCCTTCGAAGCTGGCAGCGGAAGCAAGCTGTCCGGGCGCGGCTTGACCCATACCATCCGCAAGGCGGCGTCCGGAGGAGAAGTCAGCTTTGACTTCCATTGGACGGCGCCGAACGAACCACAGGCAACGCGCTTTCTGGTCAGCGCAGTGGCGGCCAACGCCAACAATGCTCGCAGCGGGGATCGAGCTGGGGACATAGAGGTCGATGTCGCCTACGGCTGCACGGGCGTGATCTTGTACCGAGACTGGGATCAAGATGGATACGGACGAGCGACCTGGACGCAGCTCAAGTGCGGGTTGCCCGAGGGCTTCGCCATGACCGGCGATGATTGCAACGACAACAACAAGGAAGTTCATCCCGGCGCGTCGGAATTGTGCAACCAGCGCGATGACAACTGCAACGATGAGGTAGATGAAGGCACTGACCAGTTCACCTTCTACCTGGATGAAGACGGAGATGGTCACGGCGTTCCTGGGCAAGAACAAACCTTCAGCGGGTGCGCCCTGCGCGATGGCTTGGCGCCGAATGACGATGACTGCGATGATGGCAATCCGCTGACGTATCCCAGCGCGATCGAGCTGTGCAACGGCGTAGATGACAACTGCAACGGTCAGGCGGATGAGGGACTGCTGCTCACATGCGGGGTGGGCGAATGTCAGCGCACGACAGAGTCGTGTTTCGATCGGGACTGCATTCCAGGTTTGCCGAGTCGGGAGACTTGCAACGGCAAGGACGACGATTGTGATGGCTTTGTCGACGAAGAGCTCGGCTTGTGTCCTGTGGGACAAGTTTGCGGAATGAGTGAATGCATCCCCGATCCAAATCTGGATCCCAGCGTCAACATGGGGGGAGCGCCGGGCGAACAAAGTGATGCCGGCGCCGATGAGTCAGCCGAGGCCCCGGACGCAGCGGTGAGCCCGCCCGCGACGGAGCCTGAGCCGACTCAACCCCCAGCTCAAGCTCCAGAGACCACACAGATGGATGACGCTGGTGCAGCCGAGGCGTCGCACGCAGGCGGTCAGGCGGGGGTTGCCACGAACACCGGCAGCGGCGGTGGCAGCTCAGGCGGTTGCGCGTTCCAGCCGAACCGTGGGGCGGCCCACCGTGATTATTGGCTATGGGGCGTGTTGTTGGCGAGTGTCGTTTGGGGGCGACAGCGCCGTCACGCAGCGCGCGCGCTGACGAGCGTGGCTTTGCTGGGCTCGAGCGTCAGCGGCTTCGTCGCTTGTTCGGACGAAACAAACGGCGGCCAGATGGGGGAGAGATGTCCGGGCGCGAACAGCTGTCCTGCCGAAAATATTGAGGATGATGCTGCGACGGATGACAGCGCAGCGGATGACGAGGACGACAGTTCGGATGACGGAGCAGATCAAGACGCTGGAAACGGCGCGCCGCCGGATGACGATGGGCCAGTCTTGAGCTCGATGGACGCCGGGCTGGACGCCGGTCCGTTGGCGTGCGTGGACGAGTGCAACCCAGCGGCGGTGTCCTCTTGTAGTCAGGCCATGGTGCGGTCGTGCTGGAAGATCCTGGACGATTGCTCTTTTTGGAATGAGTCGGCGTGCCGCCTCGGGTACTGCGCCGATGAGGTGTCGTGCGCCGTCTGCAATCACACGTGTGAAACGGACGGCGCTAGCGGCTGTCGTAATGGGACCTTGGGTAGCTGTGTGGCTGATGCCGACAATTGTCGGCACTGGGAAGTCGCCAGCGAGTGCGCCAGTGGCTTTTGTGCCGACGAAAGCGAGTGCGGCAGTTGCCAACATGAATGCGACGCCGAGGCCCCAGCGGAGTGTGCCGACGCGATGATTCGCCGTTGCGTGACGGATGAGTTTGGTTGCCGCCGCTGGTCACTGCCCAGTCCGTGTATTCTCGGCTGTCGCACTACCCAAGCCTGCGAATCTGGCTGGTCCATCGGGCAGCGTGGCGGCGGCGCCGATGACGAGTTCATCGCGCTAGCGGTGGGAGCCGATGATTCCGTGGCGGCGGTCGGAGCCTACTATGACTTTTCCAATTTCGATGCGATCGCCAACACCACGGACGCTTACCTCAGCGTGAAGGACCGCGAAGATCGCATTGTACTCAGCGAACGCTGGGGGTCCGATGCCAACGATGAAGCAGTCGGCGTTGCATCGATCCGGCCAGACCAGTGGTATGTCGCGGGTTGGGCCGAGGGGCCTCTGGAGGGCACGCGGCACCGGGGGGGACGCGACGGGTTTGTTACGTTGTGGCAAACAAGTGCTCAGCAGAGGCCGGAGATCGTGTGGACCCGGATGTGGGGGTCAGATCAACATGACATTCCGCGAGCACTGGGGCTTTCGCGCGATGGGGACGCTCTCGTGTTCGGTGGTACGGTGGGACAACTGGATGGTAACAGCGCCGCTGGCGGTGAAGACTTGATGCTCGCGCGTTTCGATGCGGTGGGGAACCGTTTGTTTGTCAAGCAGTGGGGAACTGCAGCAGCCGATGTCGGCACAGACGTGAGCGTGGCCGCGGACGGCTCGGCGTTCGTCATTGGGAGAACCTCCGGCGCTCTCGGCGACGAGCTCAATGCGGGAGCTAGTGACGCGTTCTTGCAGAAGCTGTCCGTCGACGGGACGGTTGAGTTCACCAGGTTGTGGGGCGGCGCTTCTGGAGACGCGGCCGAAGCGATGGTCATGGCGACTGGCGGTGACTTGATCATCGTCGGCACGACCCAAGGGGTCCTTCCTGGGGAGACGGCGATGGGGGGGATCGACCTGTTCGTCAGTCGCTGGACACAAGCCGGAGAGCTGCTGTGGCAGCGGCAGTGGGGCACCACCACGGATGACCGCGTCTACGACGTTGCTCTGGATGGCGAGGGCCGCATCTATGCGGCGGCGTCCGTCCGAAACGGCGAGGGGGACTGTCCTCTGGGGCAAGCTTGGCTGGTCGTCTGGGAGCCCGACGGCACGCCGCTCCACAATCAGCTTTGGGATACTTGCGAAGCGGACGAGTTCCGAGCTGTCGCCGTTGACAGCAATCACCGCGTGGCGCTCGTGGGCTCCACCCGGGGCGCGTTCTTGAACGAGTCGAGTGGCGGGACTGACGCCATCATCGTAACGTATCACCCGCCGTTTTGATGCGATGGAGCTGACCTAACCCAAGATCCGCTATGGCTGGCTACTCGAAGACTCCGCTCTGCAAGAAGCTTGGGATCAAGCAAGGCTTTCGCCTGGTCGTGAAATCTCCGCCGCGGCCCTACGAGCAGATAGTGCCTGACTTGCCGGATGAGGTTCAGCTGAGCGAGCGCTTCTCACGCGGGGTCGACATGGTGCACTTGTTCGTCACTCAACGCACGACCTTGCAGAAACTGCTAGGCAGCGCCAAGTCCAACATTTCGCCAGCCGGAATGATCTGGGTGTCGTGGCCGAAGAAGAGCTCTGGGGTACCCTCGACCGTGACCGAGGATGTGGTGCGTGAGGTGTGTTTGCCGATGGACTTGGTGGATGTGAAAGTGTGTGCGGTCGACGAGATCTGGTCGGGGTTGAAACTCGTGATCCGCAAGGACAAGAGGTAACCGAATGCGAGCCTGCTGCTCGTGGGTGGGGCTGCTCGCACTATTGATTGGCTGTCACACTTCGGGGGCGGAAGCGCCGCAAGCGTCGGCTCCGCCCGACGAGGGGGCTGCGCTATCCGCTCACCACGAGTCAGCGCCCGGGCATCCCCCGCCCGCACCGGCGCCTACTCCATCCGTCACTGCGCCATCCGAGCCCACGCAACCAGAGCAGCAACCGGAGAAGTCCAGCCAGCAGTCAGGCTGGGCTCATTGCAACGAATTGACTGCGCTGCCGGACTCGGCGGAGCCCCGGCTCGCCTGGGGACTGACAGCTCACCCAGCGGTACGCTTTCCCGATGGTACGGCGCGCACCGCCGGCTACGTGCCGAGCGCTTTGGCCATGATTGAGCCGAGCGGAGAAGTGCGATGGTGTCGAGACCTTGGAGATCCCTGGGACGTGTTGTTCTTCAATCAAGCCAAGGTTCTCGCTCACCGGCAGCAGCAGACTCCACTGCTAGCGCCGGAGCCGCTCACCCAGCAGCTGGTCTTGTACTCGCCGCGCTTGTTGGCTGTACTGTCTCCAAACGACGGTGAGCTGCTGTTGCTTCACGAGTTCAAGGACGCGCTGGCGCCGGGCCTATTTGCGGATGGATCCAAGGTCACGCTCGCTGTAGGGAAAGCACGTTGCGAGCACGAACAAGCAGGGGTGCGCTTCTTGCGAGTCTGCGGCGACAAACTGATCGCGTTCACGGGGCGAAGCCTGAGCGTGTACTCGGTAACTGACTTTCGTTTGCTCAAACAGTTGACCTACGAGCCCGAGCAACACGTGGTACGCAGCAAGCCGGGCTTCATCCACGTGCGCCTGCACGGAGCCGGAGTGCAAGTGGATATTGAAGGCTCAATCTACTTGCAGTGAGCTACTTGCCCTACACTACTTGCCTTAGCCTACTGTGCGCTGGGCCAGACATCGCGCCCGCGAGGTGTCTCGCGGCGAATTGAATGGCTGGGCTGCTCATAGCGAGAGCAGTACTTGTCCCACAGCTCATTCACGCGTTGGACTTCGCGGTCCCCCTCGAGCCCTTGGGCTTGCTCCGCTAGTGAGCTGCGACCTGCCTCACACTGGGAGTAGGCGTATTCGTCGATCCAACCACCCGCTCGATATTCACGCCGAGAGGGAGAGCTGAGCGCCAGATCCTTGAGACCGTCGACAAAGCTCATAATCAAGCGCCCCTTTCGAACGTTGCGCGTGTTTTGGGCGATCTGCCCCAGGTTGAATGCAAACTCTTCGGCCATTTTTTGCCCGGTCTCGGGGTGTTCGTACTCCACGCTGAGCATCACATCGTCCTGTGGACGCAGCGCGCCACCACGAGCCATTAGATCACTCAGGAACAGCTGACTGGTGCCGGCGAAATAGTGAACGGCTTGCACGTCCTCTTTCACGGTGCTGCTCTCTTCGCCGTAGAACACGTTCATGCGCAGCGAAGGGGGGAGGTGCAGCCGGAAATGCACGTCGTTGGCGACCGTCTCGATCAGGGAGGTGAAGCGCGCCCCGAACACAGCATCGACTTCTGCTTCGGAGCCGAGGAAGACATACGCTCCTTTGCCCTGCTCCGTCAGGCGATCGAGCAGCTCATCGTTGAAGCTGCGTCCGACGCCCACGCCACTCAGACGAATGCGCCGCTTGTCGAAGTGTTTCGAAATCATCGAGATCATCTCCGAATTAGTAACGCCGGTATTGGCCAATGCATCGGTGATCATCACCACACGGTTGGTGAATTTGTCTTGGTAGCTGCGGTCAGCCAGCTCATAGCCGCGCTTGAGACCTGAAAACAAGTCGGTGGAGCCCAGTGGGCGCAAGCGCCGGATAGCGTCTTCGAGGATGTTCATTGGGTCACGGCCAACGACGAAGTTTTCGAGGGGCACGCAGACGTTGTGATCGAAGTACACCAGATTGACGAGATCCCCCTGCTTGAGCTCGTCGGTCATGCGCAGCAGGCCCTGCTGGAGATACTCCATACGCCCTTCGGCGCTCATGGATCCAGAGCGGTCGATCACGAAGGTCAGTGCGGCGTTGCGGCGCTCTTGCTTGTCCGGAGCGCGCCCTGCCACAGCGAAGCCCAGCGTGTAGATGGACTCTGCTCCGGGTTTGGCTTCAATCCCCGCCTGCACGCTGAAGTCATCTCCGCGCGCCACCTCGTCCGTGTCGAAGGAAAAGTAGTTCAACAATTCATGGGGACGGATGTGCTCTGCGGGCAGCGGCTCGAAGTGGTCAATGGCCCAGATCACCCGCTGCGCCGACGACAGACTCATTGTGTCGTCATTTGACAGGTAAATCTTGGCGCCCCAATCGTGGTAGGCGTCATCTGAGTTGGCTTGCGGCTCGGCGATCGCCACGGGCGCTTCTTCTGCGTCCGCCATGTCAGCGGCGACCGCAGGTCGGCGTGCGCTGCTGTCGTGCTTGGGTTTGGCAGCCTCTTTCTTGCGTGCGTCATGCGCCTTGTTGTCCGCCCGAGATCGCGGGGCAGCCGACTGCGGAGGCGGCGGGGCGGATGGCGCGGCCTCCTCCGCCGCTGGCGATGGGGTTCGGGCTACGGGGCGGCGAGCTGGTCGAGGCGCTTTGGACGTCGGCGCCGAACGGCCCATGCCGACGCCTCCTCCTCCCCAACTGGAGCCGCTACGAGCTCGCGTTTGTTTTCCAGGGAAAGGACGGAAGTGACCGCCTCCAGCCAACTCGTGGGGCTGCTGGAACAGGCACTGAGACGTGCGGTTTACCATCCGCGGAAGCTGGTGCAGGTTGACGGGAACAGCTAGCTGGTGCACGCGCGGCGGGTGAGCGCTTGGGGTGAAGCGGTGCGGCGGCGCGTCATAGCTGGACGCAGCGTCGCCATCCGTAGCGATAGCGACGCTGCTCTGCTCAGGTAGGGGACCCTCTGGCGTCTCTCCGGGACCGGACTGCGTTTGGGGGCCGGTGCAGCTGGCGCCGGAAGCCAACGGCATTCCCAAGATCAACAATCCAACGACAGATGACAACTTCATGCTTTCCTCCAGTTTTGGCCCGTGCCCTGAGCGCTTTCGTCCGACTCGGCCACTATTCCCGAGCGTGCGCCCAACTAGTACGCGCGAATCGGACGATCGACCCCCTATGCCGATCTCCCATTGGGCAGATTGAGCCACAATCGCCCGAGCTGGAACGTTGAGGCGAGAATCAAAAAAATCGAGCGGATTTTTGGTCACAGCTCGAAGCCCTACGGAACTGGACAGGATCCGCTTGTGGCTGTGCGTGTATGCAGATATGCGTCAAGCACGCGGAAGGGGCCGTCGGGCGCCATATTTAACCCCCGCGTCGGCTTTGCCAGACTCCGGGGTAAGCGTGAATGGGTTGGACGCATGAAGTGTGAGCAGGTCAGCATTCATCAAACTGGGGGCCCTGAGGCGCTGATCTACGAAGAGGTTGAGCTGCCCCCGCTCAAACCGGGGCAGGCGCTAGTACGTCAGACCGCAATCGGACTGAACTTCATCGACACGTATCATCGCTCGGGCCTGTATCCGTTGCCCCAGCTGCCTCACGCGATCGGTACAGAAGCGGCTGGTGTGGTTGAAGAACTCGGTCCCGGCGTCAGTGGTCTCAAGCTCGGACAGCGCGTGGCCTATGTTTCTGGACCACCTGGAGCGTACGCGAATCTGCGCGCTTACTCCGCTTAGCATCTGATCCCCCTTCCGGACGACGTGGATGATGAGACCGCCGCTGCGGTGATGCTCAAAGGCATGACGGCAGAGTATCTGATCCACCGCACCTATCGGGTTAGCCCGGAAGAGCTGGTGTTATTCCACGCGGTTTCGGGCGGCGTCGGGAGCCTGGCGTGCCAGTGGCTCTCAGCTCTGGGCGCGCGAGTGATTGGCACTGTCGGCACACCGGAAAAGGCTGATCTGGCCAAGAAGCACGGCTGCGAGTTTCCCGTGGTATACACGCACGAAGACTTCGTGGCCGCGGTTTCGACCATCACCAATGGCCGCGGGCTGAAGGTGGTCTATGACTCCGTGGGCAAGCTGACATTCGCCCGCTCGTTGGACTGTTTGGCTCCACGCGGACTGATGGTTTCTTTCGGCAACGCTTCCGGAAAGCCGAATCCTTTGGACGTGACGACGCTGGCGACCAAAGGATCGCTATTTCTGACTCGACCCAGTTTGTTTGATTACATCAGAACCCGCGGCGAGTTGTTGGGCTCAGCCAATCAGGTGTTTGAGGCCTTGCGCAATCGCGATATCCGGCCCGAAATCGGTCAACGTTATGCGTTGAAAGATGCGGCTCGTGCCCACCGTGACTTGGAAGCCCGAAAGACAGTCGGCTCGAGCCTGCTCATTCCTTGAGTTCGAGTTTATCTGGGGGGCTCGGCAGCAGCGGGTTCAACCTTCGGCAATTCCGAGCTTGGCTAGCTTGTCACCGGTGAGTCGAAAGGTGGTCCATTCTGATAGTGGCTGGGCGCCAAAGCTTCGATAGAAGTCGATAGCCGGTGTATTCCAGTTGAGGGCGGCCCATTCGTAGCGCGCACAGTCGCGCTGATTGGCAAGCTGAGCGACGCGGATGAACAGAGCTTTGCCGATCCCCCTGCCGCGATACGCTGGCATCACGAACAGGTCCTCCAAGTAGATCCCGGCCCGTCCTTTCCAGGTCGAATAGTTGTGAAAGAACAACGCAAAGCCAGCCGGCTCACCCTCGTGTTCGGCGATCAAACACTCGAAGGGGGGCGGCTGCTGGCTCAGTTGTTCACTCAACTCCTCCGGTGTCGTCTCGACTGCATCCGGCTCTCGTTCGTAGATTGCGAGCTGCGTGATGAAGCGGTGGATGAGGGGGCCGTCAGCGGGGATTGCGTTGCGGATAGTCAGCACATTGGCAGCGTACCTCAAGTACGACGAACACTGGAGTCAGTCGCTGGTGCCGCTGGCAGAAAGCTGGTTGAGCGCCGTGTCCGATGCCGTGTCCGATGCACGGTCCAAGGCCGCGCCGAGGGCAGTCTCGAGGGCAGTATCCAGCTTTGGAGCGCGATTTTGCCAGTCATACTGGGCGGCGACCTTTTGCCAGTGGGCGTTCACCAATCTGCCCTGGAGCTTTCGCTCGGATAGCTCCTTCAGGCGGGTGGCCAGGTGCGCGACGCTGCCGTCGTAGAACGCATCGGGGTCCGAAAACAGCTCGGGGTAGACCAGGCGCGCCGGCAAGAGCGGAACGCAGCCCGCGGAGACGGCCTCCATCACGGCAAGCCCGAAGAATTCGTGATTCGCCGTCGAAACCACGACGTCGGCTGAACGCAGGACGCCTTCGTATTCGTCACGCGGAAGCTCCCCAAAGTGCAGCAGCTGCTCCGCGAATTCTTGCCGGGCGTTCTGAAAGACGGCGGGGACACTGCGAAACTGTGGACCCAAGACACTCACCCGAAAGTCCGTTCCTTCTCGCTTCAGTGAGCGCAGCGCGGCGAAGAAGTCTTCCGGGTTCTTGTCGTGCTCCCAGCGCGCAGCCCATACCACGTGCAGAGGACCGTCAGTTCGTGCAGCTGGCTCCAAACCGCAGATCGGCGGCGGCTCGATGCGTGACTTTTGACGGATCTCATCCACGCTGTGTGGCTTGTAGTCCGGCATGGCTTTGAACAGCTTGAGCAGCTGCTCGCACAGGCTGTCGAGGTTGTGCTGCGAGTTGAACCAGACTTGGTCGGCGCTCAGTGCCGTCGTCCAGTTGGTGAAAGCGAAGTGCACGTCCCGCGGATCGGGATGCTGGGAAGGATAGAAGACCTGGTTTTCATGAAAGTACGCCACGCAAGGCAGCGTCCGGTAGGGGCGGGGTAGTAGCGAGAGTAACTCGCCCAGATTGAGCATCGAGCTGCACCACATTAGATCCCAGCTTCGCGGCTCTTTTTGTGCTCCTTCCGCCCACAGCGCGCGGATCTGCTCGGCCAGCGTGACGGCGCTGTGTCGCATGCGCCACTTCCAGTGATGTGCCGGTAAGGTGAGCAAGCTGAATTCATGACGACTGCGGGCGATCCAGCCATCGATGAACGCGCGATGGGAGCCCCCGTAGTAGGGCTCCAGCGCTAGGACTCGCATCGCGCGCCTCTCATGGCGCCGTTGTATCAGGTGTGAGGCCGAAGTCTATCTGGTACGCGGGGCGACCATTGGCACGGTCGCCCCGCTCGCGCTCAGGGTTTGACTTCGAAGCGCTCCACAGCACCGACGCCATATACATCCGGATCGTACATCGCTTCGGCGCGTGGGGCAGGATGCACGAACTGACCTGGGCGGGAAGCTCGTGCCAGGTAGCTGACGTTGTGGGTTCCCCCCGACAGATAGTTGGCAAAGAATGCCACGCGCTCATCGTGTAGTTCCCGATGCACCCAGCGCCAGTCATGGGGCTCCGGACTCAACTGACGAGCCGTCGCG
This sequence comes from Polyangiaceae bacterium, assembly GCA_050304975.1. Lineage (GTDB taxonomy): Bacteria > Myxococcota_A > Polyangia > Polyangiales > Polyangiaceae > SZUA-265. The sequence continues at coordinate 30,439 of JBNLEN010000034.1, forward strand.
AGCGAGGTGTCCACCGGCTCCAACCCTGCGGGCACGCGGTCGATCAACGCGACTTGCTGGCGGCTGGGCTTGCTGATCAGAGTCAAGTTGACGCGGATTAGTTGTCCAACCTTGGCCTCGGTGATGGTTTGGTTGGTCTCGGCGTCCACCAGCGAGCGCACCACCGTCAGGCCTCGGAACGTGGGCCGATGATCTTCGGGGCGGGAATAGTAGGTGAGCCGTGCCACGGCGCCGAGATCAGCGCCCTTGTTGGTGCGCAAGCTCAGCCTGGATTTACCCGGTTTGGCATCGAGCTCAGTGCGTTGGAACGGACCGTTCTGCGTCAGGTGTAGCGTGGCTTGTTTTTCACCGTTCGCCCACACTTGCGCCCAACTCTGGTTGGTGGACAGGGCGCTTTCATAGTACTGGCTCACCCCGAACAGCGCCCACTGGTTGTTGAATGTGGTGCCCCAGCTGCCGTCGGAATTGCGCGAAGCCAAGATCCCTTCTACCACCTGGCCCGCTTCGTCCAGGCGCTTGTGTTGCACCAAAGCCGCCACCAGCGCGGCGCTGGCGCGGGCGCCCTCACCGTAGGAAAAGTACGAGTTGGGGTTGCTGACGGGCTGCAGCAGCATGCCGCCAGTTGCGTTAGGCTTGGCGCTGGCCCACAGATCATTGAGCAGTTTGGTACCCGCGTTGGAGGAGCCGAGGGCAGAGACCAACAGCGCGCGGCTACCGAGCGGCAGCTCCTTCTGCTTTTGCAGCAAGTGCTGGTTGAGCCCGGAGTTGGGGGCGTTCAGCGAGCGTAGAGCGAACGCAATGAAGCTTTCTTCGCCGATGCCGTGGAACGACTCGCTCTCCGACGAGGGGTAAGCTCGCCGTTGCACGTAGTTGAGCCCGCGAGTGAAGACGTGCTTGGGCACGTGGTAGCCGTGCTGGTCCGCGATCGATAGACCCCACATGGCGTACGCCGTCAAGAATGGTTCGGAGTTTCCTCCCTCCCAGAGGCTGAACCCACCATCGCGGTTTTGGTTTTTGAGCAGGTGCAGCACCGCCGCCTCCATCCGGGCATCGTGACCTTTCTTGGCGAACGCAGGATGTCCAGAAAGCAGCTTGCTCAGCAGGGTCATGGGGATCAAACGAGAGGTCGTTTGCTCGAGGCAACCGTGGGGATAGTCGATCAATGAATCGACGGCGGCGCCCAAACTGGCCAGGCCACTAGGGGCCACTTCGACGATCAGGCGCGCGGTGTCCGGGTCCGCGCGCTTTGGCAGGTCGAACTCGAAATCGGTATTGCTGGTCAGCTTGCCGTCGAAGATCCGTTCCACCTGCTTGCTGGTCGCAGCATGCGCAGGGATCGAAAGTTCGAAACCATCAGATTCTTCGCCCAGCAGCACTCGCCCCTGGAACTTCACCGGGCCTGTGTGAGTCGCCTTCAATTTGAAGCTGGCCACGGCCTGCGCTCCGGCCGCTACAGCGAGCTGCTGCTTGTCTGCGCCCAGTAGCTGAGCGTTATCGATACTCAACTTGACCGTTGCTGTACCGGCTTGTTGGGTGTTGTTTTGCACCACCAGGCGCGCCTGGAGTTCGTCACCTTTCGTCAGGAAGCGCGGCAATCCGGGGGATACCTGCACGGGCTTGCTCACGCTGACCGCGCTCTCGGCCGAACCGAAGCGATTGGTGCGGTCCGCCCCAGCCGCCATCACGCGCCAGCGCGTCAGATTGTCGGGCAGGGGAAGGTTGATGGTCGCTTTGCCATCGGCGCCGGTCACGACGCCTTTGGAGAAAAACGCAGTGTCCAAGAAGCGAGAGCGCAGTGCGATGTTGTCGATCGGGCCGGGATCCGAATCCCCACCCGTGTCGTCGTCTTCGTAGTCGAGCTGGGTGTAACGGAGCAGACTACTGGCAGTGAACACACGCAAGACTTCGCGGGGGTACATCGGGGAAAATACATCTGGAGTACGGTAGCCGGTCAGCTTCAGTACGCCTTCATCAGCCGCCCACAGCGTGACTTCCGCCCGGATGGGTTTTCCCTGATGGTCGCGCACTCGAACGTCTACCGGGATGGTCTTTCCGGGTTTACTCTTGGTACTGCGGGGCTTGACCTGGATATCCAGCCGCCGCTGTTCGGGGCTGACCGTGAGCTCCTTGTAGGCCATACGCAGGGGTGTCGATGTGAGCAGTTTGGTTTTGCCCAGCGGGATCAGGGCTACGCTGGCGAACACGTTCGGCAAGTGTGAGCTGTCGAGTTGGATCTTGATTGGGGTGCCTGCACCCACGAGCTCTTGAACGAACGCTTTCTCGACTCCCTGACGTTCCAGCGTGACCAGGGCTTGGGCCTTGGGGTAGGGAGATTCAACGAGCAACGTGGCCGTTTCGCCCGGGGCGTAGGCATCTTTGTCTGCGTGGAGCGTCACGCGGGGATGTTCGTCGTAACGACCATAGGCGCCGTTGCCGTAGGCCCAGACTCGAGCCTGAGCGAAACTACTCTGGCCACTCAATTTGGCGCGCAACATGTAGCTGCCAGAGTCAGCGGTGTCAAAGTGCACCTTTTGCGGTTTGCCGTGGCTGTTGATCGTCTTGCGCTGTACCAGGCGTTCTTCGTAGCGGCCGCTGTGACGATAGCCGTGCGAGTTCTTGTTCACGGTGCTGATCCAAACCCGTCGGTACAGCTCGAGCTCCACCTGAGCAGGCGCTGGCGCACCGTCGGGCGTGAGGGTGAGCACTTCCGAAGTCCAGCCCTTTTGTGAGTCCACGACCCAAACGTCACTCTTCAGCCCGACGACGACTGAGTTTCGGTAAACCGGGATGACCCGGCTGGTGGTGACGGTGTCTCCCGTCGCATCGGTGATTGATGCCTCAACCAATAGGTCCAGTTTCTGTGAGCTCTGGTGGGTACTACCCAGCAGTTTGTCCAGATCGAGCATCAGCGAGTGCTTGCCGTTGGCATCAATCTCGGTTTCTTGACTGCTCAAGGCTCGCATGCCGGATGCTCGGTCACTGGCGGCGGTGAAGCCTTGCTCAGCCCAGTATCCCGGTCGAACCGATAGGTCGTACTTGAGCTTGCCGCCGCGAATAGGAGCCCCGTAGAGATAGCGAGCCTCCACCGGGAGCTGCAGCTTGGTTTCGCGCCCGAGTATCTGTGGCTGTTTGCCGGGGTCACCGAGCTTGGCTTCGAAGCGCACCTTGCGATACTTTCCAACCGTGAAGCGGTGATGCAGCGTGGCGTTGTCGTAGCTCAGCTGGACCTGGTAGCGACCCAGACCAGCTGTTTTCGGAACTTGGAATTCGTGGCGCAGGCTCCCGAAACGGGTGAGTTGAACTTTCTCATTAACCAGGACGTCGCCGTTGACGCCTTTGACGGTCAAGCTGGCCTTGCCTCGTGGGACTAGCAGACGACCCCGCTTGCCGCGTTCCCGCATCATGCCCAGTAGGTGCACGGTGTCACCCGGTCGGTAGATGCCGCGCTCCGCGGTGAGTGTGCCAACAAGCTTTTCGTTTCCGTCCCAGTAGTAACTGGGGATGTCGAAGGCCCAAGGGGAAATACCATCGCGCCAGTGCTCACTGGTAAAACCGAGCTGTTGCTTTGAGTCTGCGAATGCGTAGAGGGGTTCGTTCCTGTCTCGGAAGCTGCTGTCTTGAGGCAGTCGTAGCTTGTCTCCCGCAGGCAAGCGCAACACGCCGGATATGTCCGTGTTGCCTTGGAAGCGCTGCGTGGCTCCCTGCATGATACGCACCCGCACGCGACTCGCCGGAGATCCATCGTGGTGCGTCACCCAGACCAGCCCGCTCTCGTCTCCGACCTTTAGCAGCACGTTGAGGGAGCCCTTCATCAGCAGCGCGACGCGGGTGTGGGTGCCCGGCGCATCAGCGATCACCAACGCCAGCTCCCCCTTGACGTGTTTGAACACGTCAAACTTGAGCACCTCAGTGGCTTGATTTCCGGATGAAGTCAACAGCTCCTCGGTCAAGCGTGTACTCCAACCTGGACCAAGGCGGCGCAGCGGATCGTTGCCGGGGTAGTGGGACCCCAAGACTCGCTCCAGCTCGTGCACTTCCTTCCAGTTGACGGAGGCATAGCGCAGGCGCGCATACTTCAGATTCGCCATGGTGATAGGCAGCTGTCGGTTTTCACCCAGGACTTGGTAGCCCACCGGCATCTGCACCCCTGGCGTCGGCAAGGGCTCGTGCTCCGGCTTGGACTTTTCCCCCAGTCCAGCTGGCGCAGCATCGATGTCCGAGCTGCCTGGCGCAACCAGCTGAGCATCAGCGCTCAGGGCGGCGTCGGGGTCGCTGCAGCCGAGGGCTGAGAGCAAACACGTCAGACCGACGATGATAATCCAGCCGATGCGTTGCATCAGCTGTGGGACCCCTTTACAGATAAGCGGCATCTTCTCCTCCTTCGACGACCACCTGGACGGGGTCGCTGGTAAACAATGGGTCGCCGCTGGCATCGAGTGCCTCGGCGATGAACTCATGCCGTCCCGGCGCGAGCGGCCATGAACGTTGGGCTTCGGTTGGAGCCTCATCAAAAACTCGCCCGTTGATGCGCCAGCGAATCGTGCTGACAGCAGGGGCGGTCGCAATCATCCCGCTTGCCTGTTTGACATTCGTCGTTAGCGCGACGCGTTGCACTTCAAGCGGTAGCGCAGGATCTACCAACAGCTGCGCGTCGCGCACTGGACTCGTGATGGCGAAATGCTGGCTGTTGCCCTGGTGCTCGAGCTGAAAATCACGCGGATTGCGTGAAACTGGGGCTGGGCTTGGCCCGGCCGCTTGTAGCATCGCGTCTTGAAATAAGGGCGCGGCGCCTTGCATGGCTAAGGACCCTCGCAGCGGGCGCCCATCGAAGTTTCCCACCCAGACGGCGACCGTCACGTCGCGCGTGTAGCCGACGGTCCAGTTGTCGCAGAAACTGGACGAGGTGCCAGTTTTAGCGGCCACCTCGAAGGGAAGGTCCAGGGGAGTCTCCATCCCGAACTCGAGCCTTCGGAAGCTCGGGTTGCTCAGCACTGCGCTCACTCGCCGCACGGCATCCGTCGGATAGACGCGCCGAGGCTCCAGTGAGGTGGCCTTGACCAAATGACTGTCAAGCCACAGGCCTTCGCGAGCCAGGGTCGCGTAGGCGGTGGCCAGCTCCAGCAAGCTCACTGGGGCACCGCCCAGAGCCAGCGCAAGCCCATGGCGTTTCCCGGTGGCGTCGATCTTCGAGAAGCCCAACTCACGCAGGCGTTTCGCGACGACCTCGGAGCCGAGCTCTGCGGTGAGCCGCACCGCCGGCAGGTTGAGCGAAGAGGCCAGCGCCTCCGCCATGCTGACGGAGCCGTGATAGTGCTCGTGACTGTTGCGCGGCAGGTAGTCGCGCCATTCGGAAGGGGCGTCGAGGATGGCGGAGCGTTCGTCATGCCCTCGTTCGAAGGCCAGGGCATAGATGAACGGCTTCAGCGTCGAGCCCGCTGGGCGTCGGGAGAGGACAGCGTTGTTGGCACCAAGCGCGGCGACGTCCTCGTAGTCCCGAGAACCAACCATGGCTCGAACGGCCCCGCTGTGATTGTCGAGCACCACCACACCCGCTTGGGTGGCGCCGAAACGTCGGATATCGGTCAGGTGCTGATCGAGGGCGCGCCGGATCGACGCTTGGAGTTTCAGATCGATCTCGGTCTGAACGTTGCCGCGCAGCTCGTCGCGCATCAGCAGCTGATCGACGACGTGGCGCGCTTCCAACCTGCTGTTGAGCGAAACCAGCTGGAGCGGCTCTGCCGCTGCGGTTTTCGCTTCGTCTGCGGTAATGAAACCACGCTCCACCATCTTTGCCAGCACATGCGCGCGGCGGCGTTTGACTCGCTCTGGGTTCCTGTCGGGCGCGTAAGCGGACGGCGCTCTTGGCAGGACTGCGAGCAGGCTGGCTTCGCCGAGCGTCAGTTGATCGGCGCTCTTTCCGAAGAAGCGACGCGCAGCGGCTTCTACCCCGTACGCCAGCCGACCGTAGTACGCGCGATTGAGGTACTGCGTGAGGATCTGCTCCTTGGTCAACGTCCACTCGAGACTGAGGGCGTCCCCAGCTTCGATGAGTTTGCCTTTGAGGTTCCGTGGCTGTGGGTCGATCAGTTTGGCGAGTTGCTGAGTGACGCTGGAGCCGCCGTAGGCCCATCGCCCTTCGCGCAGATTGAGTCCGATGGCGCGCAACACGCCCAACGGATCGATGCCGGGGTGGCTGTAGAAGTTGTGATCCTCACCGGCGAGAGTCGCCGCTACCAGCTGTGGACTGATCTGGTCGAGCTCTACCCAGGTCCCGTAGCCGCCGTTGTCAGCGCGGCGCTCGAACAGAAGCTGCCCATCCTCGGCGTAGAAGCGGGTTGATTGCAGCTCTGTGGCATCGAGCTTGTCGGCAGGGAACTCCAGCTTGGTCAGCAGCACGAGGCCGCACACAAGTGTTAGTCCCGCCGAGAGGGAGCGGAGCAGCATCGAGCTGAATGCGCGACCCGCCGGCTTTGGTTTGAGGCATCGATTGTTTGAGGCGCGAGTCATGAGTCACTCGAAGCTGAAGGCAAAAGCGCGGGCACTCCCATCAAAAAGGCACCTCACGCCTGATACAACGTTCGTGCCAGCCGAGATTTCGAGGCGAAACAGCGAGTTCTAGGCGGAGTGGGCAATTTCCCTAGAGCCCTGACGTGGACCTAGAGACACGCCCCGCGTGTCCGCTTGCACGGCGGATACACTTGGTATCAGCTCGGTGCGGCTCGCAGCATTCCTGAGCGTGGCGGAGCAGCTCGCGCCGAGAGCCGTCAGTATTCCGGTGCTAGCCGTTTGGCGGCTTTCTTGGTGGCCTGGGCCAAGAGCTTGCCGTCGCGAAGGCAAGGGTAGCAGTCGTCGCGTTTGGTCGGGCCGCAACCGGCCTGCGACTTGAGCTGCCACAATGGTCTCAGGCAGCGAGTGTCCCCGTACTCTTTCGCTTGCTTCACCAACTCAAGCACCTGTTCGCACTCGAGCTTGTCGGTTTCACGCAGCTTCAAGGCGAGCAAGACTTGAGGGGACGCCTTCTTTCGCACCTTTTCTTGGTCCATGTAGCGCTCCGCTAGGGCGCTAGCTGGCGTGCGTTTGGATGTGGTGGACCAAACGTTGAACAGGATGTCCACGCCCCGAGTGCCTAGAGACTCGGCCGCGACCGTGACAGCCTTCTGAGCTGTGCGCGAAGCCGTCGTGGCGATGTAAACATTCTTGGCGACGGATTCATCGTCGGCCAACTCCGGGATGTTGTGGATGGCGTCACGGTACAAGTCCAGAGCATCATCAGTGCGCTTGCGGACCATTTGCCCACGACCCAACACCAGCCACACGTCCTTGCCTCGCTTGTCAGGTGGGATCCTCAGAAGTTCATCGATCGCTTCCTTTTTGCCGAATTCGGCATCGCTGATGAGGCTTGGCCAGCGATCTGGTTCGGGAGCGAGACTAGGGGGCGTCGGATTGATGCCTCCAGCACGTTCCGGCACGTCGACCGGTCCTGCTACGGGTTCGCGCACTGCGATGCTACGCACGATTCCCAAAATGAACAAAAGCAGGAACACGCCAGCGGGCAGGAGTAGGCCCCAAGTTGGAACTTCAAATCCCGCGATCGATACCGGGCGCTTGAGGAATGGGTCGGGAGTGGCTGGGAATTCACTGATGGTGATTGGCGGCCGCAAGTAGGCATCGATTTCGGCCAGCATCTCTTCGGCATCTTGGAAGCGATCGTCCGGGCTCTTCTTCATTGCGCATTCGACGATTTGGCGCACTTCTCGAGGAATGCTTTCCGGCAGGGCAGGGGCTGGTTGGGTCACTTGCTGACTCATCAACTCGCGCACGTCTTGCGAATCGAAAGGACGATTCCCGGTCAGCATTTCGTACAGGATGACGCCCAACGCGTAGACATCTGCCCGGTGATCAACTGGAGCCCCGGTGACCTGCTCCGGAGCCATGTAGTGCGGCGTTCCCAGCACGGAGCCGGTTGTCACGTTCGACTCCTCATCCCGTGAGCGAAGCTTCGCCAGCCCGAAGTCCAACACCTTCACCAGCTCAGAGCCGTCCGCGGTCGGAGCCAGCATCACATTCTGAGGCTTCAAGTCGCGGTGCACGATCTTGTGCGAATGCGCGGCGGACAGCGCCTGTGCCATCTGAGACGCGATGGTCATCGAGCGGTGCACGCTGAGCTTCCCCTCGGCGTCGATCACGTCGGCCAAGCTAGGCCCCTCGATGTATTGCAGGGTTAGGTAGTAAGCGCCGTTCTTCAGTTTGCCGAAATCAGTCGCGCTAACCACGTTGGGATGGTCGATGCGCGACAAAGCGATCGCTTCCTTCTGAAAGCGGTCCATCACACTGGACACCACTGCCAAGGAGGGGTGCAACACCTTCAGCGCGACCTGCTTCTCCATCAGCACATGCTCGGCCAGATACACCGTACCCATGCCGCCGTGCCCCAACACGCTCTGCACACGATAGCGCTCGCTGATCAATTCGCCGATCAACGGATCGGAGTCGAATACTGGTCTGGATTCAGTGCCGGTCCGCTCGAGTGTCGGCGCCGAGTCCAGATCGATCGAGGGATGCTGGAGGGGGGGCTTCAAGTCAGTTCTCCAACCGCGCCAAGGCGCAGGCCAAGCTATAACAGGCTGACCGTTGTTGATGAACCACTTGGTCATCCCCTGGCCGAGTGCTCCAGGTAGTCCAAATGAGTCGGGTCATGGTCAGCGATGTAGGTGCGTCTCTCAGGATTGCAGGGTGAAATTTCAAATTTGAAACATCGAACCGCACAACTCGCGATAAGTCGATGAAATATGCTGGAAATATCCTGGCACGACATCTGCTTAAGAAGAGGCCAGCGGTAGCGCCTCGGGTGTTTACCTCACCAAGGTCTGCCGCGTCGTGTTCTGCACAGGGGTGCATGGTCCCCCCCTCCCTTATCCCCTGTGCTCCTCTACCGCACGGCAGCTTCGGTTCCCCCCCTCCCTGAAGCTGCCGTGCTTTTTTTTTCCTGATGCCGCGTGGCGTCATCCGCGCCTGGGTGGAGCTGGGTTTGGCCTAGCTCGAGGGAGCTTGGGTTGACCGTTTGCGGGCCGCTCGAGCTACTTGGATGCTTTGGGGCGCACTGTTTCGGCGTTGCGCCCAGTGTCAGAAGGGTCGCGTCGTTGCACGACCAAACTATGACGGGGCTCCGCGTCGCCGCCGAGCGCATCGGCTAGTAGCACGTGCGCGACCTTCAGCTCTTGACTCAGATGGGCGATCGTTTTCTCGAACGACTGACTCTGCTGCACGCTGTTCTTGCGTTCTTCGCTCAGGCTGCGCTTCAGGTTCAAGTTTTCCTCTCGGAGCTCATGCACGCTCGTTTCCAGCGCCAACACCTTGAGCCGGAATTTCTCGATTTCCTGTCGCAGAGTCGTGTGTTTGGCCTGCTGAGCCTCAGCGAGCTCAACTTGGTGAGACATAGATGCTTTCAGTCGCGCTACACTGGCTTCGAAAACTTCTAATTCTCGTGCGAAATTGTTGGCACTTGGAGCCGGAAGATCGGATTCGGAAGTCTTACCTGGCTTGTGACTGTATCTCATGGCGTTCCTGCAAGGTGCCTCAACTTCCGCGGTTTGATGGACAGCCGCGGTTGCTGCTGCAGATACCACGCAAGTCGTCTCACGCAACCCCGGCGGGTCATCAAGAGTTTGTCCTCGGGCGCGTGCGGATCAACCTTTGATCGACAACCAAACGGTCATCGCTTGCTCGATAGGAGAAATCTCCTACGCAAATCGTTGTGTAGGTGCGCCGCTTACGCCGCGATGGTTTGTTCCGCCGTCGCACCTTGGATGTGCGTCTTCTCTTTGTACAGCCTCGCCACGAAGACATAACAGATGGCTGATGCCAGCATGGTGGCGGAAAAGAACAGGTAGTATTCCGTTTCCGAAAGGCGGCTGCTGCCGTCGGGATTCTTAATCACGAAATTGACTATCGCTGTGAATAGGTTGCCGAGCGCGACGCTTGCCAGAAATAGTCCCATCACGTAGGACTTCATGCTGTTTGGCGCCTGAGTGTAGGAAAACTCTAGTAGCGTAATGCTGAGAAACACTTCGGCGGCCGTGATCAACACGTATGAGGATATCTGCCAGCCGATGTTGACGCTCTGGCCGCCGGCAAGCAGCGTTTCTGCGTAGGCGGGCAGCAGAAACGCCGGTACCGCCAAAAACATCCCAACCCCGATCTTGCGTAGGGGAGTCATGTTCACGAATCGGTTGAGCAGAGGGTAGACGCCGTAATTGAAGACCGGGATAAACACCAGGATCAGGATGGGGTTGATGGCCTGGATCTGCGAAGGCAGCCATTCGATGCCGAGGAAATGGCGATCCATCTTCTGCGCCTGCAGCACCCAAGCAGACCCGGTCTGATCGAACAGCGCCCAAAACATGGCGGCGAACGCGTAAATCACACCCAGCCGTCCTGCGACCGCCAAGCCCTCCTTGCTGATGATCTCGCGCAACAAGACTTTACCCCGCGGCGGGATGTGGGCAAATCGGTTCCGACCCAGCCAAAACACGAAGGTGGCCAGGGCCATCAGGATACCGGGAATGCCAAACGCCACTGAGGGGCCGTGCTGCTCCAGCATGGTGGGGATCAGAAGTTGGGATGCGAACGCACCCAAATTGATCGACCAGTAGAACCAGCCGAAGACTTTGGCCAACAAGTGGCTGTTGCGTTGGCCAAACTGATCACCCACGTGTGCTGAGACGCAGGGTTTGATTCCGCCGCTTCCGATGGCGATCAATGTCAGACCGATGGCTAGCCACGCGCGCGGAGACACACCCAGTGTTAGTCCTAGGCCGCTGTCGCCAAGCGCCAACGCGCCGTGACCCGCGCAATAGATCAGCGAGACACTCAGAATTGTGCGGTACTTGCCAAACAGTGTGTCGGCGAGCAGTGCTCCGACGATCGGAAACAGATACACGCTCATCGAGAAGATGTGGTAGTAGCCCTTGGCGTCCAACTCGGACATTGGGGCCAGCTGACCGTCGATGTCTCTCAGGTACTGCGTCATGTAGACGGTCAAGATGACCTTCATGCCGTAATAGCTGAATCGCTCAGCCGCTTCGTTCGCGACGATATAGGGGACGCCAGGAGGCATCCGGTCCGTGTCTAGCGGCTGGGTCGAGTAGGTCATGGAGGGTGGCACTCTGACGCGCCTTTACCCACCTTGTAAACCCCAGCTCGCCGACTTGCCACGCGCGCTTTCCAAGCGGTCTTTCGAGTTACTGAACCTCGCTCCGAGAGTCTGGAAGAAGACGGCCTCGTAGGTGCACTCTGGCTGAGAAGTTGTGTAGTTTCGGTCCGGCACAGGGGACGGTGTAGGGTCGCTGCTTCAAGCTTTCGAACTTGCGACGAGGCGACGGGCAAGTCGTTGAAATGTGTTCGCTAGGGAGCCTGGCGATGCGCTCGTACCATCCGTGGGCTATTCACACATTGAAGTGGCCGGCACACCTGCTCGAAGGGGCAGCGGTGACCGCCGGTGGGGGCAGCTTGCACCCCAGTTTGAACGGGGTCATGCCTAGGGTTGAGTGTCTGCTTCTAGACTGAAGGTATCAACCAACCGCCCCTCCAAGCCGAGGGTACGGAAGGCCACTGTTGCTGCCCCGAACCTCACGCTGACGAAGGCGTATCGGGCTGGTGAGCTCATCGCAGAAAAGTACAGACTGATCGAGCTTCTTGGCGAAGGAGGCATGGGCGCGGTTTGGCGCGCACACAACCAGACGCTCGATATTGATGTTGCCGTCAAGCTCATCCGTGCCGAGGAAGCCGAAGCCACGGACGGTGAGCGAGCTGGTGATCGCCTGTTGCAGGAGGCTAGGGCTGCTGCGCGGCTAGGTCATCCAGCCATCGCCAGAGTTTTCGACTTCGGTACTAGCGATCGAAACGACCCCTTCATCGTCATGGAGATGCTCAAGGGGGAGGACTTGGCGGAAGCGCTCGCTCGTCGTGGACGCATCAGCGCCACCAAGGCGGTTGTCACGATGATGCCTATCGCGCACGCGCTGTCGGCAGCTCACGCCAAGGGCATCGTGCATCGCGATCTCAAACCCGAAAATATCTTCTTGGCGCGCGCTGAGGACGGACACATCCAGCCAAAGCTGGTCGACTTCGGAATCGCCAAGATCGAACGAGCCAAGAGCCATCGCCTGACTCAGACGGGGACCATGCTCGGAAGCCCGATCTACATGTCGCCCGAGCAAGCTCGCGGCGATGACGTGGACCATCTGGCAGATGTCTGGGCCTTCTGCGTCGTGCTCTACGAGATGGTCACCGGTCGCCCGCCGTTTGAAGGCAAGAACTACAACGCGCTATTGTATTCGATCATCGCTGATGACCCGCCACCCATCACCAGTTTTGGCGGAGGAGACGACGAGCTGTGGCGCATCCTGCGTCGTGGGCTCGCCAAGGATCCAGACCAGCGTTGGGCTTCGGTGAGTGAGCTGGGTATTGCCCTGGCTGGGTGGATGACCGCCCGTCACATTCACGAGGACATCACCGGAGCTTCCGTAAGCGCTCAATGGCTTCGCCGCTCGGAGGCGGTAGATGTGCTGGCTAGCTTGGAGTCGGAGCGTGCCAGTTTGCCCCCCCAACCAAGCCTTGCGAATTCCGCTGGCCCGGCTCTGGCGGAGCATCAAGTGGGGCTTCCGAAGTCTCGTTTGGTACTGGTTGCGGCCATCAGCACCCTGATTGGGGTTGGTGCCGTCGTAGCTCTGGCCGAGAGGCACGAGCAGCCGGTCGCCCCATTGCCGGAGCCCGCAGTGTCTCCTCACCCAGTCCCCTCCGCCGCCGCCGCTCTGGCGCCAGAGGTGCTCGAACTTGAAGAGCTGGAAAAAGTTTCCGACTCAGAGGATTTGGGAGTCGATGACGCGCAGCAGCCCGACAAGGCCTCTTCAGGTCGACCCAGTAAGGTCAGGCGACAGCACCCGGCCTCCAAGAAGCCAAAACTAAAGAACCCTTTTGATTAAGCGAGCCAGAGTCGTAAAACTCGTGCTGTGAGCTCCCAGAGATACCTGACCACCGGCGCTGGTTTGCTTCTGACTCTGCTGTTTGCGGGTGGAGCGATGGCCGCTGGAGATGAGCCCGCGGAGGCGCGAGACCAGGCCACCGCGGAAGCCGAAAACGAAGAGGCTTTGGCTGGTGCACGCGAGGCCTATGGCCAAGCGGTGCAGGCGTACGAGCAGCAGCGCTACAAGGATGCCATCGACCTGTTCACGAAGGCCAATGAGCTCAGTCCCAATCCAGCCTTCTCGTTCAACATCGGCATCGCCTACGAAGACATGGGGGACTCGGCTCTAGCACTCAAGCACTACCGTGAATACGTTCGGCTGGCGCCCAGAGCTTCTGATAGAGACGACGTGGACCGACGCATTCAGCGCCTCGAGCAAAAGCTGCAAGAAAAAGGGGTTCAGCAGGTGACCGTGCTCTCCACACCCGAGGGCGCGACGGTCACCATTGATGAGCGCGCGGTTGGAGTCACGCCTTGGACGGGGGAAATCGCGCCGGGGCATCACAAGCTCAAGCTGTATCTGCAGGGATACCAAGATGCTCTGAGAGATTTTGATCAGCCGCCCTCGCGTGCGATTGACGTTCCCGTCACGCTCCTCGAAGGGACTACACCAGCGCCCAGTTCAACGACGCCAGAAGCTAACGCCGGCACAGGCTTGGACGGGTTTGACGACGCACCACGGCGTTCGACGCCCGGCGTCGAAGCGACGACTTGGATCGTTTTGGGGGCGGGCATTGCCTCCTTGGGGGCGGCAGGAACGTTTGAGTTGCTGCGGTCTGACGCAGAAAAGAAAGCGAAGACTGAGCCTATCCAGGTCAAGGCGAAGCCGCTCATAGACCAAGCGGAGGAGCATCAGCTAATGGCCACGATTTTCGTGGCTGTCGGCGGCGCACTCACCGTGACGGGTACGGTGCTAATGGTGGCGGATCTGTCAGCTGACGAGGATGACGACATGGCGTGGGGCGGTGGTTGCGGTCCGAGCGGCTGTGCTCTGACTTACTCTGGCACCTTCTAGAGCCACTTGATTCGCAGCCGCTTCATTCGCAGGCGAGGTCGATGAATTCGAGCTGAGCAGGGCCGATTGTCAGGCGCTGGATGTCCGCCTCGTCAGTCGTCACCTGGGCGCACCAATCACCTAGTAACAAGCGATCGGCTGAGTCGCCCACTACCCTCAACGAGAAATCTCTGTCGGCGCTGCGGAGGGAACTTGGTAGGCGTCTGAGCACCGTTGGATCGAGTTTGACGCGGTTTTCGCCACCACCTCGGACGTCGATCTGCTCAATACCCAACAGTTGCAGTGGGGGCAGCTGGGTCAAGTCCAACACCGGAACTGATGAGGCTTGCAGCACGTCGAAGCCGTGACCTCCTCGGATGTGGCCGATGGCTCCGTTCTCCAGGACGAAGAGATCGTCGCCGGCCCCACCGATGAGCACGTCACCCCCGCCATCTCCGCTCAAAGTATTCGAAGTGTGTCCTCCCACCAGCACGTCTCTTTCGTCGAGATTTTTTGCGGAGACCTTGCGACGTCCCCACGAATTCACGCTGCCGGTGAAGTTGCCTCCCATGAACAGGAAATTGCTTCCGAACGGTCCATGCTCTGGTGCACCGAGTACGAAGTCCGAGAACCCATCGCCGTCAAAGTCTCCCGCAGTGGCGAGCGCAAGGCCGATTGGGTCGTCCGGGTCACTCGTGATGACAAATCCTTCGCGCCCGTCCGCGATCGCGTCTAGGGAGATGACACCAGCGTCGCTCCGGCCATAAGTCACGTAGACCGCACTGCGAGCGGCTGCGCCGTCTGGTTGCGTGCCGAGCAGCAAGTCGTCGTAGCCGTCGCCGTTGATATCTCCAACCGACGCTAGCGCGACTCCGGCTCGCGCGCCTTCGATGCCGTCGATCCTCAAGCCGCTGATGGCGTCGCCCACGAATCGCAAGGGTACGTAGGAGCCCCAAGTCGTCGACCCGCTGTACCCGATGTAGACCGCGCCAGAGCCGTCATGGGTTCCTGGGGAGCCAACGGCGAAGTCAGGGTATCCGTCGCCGTTGAAGTCCAAATTGCCCGCG
>JBNLEN010000035.1:0-45043 GCA_050304975.1 Polyangiaceae bacterium
TCGGGTGATCCAGGCACAACACCGCCAGCCCATAGAAGGGCACCTTGTCCGCGAACTCGACGAACGCATCCTTCAGCTTTTCGTAGTCACCGTAGTGGTCCAAATGCTCCGGGTCGATGTTGGTGATAGCTGCGATCGTCGGCTGCAAGCGCAAGAATGACCCATCGCTCTCGTCGGCCTCCGCCACCAGCAGATCGCCCGCTCCCAAGCGAGCATTGCTGCCGAGGGCAGCCATGCGTCCGCCCACCACGACCGTCGGATCCAGGCCCGCAGCGCGCAACACTGTCGCCACCAGCGAGGTCGTGGTCGTCTTTCCGTGAGAGCCCGCCAGCGCCACGCCGTATTTCACACGCATCAGCTCCGCGAGCATCTCCGCGCGAGTGATGACCGGGATCCCCAGACGCCTGGCTTCCTGGATTTCCGGATTGGAGCTTGGAATGGCACTCGAATACACGACCACGTCGGCGCCAGTGATGTTCTCCGCGCGGTGGCCGATCTTGATCTCTACCCCCAAACGCGTCAGCCGACGTGTGGTGTCCCCCTCACGCATGTCGGAGCCGCTGACGTCAAACTCCAGCGTGCGCAGGATCTCCGCCAGCCCACTCATCCCAATCCCGCCCACCCCAATGAAGTGGACTTGCCTAACTCGACCGCGGAACATCAGTGGACTTCGGAAGGATGGGGGGTCGCTGCTTTGGGATCCGCGAACTTTTCGGGATCGTCCGACTCATCGTGGGGGATGTTGCCGATCTCCAGCAGATCCAACGCGACGGTCTCCGCGGCATCAGGTTTACCCAAATTCTGCGCGGACTCGGCCATGCGCCGGAGCAGCACCGAGTCCGCTGCCAGCGCATCCAACTCACGCGTCAAGCGCTCGGCCGTCGCTTCTTCGGACGGGACGCACACGGCTGCGCCGCTGCGCACTAGACTCATCGCATTGACCTTTTGATGATCTCCGGAAGCGTATGGGTACGGGATGAACAAGCCCGGTCGTCCCACGGCGCAGACTTCGGCAACTGCCGATGCTCCGCAGCGCCCCACAACTAGATCCGCCTCGCGAATGGCGCGTGGCATGTCGGTGATGAACGGCACGACGTTCACTTGCTCGCCCGCGCCCAGTGCTGCATACAGCTGGCGCAAAGCTCCGTCGTGACCTTTGCCGGCTTGATGCGTCACCACGAGCTCCGCTTGGCACTGGTTCAGGGCCCGCGGCAAGGTCTCATTGAGAGACTTGGCGCCTTGGCTCCCCCCGAGCACCAGCACCCGTAGCGGCCCGCCTTCGTAGCCGTAGGGTTGAGGTTCAAATCCGCGACGGATGGCGACCCCCGAACGGAGCACAGCTCCGGCGCGAAAGAATTTCTCGACTTCTGGAAATGCCGTGTAGGCGCGTGCCACGAACGGCGCCACCGCGCGGTTGGTCAGACCGATCACGCTGTTGGGTTCCATCAACGTCAGCGGGATGCCGAGCATTCGCGCCGCGACTGAAACCGAGCCTGCCGCGTAGCCGCCCAGGGAAAAAACCACTTTCGGCTGTAATCGCTTGAGCAACCGGATGGCTTCCGGAACGGCGTTCATGGCCGTGCCGATCCCTTTGAAGGCGCCGAACACGCCCCGCCCTCGAATGGGATCGATCTTCACCAGCTCGAGCTCGTAACCGCGCTCTGGTACGACCTGGCTCTCAATCCCGCGCTCCGTGCCAACAAACACGACGCGCAAATCCGGAGCCAGCTGCCTCAATTCGTCCGCGACGGCGACCATCGGGAACACGTGTCCCCCCGTTCCGCCGCCAGCCAAAATGATGGTGTCCTGGTTCATGTTTTCGAAAGTGGGCCTACGCCTTCCCTACTGGTTCTGGCCCAAAACCGGTGCCGCTGGCAACCACCACGCTCGCTTCTGTCTCTTCGGAGGCCGCGGTCCGCACATTTCGGGGCGCTTCTCGCTGTCTGGAGATGTTCAGCAAGATGCCTGCGGCCGCTCCGTTGACCAGCAGCGAAGACCCGCCGTAGCTCACGAATGGCAGAGTCAGGCCTTTCGTGGGCAGCATTGCCATGGCCACCGCCAGGTTGATCAACGCCTGGACCCCGAACAAGACGCTGATCCCAAACGCCACGTAGGAGCCGTATTCATCCTCGGCGTGCATCGCCGTTCTGACGCCCCGAGCCACCAGCACCAAATACGCCAGGCATAGCCCGACGATTCCAATGAACCCCAACTCTTCGCCGACAATCGCGGAAATGAAATCAGTGTGCGCCTCTGGCAGGTAAAGCACCTGCAAGCCCTTACCCAATCCCATGCCGCTCAACTCTCCCGAGCCGAAGCTCATCACGGATTGAAACGGCTGATACGCCAGGTCTTGGCGGTGCTCCGACATGTTGAACCATGCCAACATGCGCTCCCAACGATAAGCCTTGAAGCGCACCAACCAGGCTGCAGCTCCGAAGCCGATCATCGCCAACAGCAGCAAGTAGCCCAGACGAGCGCCCGCAACGAACAGCAGCGTGAACGTCAGCATCAGCAGTACGACCGCGCCGCCGAAATCAGGCTGTCTCAAGCACAAGAGCATCAGGCCACCGGCCATCAGTAGGTGCGGGAGCATGCCCACACTGAAGCTCTTGACCTTGTCCTTCTTCTTCGCCAGCGAGTACCCCAGCCACAAGATCAGGGCCAGTTTGGCCATCTCCGAAGGCTGGACGTGCACTGGGCCCAGACGCAGCCATCGGGCCGCGCCACCACCAGAATGGCCGAAACCAATCACACTGAGGATCAATAGGCCCGTAGCCAGTGCCAGCGCCGGATAAGTGAATGGGCGCAATCTCTGGTAGTCGACCCGCGATAGACTAAAGACGATCACCAGGGCGACCAGCGCGAACACTGCGTGGCGCTTGAGGTAGTGGTACGGATCGTCGAATCCAACCGTGGCTTCAATGGTGCTGGCCGAAAACACCATCACCACGCCAAATCCCATCAGCCCAACCACCAACGCAGCCAACACCGGATCCACCGGACCCATCCGCGTGACGGGCCGCAGTAAGTTGGCGACAGCACTCCGCATTGCCAGTTCGTTACAGGATTCGACCAATCGGGGCCAAATCATTGGCGTTTGGGTCTCCCCCGGTAGCGGTGGCGGCTCGCGAGGAGGTCGCGGCTCAGCATGCGGACGCGGCTCAGCATGCGGACGCGGCTCAGCATGCGGACGCGGCTCAGCATGCGGACGCGGCTCAGCATGCGGACGCGGGGCGCCTGGACGCTGACTCCGAGTGTCGGCCGCAAGACCGACGCTCGCGCCCTCCGAAAACGACCCCTTCCGCTTTGCAGTCAATACTTCGAAACCGAAGTTTTTGAGCAACCCATCGACCCGCGAAAGCTTCGAAACTAAAGCATATGCTTCGAAACTGAAGCTTTTGCGAACTGCGCACGAGTGTGGCCTCGCGCCATTTCTGCTGCGCAGCGCCGAATCTGTTGCGCAGCGCCGAGCTGCCTAGAGCGCTCGCACGGCGCTGGCGAACGCCTCTCCGCGTTCCTTGTAGTTGCCGAACATGTCGAAGCTGGAACAGGCTGGACTGAGCAGGACTGCGTCACCGCTCCGCGCCAGTTTGGCCGCGGCAACCACCGCCTCTTCCATGCTGGCAGCGCGTTCGATTGGGAGCACGCCCGCAGCGGCAGCCGCAATGCGCTCGCTCGCCTCTCCGATGACTACCAGTGCTCGCCCTTTGTCTCGCAGCGCCTCCACCAACGGTTCATATGCGCCGTGCTTGTCGCGCCCGCCGGCGATCAACACGCAACGCGCCTCACTCAAGCCCCGCAGCGCCGTCACGGCAGCACCGACATTTGTGCCCTTGGAGTCGTCGTAGAAATTAACGCCAGAGTGCTCTCGCACTCGCTGCATGCGGTGAGCCAGGGGCTCGAAGCTCTCCAGGCCTGCGGCGATCGAATCCCACGAAACACCCAAATCGCGAACGGCTGCCACCGCAGCAGCCAAGTTGAGCAAGTTGTGCTCACCGTGAAGCTTGACATCCCGCAGTTCGAGGCGCTCACCCGTGCTCTTCTCCATCAGGTACTGGCGGTAAACCCGGTACGCTGCATCCTGCCCGGACGCTTCGCTACCGCCACCGAAAGTGATGGTGCGTCCCTGGCCGCGCGCTGCTTGATGCTCACACAAGGTGTCCGCGTAGGGGATGACCGCTGCGTCCTTGGACCCCTGATTGACGAACGCATTGCCTTTGGCCTGCGCGTAGTCCGCGAAGCTCGGGTAACGGTCGAGGTGGTCTTCGGTGATGTTGAGTAACACGCTCACGCGCGGGCGAAAGCGCGGTGCGCGCTCCAGCTGGAAGCTGGATACCTCAAGCACCAGATAATCCCATTGTTGCCCCACGGCATCGCTCGGTGGCGCCCCCAGGTTGCCACCTGCAAATACGCGACCGCTGTCCTGGAGGAGTCGTTCGATCAGGGTGGTGGTCGTGCTCTTACCGTTGGTTCCCCCCACCGCGATAATTGGCGCTTCGAGATAGCGGCACGCCAGCTCGAGCTCACCTATCACTTCGACCCCAGCTTGCTCAGCTTCGCTGAATTCCTTCAGCGGTGGGACTCCTGGAGAAACCACGACCAGATCTGCCTCGGTGAAGTGAACTTGGTCGTGCCCGCCTAGACACAGTTCAACCCCTCGCTGCGGCAGGTCACCGGTATCCACGTCCGACCTGGAGTCAGTCGCGAGCACTCGAGCCCCCTTGGACAAACAGAGCCTCGCTGCCGCCTGGCCACTTTTACCGAGTCCGACAACGATGACGCGCTTGTTTTCGAGGTTCATGAGTTGGCTCCCGATGAACGTTAGCGCACCTTCAAGCTGGAAAGCGCGACCAGCGCCAAGAGTACGCTGATGATCCAAAAACGGACGATGATCTTAGGCTCCGCCCAGCCCTTCTTCTCGTAGTGGTGATGGATAGGCGCCATCAGAAACACGCGCTTCTTGAACAGTTTGAACGAGGCTACCTGGGTGATCACGCTCACGGCCTCCACCACGAAGATCCCCCCGATCAGCACGCTGAGCAGCTCAGTCTTGGTGCACACAGCGAGCATGCCCAAACCACCACCAAGCGCCAGCGAGCCTACGTCTCCCATGAAGACCTGCGCGGGGTAAGTGTTGTACCAAAGAAATCCGATGCCCGCACCGATCACCGAGGCGGCGAACACTGCTAACTCGGCCATCTGCGGAAACCCCGCGACATCCAAATATTCCGATAGCGGGCGCCCAAACAAGACTGAACCACAAACGTACGCCCAAATCAGGTACGTCCCGCTGTTGATCATCACCGGGCCGATCGCCAAACCATCCAAGCCGTCCGTCAAATTGACGGCGTTGCTGGTCGCCACCACGACGAAAACAGCGAACGCGATGTACAACCACGTCGGCAGTTCGACCGGAAACTTGGAGAAAGCCAAGAACGGAACGCTCAGTCGCGTCTTCAGCTCCAACCATTCTCCGGGTTGCTGATCTCCCAAGAACAGATAGCCGATCGCCAATAGGCCGATCAGCGTCTGAAGCAGAAGCTTGTAGCGCCCCGATAGGCCGGCGGTATTCTTGCGCACGATCTTGCGCCGGTCATCGATATAGCCGATCACCCCGTAGCCAGCCGTGACGCCAGCAGTGGCGATCACGAACACGTTGGTCACGTCAGACCACAGCACCGTGGGCACGAGCACCGCCAGCAGGATCAGTGCCCCTCCCATAGTTGGGGTGCCGGCCTTGATGTGATGCGAAGCGGGCCCGTCGTCACGCACGACTTGACCGATCTGCTTTTTCTGCAACTCACGGATGAACCAAGGCGAGAGAGCAAAACACAAGCCCATCGCCGTGATTGTCGCCATGATCACGCGGAACGGCACGTAACGCAGCACGTTGAGCACACCAGCCCAACCAAACTGGTTGCTCAGTGGATAAAGTAGCTCGTAAATCATCCTGTCATTGCTTCAAGTCGTTGATCACCCGTTCCGCGGCAACACCGCGCGAGGCCTTGACGAAGACCACGTCGCCAGGGGTTAGATGCGGCCTGAGGTGCTGAAGCACCTGCGATGAGTCCTCCACGAACGCTGCCCGGTGCAACTCGTCAGTGATGAAGTGACGCGCATGACCGCAGATCGCGACCAACGACGCCGGCTTGAACTGCGGCAACGCCTCACCGATCCGCTGATGTTCTCGTTGCGACAGCTCCCCTAGCTCTCGCATCTCACCCAAGACAACGTGCAGGCGCCCTCTTCTTGCGGCAGCCAACTGCTGAGCCAGCTCGAGCCCTGCCAGGACGCTGGCGGGGTTCGCATTGTAGCTATCGTCAATCAACAAGGTACCGTCCGCGAGCAGATGCGGCTGTAACCTACCAGCCTGGCGTGCGCTAGGCAGAAACAGGGCGGGCTCTAGTTCCGCCCGGGTCAAGCGCCGCTTGGCCAGCACTTCAGCCGTAGCCAAAGCGGCTACGCTCGCCAGAACTCCGGGTCTCCCGAGAAATGGGGTAACGAACTCTAGCCGGCTAGCGTCAAGTTCGATCCCGGGCCCGAGCACTTCGCCCGCGCGCTCGACCATCACCCGCATTTGCAGCCTCAAATCGCCTCGCTGCTCCAAATCCAGCTCGGCTCGAAGAACGCGGTAGTGATTGTGTGGTTCATAGCCGTAAAGCAGCGGCGACAACTCGGGATGCTCGCACAGCTGCCGATGCACACGCGCGTCATCACCATTGCCAAGCGCTCGGCGCCGGGTATGGGCCAACAGGGCCCCCTCCTCGCGCTCGATATCGTCCAGGGTGCCAAGCCCCTCGGTGTGTTCCAGATCGATCAGCGTGAGCACCCCAAGATCCGGCTCGCTAACGGCCGACAGCGCGGCCACCTCACCGGTTTGATTGGTCCCAATCTCGATCACGGCCAGCTCGTGCTGCGCCCCGAGTCCAAACAATACCATCGGCACCCCGATGCGATTGTTTAGATTGCCCGACACCGTCAGCGCCTGGTCAGGCCATAACCGCGACACCACGGCGCTGATCAGACTTCGGGTGGTCGTCTTTCCCGCAGAGCCCGCCACTGCGATCAGTTGTTTTCCCCAGCGGCGCCGATGCTCTCGGGCCAGCGCGCCTAGAGCCTCGAGCGTCGAAGACACGACGATGGCTGGCAGCTGCTCAGAAACCTCACGCTCGACCAACGCACACGTGGCGCCCGCGGCTAGCGCCTGTTCGACGTAAGCGTGGGCATCGAACCGTTCACCTTTTAAGGCCACAAACAACTTGTCGCCTAGGGCTGCACGCGTATCCGTGCTCACGCCACGTACCAGCCGATCCCCAAGCGAACGTGCCGCCGCGTTTGCCCGCCCGCCACACAAGTGCGCAACCTGTTCGAGGGAAAATTCGGCGCCATTGTCCGGGATCGGCGTCGCCACTTCAGCCCCGCCTTTCCGCTAGCGCGGCCTTCGCTTGCTCGCGGTCGTCAAACGGTCGCTTCTGCGTACCGATGATCTGATAGTCCTCATGCCCTTTGCCCGCGAGCAACACGCAGTCGCCGGGGCTCGCTAGAGCGATAGCCCGACGAATGGCTTGAGCGCGATCCAGGCACATTTCGTACTGGTCGGTGTGAGCTGTGACGCCCCGCTCCACCGCTTCAGCAATCCGCTGCGGGTCCTCGGTACGGGGGTTGTCGTTGGTAATGATCGAATAGTCTGCATAGCGCGCCGCGGCTTCACCCATGGGCGCGCGTTTAGCGGGGTCTCGATCCCCGCCACATCCAAACACGCAGATCAGGCGCCCGCTGGTCAGGCTGCGCGTCGCCTGCAGCGCGCGCTCCAACGCATCTGGCGTGTGAGCATAGTCAACCAACACGCTGATGTCGTCGCTGTCCAATTCGCAGCGCTCGAGGCGTCCCGGAGCCGAGCTGACCTGCGCCACAGCGTCTGGGAGTTGCTCCAAGTCGACGTCCAGCGCCAGCAGCACCCCAAGCGTCAGCAGCCAGTTGTCAACGTTGTGCTGCCCCACCAGTTGGGTGGACAATTTCAGTCTCCTTCCGCGCACGTCGACGTCAAGCCGCATGCCGTGAGCATGCTGCTGCAAGCCACGCATCACCACATCAGCCTCCGCCTGCTTGCTGACGCCGATCGCGTCGACTTTCGCAAGGCCCTGCTGCAACACGCGACGCTGAAGCTCTGGTCCAAATGCGTCATCCAAGTTGAGCACGACCCGCTTTGGCTCATGCTGCAAGAACAGACGCGCCTTGGCTTCAGCGTATTCCTCCAAGCTTGAGTGGAAATCCAAGTGGTCCTGGGTGAGATTCGAAAATGCCGCCACTGCGAAGTCGAGAGCCTCAACCCGCCCCAGCGCGAGTGCATGACTAGAGACCTCCATCACGAAACGGCGTGCCCCCGCATCGCGCGCACGAGCCAGAAGACGACTCACAACGTCGGCCTCAGGCGTCGTCAAACCGCCGGGGAGTTCCCCGTTTTCGTCAGCGTAGCCCAACGTGCCCAAGCGCGCGCTGGATTGTCCCAGTGCGCGCAAGCTCTCATGCACTAGGTGCGCGGTCGTGGTCTTGCCGTTGGTGCCGGTGATCCCAATCAACGACAGCGCGCGGCTGGGATAGCCATGTACGGCTTCTGCTGCTGGGCCAATGCAGGCGGCGACATCAGCCACCTCAATCGTAGGCAAGCCGTGGTTGGCCACTCCCGCCCCGCTCAACAGCGCCACCGCCCCGCGCTCGATTGCTTGAGGGATGAATTGCGCGCCGTCCGAGTGTTCGCCCTGGCGCGCGATAAACAGACTGCCCGGCGCCACCAGGCGTGAATCCTGACACGCGTCGCTCAGTTCGACGCTCCCGTCACCAGTGACTCGTGCCTCGAGGATCGCGGCCAATTCGGCCAAGCGGATCCGCCGCGCCGGGTTCATGACGCGGGCTCAAACTCCAGCGAGAGCACCGCTCCTTTGTCCAGCGGCGCGCCTGGCGGAGGCGACTGCCGAGCCACCAAGCCCGTCCCGTTGACGTGCGGTTTTACCCCCAACTCAAAGCTCTTCTTGATGGCTCTCCGCACAGGCCATCCCGTCATGTCCGGAATACGTACTTGGTCTTGTCCCAAGGGCACGTTACCGGCGGATTCTTGCACGCTGGGCGCCTTCCCTTGCGCCTGACGCAGAAGCGCGTAGGTGGCGTTGGCAGGATCGGCAGTCTGAGCCAACTCGCCAATGTCGACACGCTTGGTCCCGTGAGGCGTGAGCCCGTGGTACTTCAATGCCATCTCGGCGACGCGCCGAAAGATCGGCGCTGCGACTTCACCGCCCGCATGAGTGACCATGGGTTCGTCCACAGTCACGGCAATGGCGACCACCGGATCCTTGGCGGGCACGAAGCCGACGAACGAGGCGATGTACTTGTCGAGCGAATAGCGCCCCGTCTTGGGGTCCGTCTTTTGTGCGGTGGCGGTCTTGCCGGCCACTTGAAAGCCTTCGATCGCGGCTGCGGTGCCCGTCGCGTGCCCTTCCGTCACGGCTACCATCATTTCCGCAACGGTTTTGGCGATCCGCGGCTTCACCGCCTGACGCCGAACCCGAGGCACGGCTTCGCGCACAACTTCGCCGCTGGCAGTGGTGATACGCTTGACCAAAGTTGGCTCGAGCAGTTTGCCGCCATTAGCGATCGCGGCGGTCGCCATCGCCAGCTGCAGGTTGCTCACACTGATGCCTTGACCAAACGAAGCAGCGGCCGTCTCCACTTGCACCCAAGGACGCCCGCGCGGGCGCAAGACCCCCGAGGACTCACCCGGAACACCAACGCCCGCTTCTTGCCCGAAGCCAAAGCGACGCAAAGCTTCATACAGGGTCTGCCCACCCAAGCTGAGGCCGATCTTGGCGGAGCAGATATTCGACGACTGAGCCAACACTTGGCTGATCGTGAGCCATTCGGACGGGTGCGTATCCCGAATCACGATGTTGTCCACCGGCATGCGGCCGTTCTCGCAGTACATCTTGTCGGTCGGACCGATCACCTTTTGCTGCAAACCCGCCGCAATGGTGAAGATCTTCATCGTCGAGCCGGGCTCGAACCGGTCTGTGACGGCGCGATTTCGACGCTCAGCTGGGTCACTCAAGCGGTAATCGTTCGGGTTGTAGCCAGGCCAGCTCGCCATCGCCAAGACTTCCCCTGTGCGGGGGTCCACTACGACCACGGAGCCACCCGACGCTTCATAGGTGCGCGCCGCCATCATCAGCTCACGCTCGGCGACGAACTGAATGCCTTGGTCGATCGTCAAATGCACGTCGTGCCCCGCGAAGGCACGCTCATCTTCGATGCCCTCGCTGAAGATCAAGCGACCATTGCGGTCACGCAGACCGCGCAGTTGCTCAACCTGGCCTTTCAGCTCGGCGTTGAACGCCAACTCAAAGCCGTCTTTGCCTTCACCGTCAGGCGCGACAAAGCCGAGCAGTGGACCTGCCATTTCACGCCGGGGATAATAACGACGCCCCTCACCATCGACGATCAAGCCGCGTATCCGCCGCCCTTCTTGCTCGGACGAGCTCAGCTGACGGATCGCCTCGGCTTCCTCGCGAGTGATACGGCGCTTGAGCCAAGTGAACCGGCGCTTCTTCAGGATCTTGCGTTCGACCTTGGCCGAATCGAGACTCAGTGCGGCCGCGATCCGGTTGGCTGCCTCTCGCGCGACGGCCGGTTGCTGTTGGGGGCTGACGCCCCGTAAGAGCTCATAAGCGTCCATGCTGACGCTGGGAACATCAACGCTGACGGCCAGCGCGCTGCCATTGCGGTCGTAGATGGTGCCACGCTTGGGCGTGACGTGCAGCCGGCGCTGGCGTTGATTTTCGGCCATCTCGCGCCAGTCGGCGCCGTCAATGATGGTCAGTCGATATCCCGACGACACCACCACGCCGAGCCCCAGCGCCAAGACGCCGCAAAGCAGCCCCATACGCAGCCGGATCCAACGGCCTTCAAATGTGCGAATGCGGTTCATGCCTGCACCTCCAACGCGAGCCATCGCCGCGTCCGCGCGCCCCGGCATCGCCTAGGCTGCCCTGGCCATCGCGCGTTTGTTCTGCATTTGGACATTGGTTTCACTGCTGCAGCTCCCGCGCGGTTAGGCTTCACTCTCCTTGGGCCAGGCTCCTGGGCTCCGCCGCACCCGCCTTGGAGCCAGGTTCGTCCTCAGGCTCTACATCAGGCATGGGTCCTGCGGAAAATATTCTGTCTTTTGAGGGTTCGCTCATGCCCAACAAGTTGCGGGCCACGCGGTCCACACGCTCTGGCGTCTTGTGGCTGGCGACCTCCAATTCCAGCACGCGCCGCACCTCTCGCAGGCGGGCGACATGGGAGTGCGCGCGCCCCAGCTCATAGCCGGATTCGACCGCTTTGACCCGGATAGCCAAATGCAGGACGAAGGCCGCAGTGGAGGCAACCACGGCCAACGTCCAGAGTACCAAGAATGGCGTGCGCCGACGCGTCATGTGCCGAACTCCCTGGGATCGACTCCATCGGGGATGGGCGGCGGCACCTGCGACAGCCCAGTGCGAACGGCGACGCGCAGTTTAGCGCTGCGAGAGCGTGGGTTGCCGTCACATTCTTCGTCGCTCGCGACTTCCGGTTTGCTCGAACGTCGCTTCCACAATGCTCTCTCCTGAAAACAACGCTTCACCAATCGGTCTTCCAGAGAATGGAAGCTGATCAGGGCCGCCACACCGCTTGGGCGCACCACTTCATGCAGGCTGCCAAGCAGACTCGCCAACTCGTCCAGCTCGCGGTTGACCGCAATGCGCAAGGCTTGGAATGTGCGCGTCGCCGGATCGACCCCACCGATGCGACGCGGCCCAATGGCTTTAATCACCGCTCGCCGCAAGTCCAAGGTGTTGTTGAGCTGCTCATTGTCGTACATGCGTTTGATGCACGCCGCAATGCGTCGCGAGCGGCGTTCTTCACCAAATTCGTAGATCACGTCTGCCAGTTCGTCTTGGCTCAGGCGAGCGATCAGTTCGAGTGCCGTCTCACCGCGACTGCGATCCATGCGCATGTCAACCGGGCCTTCTGCGCGAAAACTCATGCCGCGGTCGCTCTGGTCCAACTGTGGGGAGCTCACTCCCAGGTCGGCGATGATGCCATCAATCTTGCTGATGCCTTGCTGCTGCAACCAATCTCGCATGCCACCAAAGCGGCCGTGCACGACTTGCATGCGATCCTTGAACGGAGCCAAGCGTTGGCGGCTGGCCAGCACGGCGTCTGGATCTCGATCGAAGCCCACGACGCTGATGCCGGGCATTGCCCGGAGCAGTGCCTCAGAGTGCCCTCCGTAGCCAACGGTGGCGTCAACCACCAGTCCACTCTCCAGCGGCTTCAAGGCGGCGACGACTTCGTCGCGCATGACCGTGATGTGGGGAGGTTGGTTTTGTTCGTCCATGGTCAAGGCCAAACCCGTCATACTCGAATCAACTCCTGCACTTTGCTCTGGAACTGAGCCAACTGCTCATCATTCATGGAATTGCTCTGATCCCAGAGCTCTTTGGACCACAGCTCGACGATGCGGCCCATGCCGGCCCAAAACACGTCGCCGTTCAAACGCGCTTTGTCGCGGAACTCTGGCCCGATGCGGATCCGTCCCGCCTTGTCGACGTCCACATCGACCGCGGGCGAGATGTACAAGCGTCGGAAGCGCTGGATGTCCGGATCCATCGCAGGAAGCTCGGCGATCTTGGCCTCGAACTTCTCCCACTCCGATAGTGGGTACAGATGCAAGCAAGGATCGAACGGCGCAGGCGTGAGGATCAGGCGCAGCTGACCAGAGCTGTCGAGCGTCTCGCGGAAGCGCGCCGGCAAGCTGGTGCGACCTTTCTGGTCGATGCTGTGAGTGTACTGACCGCGAAACATCCAGACTTAAACCGAGGGTGCCCGAGCATGGGCTGCGGGAGTTCGTGATTGGGCAAATTCGACACTCAGCCCCACTCTTTCCCACTTGATGCCCGACCCTACGGACAAACGGATCTACTGTCAACAAGCTGCAGCTTACGAAAGAGCAGCATTTCCGGAAGGTTGTGGATCGCACTGTGGAGTACATACAAAAATGTTCAGTAAGCGACGGAGCGCGCGTCTCCCACTGGGGGTCGGTTGTGGATCGTGATCTAGTTAACGAACAATTGGGATATCGATAACCTAGATGCGACGCGTCACGACGTGGCATCCGCGACGCGCTTTCGCGGGTCGAAGAACCAGGCGTTCGACGCTTCGACCGGCGACGGCTTCAGTCGGCGGCCAGCGGCTTCACGCGCTGGCGAACCCAGTCGACGATCTCAGCCAGAGGAGTGCCGGGCCCGAACACCTTGGCAACCCCCGAGCTTTCGAGCTGCTCGATGTCGTCTTGAGGCACGATGCCCCCACCAAACACGGCGATGTCTTGAGCTCCGGCCGCGGCGAGAGCCTGCTGCACAGCAGGAAACAGCGTGTTGTGCGCGCCGCTCATGATCGACAAGCCCACAGCATCCACGTCTTCTTGTACCGCCGCGCTGGCGATCATCTCTGGAGTCTGGTGCAAGCCGGTGTAGATGACTTCGCAGCCGGCATCTCGCAGCGCGCGAGCGACCACCTTGGCGCCCCGGTCGTGGCCATCAAGCCCAGGTTTAGCGATCAAGATTCTCGGTATCGGCATTCACGTGCTCGCGGACTGCAGACCTCGAAAATAGTCTGCGGCGAGCGACAGTGCCACTGTTGCCGCCACTTCCGTACGCAGCACCAGCGGTCCCAGCTGCACCAACTGCCCGCCGTGGGCCTTCAGCAACGAAAGTTCACGCGCCGAAAAGCCCCCCTCTGGGCCTATCCAAAGGCTGAGAGAAGCTCCCTCTGTCACTGCCGCCAGCGCCTGGCTGAAGCGAGTGGTCGCCGAAGGCTCCAACACCAACACTTGGTTGCCCAGGGGCTCTGCCAGCAGATCCTCGACCAGGCAAGGTGGGAAAATATGCGGCAAATCGCTGCGTAGACATTGGCGTGCGGCCTCGAGCGCGACGCTGCGCCAACGCTCAGCCTTGTCGGGCGCTCGCTCCGTGACCCGGGCAACGCTGTGATCGCATTGCACGAACTGGATCTCGTCCACCCCCAACGCGACCGCATCACGGATCACGCGCTCGGCCTTGTCGCCTTTGCCAAGTGCCTGCACCAAGCGCAAACCAGCGATGCCTGGCCGCTGACCGGGCCGAACAGCAGAGGCTTCGACTTCACAATGCTGGCCAATCA
This sequence comes from Polyangiaceae bacterium, assembly GCA_050304975.1. Classification (GTDB taxonomy): domain Bacteria; phylum Myxococcota_A; class Polyangia; order Polyangiales; family Polyangiaceae; genus SZUA-265. Next base: position 14,236 of record JBNLEN010000035.1, read on the forward strand.
GGACGATCTCAGCGTCCGCCTCCAGGCCTTGCGCAGGATCGAACAAACAGAGGGCATCACCCAGTCGCAAGCGGTGAACGCGGGTCACGTAACGCGCGGCCTCGTCCGGCAGACGCAGGCGTCCGCCCGCCAAGGACTCAATTGGAACCCGCAAACTTTTGGCCACGGCGAAGCTGGGTCATACTGACATTCGTGAATAACACCAAGCAGGAGGGCGAATTTTCGCAGGCCAAATTTTCGCAGGCCAAGTCGAACCGGACCCTGACGTCCCGCCTTCGCTGCCGAAGCCGAACGCTGCAGCGAGGACACTCGCGTAGCGGCGCCATCATCGCCTTGGGCGTGGTGGTGTTGCTGATTGGACTGCTCAAGCTGAAGCAAGCGCGGCAGCACTCCAGCTCGGCACCTTCGAACACGGGAGCAACAACAGCGGCCGGCGCCCCCAACGTCAGCGTGAGCAACTCTCAAAAGCTCACGCCAACGGCAGTGAATGCGGCGCGCGAGTTGCAGACAGAGCTGGAGCAACGGTTGCGAGCGTCCACCTCTCAGGCTGACGTCTATCAGCGCTGGCTATCGCTCCGAGCACTGGGGCCCAAGGCGCCCCGCGATGCGATCGCCGAGGTGCAGAAGCCAGACTCAGAGCAATTCGCCGCAAGTGCCCCCTCCGCTATCGCCATCGCCCCCGAATGGGCTCGCTGGCTCGCGCTGCAAGAGGCCGGAGTCTCTGCGGAACCCCCGAAACGCTGGACGGCGGAGCAAGCGACTTCGCTGGCCGCCAACGCCTGGCGCTTGGAAGGCATAGCCTTGGCGCTGCGCCGAGACCAAAAGCCGCCGTCCCCCGACGCGCTACCAGCACTGCCCACGGCTTTCGCTAGCGCGTTGCGTCTATTGCAGCATTCGCTTGAAATCCAACCCCGAGCCGACGAGCGCCCGACGACGGTGGAACTGCTCCTGCTGGCGCAGGCCGTTTTTCGCGCGGCCCCGCTACTGAAGGACGCGCGCGCCCTCGCCGAAGTTCGACGAAGCTACCAGCGACTGCTGCTGTTGTGGCCTCAGCTAACGGATCAGCCTGCAAGCGATCGCTCCGCGATGATCTTGAGACAAGCCACCTACGTCGAAGCGCTCGCCAGTTTCGCAGCCGTGTCTAGACTGCAGATGGACGCCAGCAGTCGCGGCGTCGATATGACCCAAGTCCATCTCGCAAAGCAGCTGACCAACTTGCTCACGCTGCTGGACAGAGCTCCGGAAGTGCCGTCCGCTGAGCGCACGGACTCGGACGAGTTCACCAGGCTCTGGTCACAAGTAGCCAGCTTGCGAGCCCTGCGCATTGCTCGCGCCGTTCTCGATGCTGCCTGACCCATCCTGGCGGCATGAATATCAACGCAGACTGCTCGGGGGAAACTCGACGCCCGCGTAGTAACGAGCGTTGGCTTTCACCGAAAAGATGAGCGACTGCCGCTCCTGCGGATCCAGCGGCACGCGCTGTCCGGCCTCCAGCACCAACGCCGTTAGCGTGCCGCCATAAACGCAGCCCGTGTCCAAACCGGTGGCGTTGGGATGCAGTTGCAGCTGCAGCCGGGAGTTATGACCGAAAACGATGTGCGGACCATCGGTATAAGCTGCAGCCCAACTCCCATCACCGACGCGATCACTCGGCTTTCCGGCGGAGTTCAGCGAACGGATGTGGGTCAGGGTCCAAGGGTCTTGTTGTTCAAACTCGATGCCCGGTACCACCCCCGCGTGCACGATTCGCACGCCGTGCTCTGGCAAGTCGATATGCAGAGGGAAATCTTGGATCAGTGACCAGTCCGCTTCACTGAGCTGATGGAGCAAACGGTAGTGCGCTGGACCTAGTCGCGGCCCGCGCTTGCCTTCGGCGCGGGCTTTGCGAGCGCGCAGCATGCGTTCCTCGTGGTTGCCCATCACGCTCTCAGCGCCGCTGGCTCGGTAGAGTCGCAGGACGCCCACACTGTCAGGTCCGCGGGCGATCAGGTCGCCGACGAACAGCAGACGGTCCGCGGGCGCGTAGGACACCAGGTTGAGCAAGGCCTCGAGTTCGGCCGCGCAGCCATGAACATCACCGACGATGATTGTCCGACCCACAATGCAACCCTTATCCCGCTCAAAACGCGTGTCAAAGCGGTGTTCGCTAAAAGCCTACACCACCAGCAGAGCTGTGGTGACGCTCCCGCTCCTCCGGATCCTGAACACTTGTCGACCGTGGAACCTAAATCCAGCCCGACCGGAAGGTCCGCTTGCTTGGGCGCCGAGTTTAGTGATAGCGATTCGGTTCCGAATAGGAGGAAAGGCGCGTCATATGCGGCATTTGAACACCTCAGTAGTCGCTCTAGTAGTGGGCGGCATCGCACTGGCAACGACCGCAGGCTGCGGCAACGACGAAGTGAAGTACGAGCCCAAGCCAGCCTACACTGGCGAAAAGGCATCACTTCCGGCACCCGCTCAGGCCCCCAAAAACCCGATCAAGGCGGGGGATGCGTACACCACGTGGGGCGCGAGCTATCACCTGCGCAGCCGCGTCTACAACAGCACGATCGCTGGAAAAGACATCAAGTTGACCGGCTTCATCATCAAGACCAACCTGGCTGACGCGCCCGAGTGTGCCGTGCACGAGACCGGCAAGGAAGATCCGGAGGATTGCATCTCCCCGGTGCCGACTTTCTGGCTCGCCGACAAGGCTGATGCCTCGGAAAAGGACGCCATCAAAGTGATGGGGTGGGCCTCCAACTTCGCCCAGCTGTACGACGCGATCAAGGAGTACGAGAAGCTCGCCAAGCAGAAGAAAGAGCTGGAAGAGCCCTTGGTTGACAACTTCTGGGGCGTGAAAATCCCGAACCCGTTGCCTGTCAAGGGCGCCAAGGTGACGGTCAGCGGCAACTACTCGACGACCTTCACCAAGGCGACGACAGGTGCCGAGGCAGATCCGATCATGGGCATTCTCACCTACGACTCGATGGAAACCCACGAGCCCGGGCCTGAGGCAGCCACGCTTCCCGGCATGTAAATTAGTCCGCTTGTGAAGCCCCAATGAAGCCAGTGCCGAGAAATCGGTGCTGGCTTCGTTGCTTTTGGCGAATCCCTGCAAACCAGCGTACTGTCGCGAGCGGTGCCCTGCCTTCGCCATAGCTATTTCACGATAGTTTTCGCCGCCCTGCTGGCGTGCGCGTGCAGCCTGCGCAAGCCCTATCCACCGAAGCAGCCGGTGGTCGAAGACGTTTCACTGGAAGGCACCAAAGCCGCCAACCAGAACGCCATCTTGGGGGGCCTAGCCACCATTCCATCTGCCAAGTTCATCGGGATCTGGGATGGCGTCGCATTTGAGTACTCCGTCTACGATCCCGACGTCCTGGCCAAGGATCTAGCTCGGGTCGAGCGCTACCTGCAGAAACGCGGCTACTACGAGGCCAAGGTTGTTGCCGCTCGCGTGATCCAGACCGATGCCCGCCACGTGCGCGTCGAAATTCGAGTGCAAGAGGGCGCCCCTGTCAGAACCCAGTCAATCCGCCTGACGGGACTGGAGACCGTAGAAATCGAGGCCTCGGCCGCTGCGTTGCGCGCCAGTCCACTGCAGACGAACGACGTCTTCGACGAGGATGAGTACGAGCAGAGCAAAGACCGCATTCTGCGCGCGCTCCGCGACCGCGGTTACGCCTTCGCTGAGGTCACCGGAAAGGTCCGGCTAGACATTGCTACCCATTCGGCGGACGTGGAGTTCCACGTCAACCCAGGTCCCAAGAGCGTCTACGGTCAGATCGACATCGATGGCCTGACGGAGTTGCCACGAGAGCCGATACTGGAGGCCCTGCAGCTGGAGAGCGGACAGCAATTTTCCCAGTCTGCGCTCGAGGATGCGCGCAGAGCGTTGGTCAGCTTGGGCGTGTTCGCGAATGTGTCCATCATTGCCAAGCGCGACCCCAACCAACCCGCCGTCGTGCCCATTCGGGTCGAGGTCGAGGAAAGCAAGCTGCGCACCGTACGCGTAGGTGGCGGCGCCGTACTCGACGCGTTGCAGCTCGAGACTCATCTCACGGCGGGCTGGGAACATCGCAACTTTCTGGGTGGTCTGCGCCGCTTCAACATCGAAGCCAAGCCCGGCCTGGTATACTTTCCAACTCGCATCGACGACATCCGCTCTCCGAACCGCGTGCTGTTTCAACAGCAGATCAAGCTAGGCTTGAGGCAACCGTCGTTTCTGGAAGGCAGAACCACCGGCACGCTTTCAGCTGCCTTCAATGTCGTCCCGCTGCTGTATGCAGAGCCCAAACCGGATGAGCCGATCATCGGGTTCGCGGAGCTGACGTCCTCGGCCGGGCTTGAGAGAGCGTTCTGGAGAGATCACCTCGTGCTGGCACCCAGCTTCAATTGGCAACTGGAGCTTCCGATTGACTACAGCAGCCTGGCGTTTGGCAAGGATGTTCCGGCTGAAGAGAACCTGCTCGACAACTTGGTTATCACCTTCCCCGAGCTCGTCGTGCTGCTCGACTTTCGCGACGACAAGCTCAACACTCGAAGCGGAGCCCTGTTCAGCAACAGCTTGCAACTGGCCAGCGGAGCGCTGGGCAGTGATGTCAATGATCTGCGCGTCAAGCCGGAGGCGCGCTTTTACGTGCCCATCTCGGAATCGGTCACGTTCGCCACACGCGTAACGCTCGGCTTTTTGTTTGCGCAAGACTACGCGCAAACCCTACAAAACCCAGAAAACTATAGTGACAGAGAGCGCGCCCAAGACACCCTGAAGCTACTCTTCCGGGGGTTCTTCTCCGGCGGCTCCAATTCGAATCGTGGCTACCCACTGCGCAGCGTTGGTCCACACGGAGAGATCGCATTTCTGACCGGCGGTGCCGATTGCAACCTCAGGCAGAATGCCGATATCTGTGCCGAACGTCCTTTGGGTGGTCTCTCGTTGTGGGAGACATCGTTTGAGGTGCGCCTCAACGTGTTCGGCGACTTCGGCGTGGTCACCTTCCTGGACGCCAGCGACGTGGATCGTCGTCGGCAATTGAATCTAGCTGCACCCCATCTGTCGCCGGGATTGGGCCTGCGCTATGCGACCCCCATCGGTCCGGTCCGACTGGATGTAGGTTACCGCGTCCCAGGCGCTCAGGACTTCAGCCAACGCGATGACGAAGGGGATCCGGGCGAGATATTTGGCGCACCGATCAGCGTTCATCTCAGCTTGGGAGAAGCTTTTTGAACGCTGAGCAACCAGAGCCGAACGCGCCAGCGCCCAAACGGCGCCTGGCTGCCAAGCGATTGGCTCGGGCGATCGCGCACAGCCTGTCGTGGCTCCTGGTGTTCGTGCTGGCGACGGTGCTCGGCGTGGTTGTCCACCTCAACACCCCGCTGATGCGACAAGCAGCCGGAGGAGTGTTGAATACAGTACTAGCTGATCTGCTCTACGGCCAGATCCGGGTGGAGCGCTTCACGCATCTGACCGCCACCGGTTTCGGGGTTTCTCGTGTGGAGGTGATCGACGAGCAGGGTCAAGCAGTGATCGTGTTGGAAAGCTTGAACGTCGACTTGGATACCTGGGACGATCTGTGGGACTTGGCCCTCGGCGGCAACAAGATCAGTTTGGTGCTACCTCACACTCGCGCTGAACGGGCTTTTGTTCGGATCTTGCCGGACGAATCGCGCGACGGACAACCCACCTTGGTGCGAGCCTTCGAACCTCGCCCGGGGGAGAAGAAAGAACCAAAGGAGCCAGAGCACCCGGCGCGTCACATCCGGCTGTTCCTGCAGTCGATTGAGTTGGGACAAGTGCGTGCGGAGCTAGGCTACAACGGCACAGAACAACTCTCTCCCGTGCTTTCTCGCGTTCGCGGAAGCGTCTTGGTCAGTCCCAAAGGGGTTGCCGTCGACGTTCCGCAGATCGGCGTAAACCTCGGTGGACTCCTGCCCAAGGACATCCGGGGAACGGGCACCTACAAGCTCCGCTCCCCAGGGCCGATGGAGGCCAGTATCAACGGCTTTGCCGGCGACGCCGAAGTGCAGGCGTCCATGAAGTTGCAGGACGGCGACTTCGAATTCGATGCAGTCGTGCCCAGCGCGGAGCCGGACGCCGTCCGAGAGCTCCTGCCCCAATGGCCGTTCAACGAAAGCGTGAGTGCTCAGGCAACAGCCAAGGGCCCATTGGAGGAAATGAAGGTCGAAGGCGAAGCGAGTGTGGGCGAAACCCGAGTCATCCTCGGCGGCAAGCTCGCACTCTCTCCGGCGGTTGTCATGCAACTGAGCACGGACGTTCGCCGCTTCGACCTGAGAACGCTCGACGCCTCCTGGCCAGCCACAGCGATCGACGCGGAAGGCCTGGTAAAAATCGACTTGACTGAAGACGAACCTCAGCTGGTCGTGGATGCAAAAACTCAAGCAACGGAGATCGCTCAGGTTCCAATTCCCCCCGTGGAGTTGACCGCGCAACTACGCGACGGCGAGATCAGCGGCGAAGCGCGAATCCTGGAGCCTGATTCAACGCTGCACACAGACTTCAGAATCGGCAAGGAGATAGAAGTCAACGCCAGCGTTTCGGGTGTTTCGCTGGCCAACCAACGGCGTTTACCCAAGGGTCTTCGCGGTGTCACCTCGCTAAAGGCGTCAGCCAAACTCGTGGACGGCTCACTCAATGGTTATGCGAATGGCACAGTCACCAATTTCGGCACTGGCCCCGTGGACATTCGCAACACGCAGTTCGAGGTGCGCAGCAAGACGGATCTCGACAAACCGGAGGACACTCAGCTGGACGTGAAGCTGAAGACTCAGGGTTTGAGCGTGGACGCTGGTCTGTCCGAACCGCTCGCATTTCAGGACGCTCAAATCTCGGCCCGAGGCAGCCGCCAAGGGGCAAGCGTCGAGGCAGAGCTGCAGGATGAAGATGGGCGTCGGGTCAAACTGAAAACCAAGGTAACTCCCGAGCTGACGTTCAAAGATGCTTCGTTCAGCATTCGCCAGCGGCGCGTCAAGCTCAGCGGTGAGATTGAGCATCTGGATCTGGAAAAACAAAGCGTCAACCTGACGAAGATCAGCATTGAAGGAGCGGGCAAACACTTCGAAGGACGGTTGCGCCTGCGTCCGGGATTGGTGGAGGGGCGTTTTGAAGGCGAGGAACTGCGCTTGGGGCTGGTCGCGTCTGCGCTGGGCCTACCTCGGCGCACTCTGGGAGGAACGCTGAGCTTGTTTACGGACTTGTCCATCGGCTCTGATCTCTCCAAAGCCAGATTGCGAGCAGAGATTAAAGACGCCTCCTACCAGGGCTGGGGCGATACGGATCTGCAGTTGTTCGCCGAATTGCGAGGCCAAGACGTCAAGGGAAACCTGACAGGCAAGGATGGAATCGGGATCAGCTTTGCGGGCAGCTGGCAAACCCAGCTGGCCGGGGGAGCACTGGAGCTGGACTCTTGGCGAGCCATTACCGGAACGGGTGAACTGCGAGTATTGGGCATTCCGCTGACCGGAGCGGAACTCCTGGCCCCAAAAACCCTGGCCCACGTCGATGGTGAAGTTGGCGCGCGCTTCTTGATCCAGCGGGTAGAGAGCGGGCTCCCGACGGTGTTTTCGGAGGTCGGAGTCAGCAACCTGCAAATCGCGCTCAAACAAGACGACAAGGACCTACCGCTACCGACGCTTTCGCCCTACGTCAGCGCCGTTTTCGATGGCGGACAACGCACCGTGCACGGCAGCGGCGTGATTCACGACGCCCATGGGCAATTGCTGACCGCCACGGTGAGTTTCCCCTTCGATCCGCTGCGCTTCCTCGAGCAATCAGACGCCGCCACTGCGGAGTTACTGGCGGCCCCCATCAGCATGGCCGTCAGCGTGCCCAGACGCTCCATCACTCGACTTCCATTGCTCGACCTCGAGGGGCAGCTACAGGGCGACGTCGACCTGCAAGCGACGCTGCACCAGTCGCTCAATGACCCGCGTGTGACGCTGCAAGCCAATGCTCACGACTTGGACCTCACCGACAGTCGCAACGGGATGCCCCTGTCGTTTTCTCTGCGAGCCGAGTATGCACCGAACAGCGGAGATCTGGATGCGAACGTGATTGGCTCTACGCTGGGACGCACGGTCATCCGCGGTGGAGTCAACGGCAGCTTGCCGATGCAAGCTCTCAGCGGCAAGGCCGACTGGGACGTGGATTCAACGCTTTGGCTAGCGCAGTTTCCCCTAGCCATCATCTCGCCCCTGGCGGACCGCGGACTGCGCGGCAACGTCAGCGGCAATGTCGACATCGACACCAAGAACCACGAGCTCAAAGCCACGTTGGACCTGAACGACTTGAGCTCCGGGCGCGCGGTCTTGGGCAAGGGCACGTTATTCGTTTCGGGCAAACCCGGACACATCGGAGCCCAGTTCAACCTCGCCGGTGAGGGCCGGTTCCTCAAGATCATGGCGCACGCCAATGGGCGCGATGACCACATTCCCCTGCCCCATCATCTGCGCTCCGTCAGCATCGTGCTGGAGAGCCGCAAGTTGAACGCCGCGGCGCTATCGCCGTTTTTGGAGGGCGTGCTAGCGCGAGTCAACGGCGATGTGACGACACCGCCCGACCAACCGCTGGAGCTATTGCTCGTGCGCCAGCCGGCGCTACCAGGGGAGCTTCCCTATTGGACGAGCTCGCTCAAGGGCGCGGTTGAGTTGCGCAACGGTAGCGCCTACGTGGATGCCCTGGGGCTCGAACTGCGTGACATCTCCGCGGACGTCTTGGCAAGCCCAGCAGGTCGCCGCAGCGCGATAACAATCTCCGACATCCAAGCCAAAGCCCGCTCGGAGAAAGTCAATCTAGAGGCCAGCGCCAGCTTCTTGCTAGAGGACGGCAGCATCGAGTCAGGCAACGCCCGTGCGCTGCTTCGCTCAGTCCCGATAACCCTGGAGGGCTTGAATCTGGGAAGCGCCAGCGGCCAGGCCACGGCCAACTTCCAGCGCACGAAGGGCTGGGACGTTGAAGGCCCTCACTTCGGCAAAGACTACATGCTGTTCGAGGTGGATCTCAATTACTGGCGAATGAAGGCTGCCAGAACAGTGGCCAGGAACCTGATCGACCTGGACGGCAACCCCGATATCATCGTGGTGCAGCACGAAAAGCCCGCCACCGACCCTTCCGAAATCATGCCCTACCGCATCGTGGTGCGGCTGAACCAAGATGTCGCGTTCAGCCTGGCCGAGCTAAACATCCCCATGTCCGGCAAGACGCGCCTGGATTACACGGATAAGGCGCGCATGACGGGCACGATCAATCTTCTGCCGGGCGGGCGTTTGCCTATCTTAGGTCGAGTCTTCAATGTGACCAACGGGAAGATCACCTTGAACCCTAAACAGCCTAGCAATCCCAGCATCAACCTCAACCTGGTGGGCCGCTCCAGCACGGGTGAAGCCGTGTATGTGACGATTGCCGGCACCGTGAGTGACCCAGTTCTCGAACCTCCGCCGTCCGAGCTACAATCTTTGTTAGGCGCAGGCAACCTCCTCAGCGGAGGCGTGCAAGCCTTGGGCGTCAATGACCTACTGGGTGATTTCGAGCTCCTGGGAGGACGCGTCAAGAACCTGGAACTTCGCGTCAGTTCCGACACCGAGAGAGCGGACAACCAAAGCTATTCAGCTGCCGTCCAGATAGGCGAAAAGATCTGGTTGGAGGGCACCGTGCAGACCTCACGCGGAAACGGCATCAACGCGACGGAATCAGAAACCGTACAGACATTCACGATCGACTATCGCTTTCATCCCAACTGGTCGTTGAAGACGAACGCTGGCAAGAGCGGTGGTTCCGTCGACCTACAGTGGCAATACCGCTACTAAGGACACTGCGGCGAATGCTAGGACACCGCGGCGAATGTTAGGGACACTGCGGCGAATCTAGCGCCGACGCGCGCTGGCGCAGCCCACTTTGACCGTCAGCGAAAAATCAGTCTCGGCCCAGTACTCATCAATGGCGTCGCAGACGTAGGTCAAAGGCGAGCCCAAATCAAAAGTGCCGAGCGAGGTCTCCAGTTCTGGAATGATCAACAGTCGAGTGGTTGGATCCTCGATGAATGCCCTTCCGCCCGCGAACGTCAGCTCGGTCGTGACCAACTCCACGTCCACGTCCGTCAGTCCTGCACTTTCGAGCTCTTCCGACAAGGTCTCGATGCTGGGGCGCATGCTCATCGCGACCTCCACGGCTTGCCCGAACTCACCCTCATCATACTTGAGAGCGTATTCGCGAAACAAATCCCCGAGCTCCTGGAAGGAGCCGCGCAGAGGCATGCTGACTAACACCTGCCCTTCCGAGTAGGTCAGCCGCTTCATCTCTTTGAACAGTGCCGCGCGCTCGTACACGTTGCCGATGGGATGCAGCGTCAGCGCGTGCGAAAACGACGCATCTCTCAGCTTCGTCGGGTAGCGTTCCGCCAACTCGTACGTCAGACCCCGACGCGCGTAGCTTGCGGCCTTGTTGCGCGCCAGCTCAATCGCGGCAGGTGACGAATCCACCCCAACGACTTGGCAGTTGGGAATACGCTGCAGCAGTTCGGCGTCGGGATATCCGGAACGGCAACCCAAGTGAACGACCTTCGCCCCGTCGCCCACCAGCATCATATCCATTGCCACGGCGCCAAATGCGGACAGGTATCGCGGCACTACGAACGTCTCGAAGACGGCGACCTCTGCTGGTGTCAGCGGGCTTTGGCTCACGTGGTACAGCTATCAGCGCAGCGCCGATTAATCAATTGTGGGAATCGATTGTGTGTCCCTGACTCAGGCCGCTATTCTACCGCCCGTGGCTCGCAAACTCTGGTTTCTGGGGTCCGTGCTGGCTTTGTGTGCCTCACTGATCGCGTTCGCGCGCTCGCGTTCACAGTACCAGCCCCCGGAGCCGGTCGCCCCCACCGGAACTCAGACGGCGCCAGTCGGGAGCGCAAGCCAAGCCCCACTCGCGGCATCCGTGCCCCCGAAGACTGCCGCCCCCTGCCCTCGTGGAACGCTGGAAGACCACGGTGTGTGTATTCCTGCGCCGGAGCCCAGCGCCGTCGCTGCGGACGAAACAGACTTCGTTCCGAAACTTCCGGAGCGTCCTCAGGCGCTCACCCAGTACCAGCTGCCCGCGCTGGGAAGCGCCCAGCTATCACCCCTGCAGGCCGCGCTCTCCGATAGCCCGCAAGCCGCCAAACTATTTGGCGGCCAGCAACCGGCTGTCGTCATCCGCGCCGACAAGAACTCGCCGGTCAATCATCGGCTTGATGAACACCTACCTCCGCAAGGCGAAGCCCAGGTCGTCGCGCGCTCGGACGCGGAGCATTGGCTGCTCTTGGGCCAGGAGATACAGCGTGGCCAGGGCGTATCGCGTTACTTGTTCCTGTACGCCGGAGTCATCTCCGAAGCGGAGGATGCGGGCACAGCGAACATCAATTCCACACTTGGACAGGCCCAAGAGCAACTGGTCGCGCTAGCGGTCCGACGTCTTCGCCCGAGCGAAGCTGAAACACCCTGGGACGCAAAGCTCTGGGGATCCGCGCACAGCGTTGGTGTCGATGTACGGAACGTATTGCCGCTGAGCTCCAGATGAGGCGCTCCACGTGAGTCCCAGCTGACGCTCGTCTTCAACTAGTGAGCTTGTAGCCGAAGCCGTAGACCGTCACGATGTACTGAGGCTGCTCAGGTTTCGGCTCGAGCTTTCGTCGCAGCTTGACGATGAAGTTGTCGATAGTGCGGTTGGTTGGATTGGCGTCGACTCCCCAAACGCGGTCTAAGATCTCGTCCCGACTCACGGCTTGCCCCAAGCGTTCATGTAGGAAACGCAAGAGCTCTACCTCATAGAAACTCAGGCTGTGTTTGTTGCCAGCAAACTCCACGGTATGAGCGCTGAGGTTCACCAACGCATCCCCAATCTGGAAGCTTCGGGTTTCCGGGGCGCGCTCCAGGCGCCTGAACAACGCGCGAATGCGAGCCACCAGCTCCCCCACCCCGAAGGGTTTGGTGACGTAATCATCCGCGCCGGAATCCAAGCCTCGGATCTTGTCTGCCTCCTGGCTGCGGGCCGTCAGCATGATGATCGGAACCCGTGAATCGAAGCGGCGAATGTCTTCGCACACCTGATAGCCGTTCCTGTCGGGCAACATCAGGTCCAAGAGCAGAGCATCCGGGCGCTCCGCCTTGGCCAGCGCAACACCAGCTTCCCCGGTGTCAGCCGTCAAAACGCGGAAGCCCTCGAATTCGAGGGCGTCCGTCAATCCTAGAGCGATGTGGGGTTCGTCTTCGATGACCAGGATGGTCTTCTTCTTGTCCATCCGGTGCTCCTGCTTGCGTGAGCTATCGAGACGAACCCCTGGGTTAGCCAAAGCCCCGCTTACTGCGTCAGCTCCGTGCCGTCCGCGGTACTGGGATCAAACACCGCACCGGCGCAAGCCACGAAGGTGACCGTTCCGTTGGCGGGCGTGCCATCACCCACGAAGCGCAGCTTGCGCTTCTCGGTTTCTGGACATTTCTCAACCAGAGCGTCCGAGCCGGCGCCCTTGGCCGGGTCGATGTAGCACCAGCCGTTGCCCGTAGACCTGTCCGGGTCGTTCAGGCAAGTAGTCAAGCCCATCGGATCTTCGCCTTCGAGCAGCTGCTTGATCTCGCACAAGCGGAAGCTCTCACACGGCGTGCCATCGCCACACTGCCCCGTGGACTCGAGCGAAGCCCGCACCTGCTCCGCGACTTCCGGCGAAATCGAGACGCGCGCGCCCAGGTTTTCGCAGGTGTTCTCGCCACCAGCGACGTTTGGCGGTGCCGCTTCGACGATGGTGCAAGGCACCGACCCGTCTTCGCGCACGCCCAGCTGGCGCGGCAAGCACTTGTCCGCCAGCTGCTCCTTCAAGCGTTCCACGATGGCGGCGACGGCTGGACGGTAACCAAAGTCGGGAGCCGTCATGTCCTGGGTTTCTTTGGGGCAGATGGAAGCCACGATCGAGTTGCTGCCGAAGTCGTGCAACACTTGCAGCTGACGCAACGACGGGTAGGCCTTCGCGTAGCGCTGGGTTCGGTCATAGCTGCCGTCACCGGCCTGACACAGCGGGTTGTTGAACCCACCTGCCGGGTCGTCATCCGGTCCAAGACCGAACTCCGTGCAGTCGCAGTTGGGCACCGCTTGACCGGCGATGCGCATCTCTTGGTCGATCAGGGGGTCGATGCAATCCTCAGACTCGAGCAAGGGGAAGATGCAGGCGTACTGGAGGTCGCTGCGGTCCGTGATGTTCCATTCGTGACCGTTGATCGGGTTGGCGAGCTGGCCTGAGGACGGGTCAGCCACCGCGATCCCCGTCGCTGGGTTGGTTCCGGAGCGAGGCTCGACCGACTCGATCATCAGCGGATCTGCGGGCTTGGGAATACCATCAGCCGGGTTGCGAGGGCCGATCAACCAATCCCAGTTGATCTTCTGATTGTCTTCCAGATTCGCGTCATTGATACGCGCGCTGCGGTAGACCAACTCAGCTCCGCTGGCGTCGACGGCGACGTCCTGCCAAGGAACGCCGACGATACCAGCCAAGAACACCAATGATGCCGGACGCGGTGGCGCCCGCACCGACATGGGGTCGGCGGGGTCGTAGTTCAAATCGTCAAACAGCGGGTTATCCACCAACTGGTCGTCGCTGCAGCCATCGGGATCGAGGTCGTCTTCAAACGGGCAAATAAGCGGGGCGCTCAGTGCACGTGAGTAGCGCTCTACCGGGTACAGGTAATCGACACCGAAGCGACGCTTCTGCTGGAAGCAACGCAAGTTGATCTGATCGAACTGGTTGGGCTCCGTCCCGTTGGTCACTTCGTACTTCTTGCTCTCACCGCAACCAGCGCCGACGGTGTTGCCCGCAGCATCGGCTTCGGTCGCGCAACCACTGGGAGGCGTGGCGCCGCAGGAGTGACAACATTCGCTGTTCGGGTCGGTGGCGCAGGCCGTCGTGCCCTTGAAGGCTTCATTGATCCCGAAGCCGTCCGAAGTCAGCGCCTGAGCCAAACGCCAAGATTGGCCATTGGCGCGGAAAGAGCAGTCGTTCTCGTCGCTCAGCATGATGATGGCGACGAGTGAGTCGGGACGCAAAAACTGCTGGCGCTGAGACAGGATCGTGCCGTCGATCAAAGCCTCACCGGCGGCGGTGGTCTCGGGACCAATGCAGCTCTGCTTGGTGTCACCACCAAACGGGCAATTCACCCGCACAATCTTCTGGTAGGGGTAGGGTTCAATCAGAAAGCGATACCAGGACTCGAGCGTCGCTTCCCAGCCACAACCAAACTCGCCCGCGGCGCCGACCAAAGCCTGGAATTGCCCGGTGAACTCGGTCTTGTTGCTGCCCGCGGTCCAGTTCAAAAAGGCCTGACCGCCCGTAGCTGCAGAACCACGAGGCAGCGAACCCAACAGACGCGCCATATCCACGGCCTGCTCTGAGTTCTCAACCCCTTCGGTTTGAATGCAGTCCTTCGGTGCGCCATAGCCGCCAAGCGAGCTCGTCACCACGCCGATGTGGATGTCATCGATCGGCTCAAACTCTCGCGCTGCGCCGCCAGGGCAATCTTCGTTCGCGGAGTCCGGATGCGCGACTTGATTACCGTTCTCATCCACGCAGATCGGACTGACGAAGCGGTTGACCAAGTCAGGCAGGGCCAATGCCAAGATCTCTTGCTTGTCAGCCATCGAGATCGAGTTATCGATCACGAACAACATGTCGATCTTGTCCACCGCGCGCTGGATCAATTGATCCACAATCACGTTGGTGGTTCTGGGCTCACAGCTGTTTTTGCCAGCCGCATCTTCACCACAGATCGGGCGGTTGAGGCAGGCGCTGGTGCTACCCGCAGTGACCAGCATGGCGCCAGCGAGGAACGCCTTCTTTAGGGCTGGAATCGAAAACTTGAGGTTCATCAGTTGGTCCTGGATGCAGTTTGTTTCGTCACGCACTCCACCACGCACAACGCGAGGCGCACGCATTAAACGCAAGCTTCGTGCCGGGGAAAAGGGGAAAGAGAATACGGCACTAGCAGAATTTGTCTGCCAACAAAGTTGGCTCATAGCTTACATATCTAGCCAACTTCGTTTTCAGCGATAAATCACTGTTCCGCCGAGTCCGGGGCCGCCTCCGCCCCCGAGTCCTCCTCCGGCTCTACGTCCGAACCCGGTTGGGTACTCCAATGTGTGCGCAGCGCTCGCAGGTGACCTCGGTGCACGCCGCTGACCCGTAGGATGCTCTCGTCAGAAGCGCTGCGCAGGTTGTCGACGCTGCCAAACTCCTTCAACAGCGCTTCTTTGGTGCGGCTGCCGATCCCCCGGATCTGATCCAACTCGGAGCTGAAACGTCGCTTGTGTCCTGCTTTCTTGCGTGCGCGGTTGGCAAACCGATGGGCTTCATCCCGAGCCAGTGCCAAGAGAAATAGTTCAGGACTGTTGGGCTTGAGCGGGACCGGGTTCTTTTGCCCTGGAAGGTAAACACGGTCGACAAGCTTATCGCCCTGCACGTTCTCCCGTTCCTTCGCCAAGCCAGCCAAGGTCAACTCGAACAAGCCCAAGTCGTGCGCGGCGGTCAGTGCGACCGCCAACTGTCCTCTACCTCCGTCCACCAGAAACAAGTCCGGCAGTTCCCAATCCGCTTCTGAAGCGCCCCGAGCAAACCGCCTGCTGAGCACTTCATACATCGCGGCGTAGTCATCCCCTTGGGTGTCCGAGCGCACTTTGTAGCTCCGGTAGCGCTTCTTGTCCGGAACGCCATCGCGCAGCGCCACCACGGAACCATAGGTATCTTCTCCGCCGAGATGAGAGATGTCGGTGCACTCGATGCGTCGCGGCAAGGTCGGTAAACGCAAACGCGCTTGCAGCCGAGCCAAGCGTTCATCAATGTCCTCCGCCGCACGACGCTTTTCGTCAAAAGCGTGCTTGGCGTTGTCTTGCGCCAGATCGAGCAGTTGTTTCTTGGCTCCGCGCTCGGGCGAAAGCAACTGGACCTTGCGCGGCAAACGCTGGCCGCGAGCTTGCGCCCGCTCGGCGCGCCTTTCAGACAGCCACTCCGCCACCCCCTCGGCGCCTTCAGGAAGCACCGGCACCAAGATTTCGTCTGGAACGAACGCCGCAGCTTCCGCGCTGCCGTACTGCTCCCGGAGGTAGGCAGCGACGACTTCGTCATCAGCTACTTCCACTCGAGGATTGGAGAAACTGGACGCCTCCACCACCCGCCCCGCGCGCACGCACAACAGAGAAAGCTCGACCAGATCTCCTTGTCGGTAGAGGCCAAGCACGTCTTGGTCCAGGTTGCTGACCGCAACCACGCGCTGCGCTTCGCGCACCAACTCCACCGCGCGCAACTGGTCGCGATAGGTCGCTGCCAGCTCGAACTCGAGCGCCTGGCTCGCCGCCTGCATGCGCAAGCGAAGCTGCTGAGTCAATTCATCATGGCGTCCATCAAGGAACAGGCCAACCGCAGAGACCTGCTCCGCGTATTGCTGCTGATCAACTTCATATACACACGGCGCCGGACAACGCTTGATTTGGTACTGCAAACACGGACGCTTGCGTGAATTCAGTTCGCGGTCCGTGCAGGTGCGCAGCTTGAAGTGCTTTTCTACCAAGTGCAGCGTACGCCGCGCAGAGGTCGCCGAGTGGTAGGGCCCAAAGTAGTGGGCTCCGTCGCTGGTGGGCTTACGCACCAAGTCCAAGCGCGGCCAGGCCGCACGGGGATCGAGCTTCAGCGTGAGGAACTCTTTGTCGTCGCGCAGCTTCACGTTGAAGCGCGGCTTCATCTCCTTGATCAGACTGTTCTCGAGAATGGCCGCTTCCTTCTCGGTCTGGGTGACGACCGTCTCCAGATCGCGCACCTCACTGATCATGGCCGGCAAGTACATGCGGTCATCACTGACGGCCGCCTGAAAGTAGCTGCGCACGCGCGCCCGCAGGCTTTTGGCTTTGCCCACGTACAACACCTGCCGCAGCCCGGAATCACCCACTTCCCCGCGAAAAATGTAGACCCCAGGCCTGACTGGCAGAGAATCCAACTTCGCCTGAAGCTCCGAGGGCGCTGAGGCCTCTGGGCTATTTTTTGGGTGTTTTTTCGTGGTCGCCAAACGCTGGAAGTTCCGTGAAGGCATGATAAGTATCCGCGCGTGCGGCGCTCGTCGATAGTCTGGATCGCGCTTTCGGCGATTTGTGGAGTGTGCGCGGCTGCTTTGGTGTTGTTGCAGCTGGCGCAGAGCACCGCTCCCGCGGTTGCTCCCCCAGAGCTGTCGTTGCTCGGCAAGCCGCTGAAGCTGGATCAGGACGCGCCGAAGCGCGCCCTCGGCAGACTACGAAAACGCGTGAGCGGCCTTTTCACGCTGAAGCTGCCAGGAGAACAAACCGAACGCGTCGCCTACGGCGAGTTGGGTGTCGAAATCGACAAGCTGCGTTTGGGACAGCTGCTGCGCGACGCCGTCGACCATACGAGTCCGCTTTCACGCCTTCGGCGCAGGCAGTCCGCCAGCGGCGCCATCGACTTGCCCGCGCCGTTGAGGATCAATCCCGAACGCGCCCTGCCCACGTTGCTACGCATCAAAGACGAGTTCGATCAGACTGCGGTCGACGCGCGCTTGGACTTGGCTGGGCGCCAGGTCATACCCAGCCGCATCGGCTTGTTGCTGGACGTCGACCAGAGTCTGGTCATGCTGCAGCAAGCCCTGGCAGCGGGAAAGACTGAAAGCGAGCTGTATTTCGAGCAGGTGCTGCCGCAACGTCGTACGGAACAACTGACCAACGTGCGTTTCGACCACGTGCTCGCTGCCTTCGAAACCAACTACGACCGCTCGGATCGTTCCCAGGCGCGAACCTTCAATCTGCGTCTGGCAGCGTCACGCCTCGACGGCTACGTGCTGCTGCCCGGTGAAGTCTTCGACTTCAACCGTGTCGTCGGTCCTCGCGACGAAGCCAATGGCTACAAGGTGGCGCCAGTCATCGCCCAAGGTGAGCTAGTTGACGGCATCGGCGGAGGCACCTGTCAAATCTCCGGAACGCTCCACGGCGCCGCTTTCTTCGCGGGGCTGGACATCACCGAGCGCTATCCGCATACGCGCCCCAGCTCCTATATCAAGCTCGGTCTGGATGCGACGGTGGTCTATCCGACGATCAACTACCGCATCAAGAACCCCTTCGACTTCCCGGTCGTGCTGCACCAAACGGTCAAGGACGGCGTCGTGCGCGCGGAAGTCTTGGGTCCCGAGACGGACACCACCGTCACGTTAATTCGTCGCGTCCACGAGGCGATTCCGTACGAAGAGCTCGAGCGGCCCGAGCCCAATCTACCCAACGGGGAGCGCGTATTGGCGCAGCGTGGTGTAGCCGGATTCAAATTGAAGCTTTATCGGATCACGCGGCGAGGAGACCACGCCGTGCGTGAACGCTGGGACAACACCTACCCACCGACGACCCAGATCGTGCTCGTGGGCACCGGTGCCGTCGGCAGGGAACATCGTTTCAAGAACGACGCCCACCCCGAGTACACTGCCGATGAACTGTTGGTGATGACCCTGCAGCGGGAAGACGACGGCCGCATCGACTTCCTCGAGTCGAGGGAGCCGGGGCGTTTCGGCCGCCCGGGCTGGAGCAAAGAACAGGGCATGCCAGTCTTCGAAGTGAACTGACGCGAAGCCAAGCCCAGTGTAGGCAAACGTAGCTTTCCAGCGCGCGCGGAGCTCATCCCAAGCGCCAGGAACGACACCCATCGAGCACTGCCCGTTCGAATTTGAACCACCGTCCCCAAGCCCTGAAACCGCCTCGAAATATGTCAATACGGGGCACCCAAAAAGGCGATTAACTCCAACAATAACCAGCAGATAACAGGCAGTCGACCAACCGACCGACAACTCTATCCAGATGGGCCTTTGTCTTCCGTCAGCAAAGGTTGTATGAGGCCACACCAGCAGCGGCACCGGCCGGCCGTACCTGATACTTGACGGCGAGCCGGGCGTGCGGGAGGCTCCCGCCGGTCGACTGACCCGAGACTACCAAATGATGACGCAAGACTACGCAGTACCGCCTACCCCAACCCATTCCGAGCCGCCTCGTGAGGAGACGGATCCCACCCCGCGGACAGTCGATTGGAACAATCCCCGCGTGGCGGCGATCCTAGAAGCCGCAGCCAAGTGCTTCTCCCGCAAAGGCTTCAGCGCCACCACCCTGGCCGAGATTGGCAAGGAGCTCGGGCTCCGTAAGAGCATCGTGCACTACTACTTTGCCAGCAAAGCGGCGCTAATCCACGAAGTGCAGAGTTACACCTACCATAAGTACTTGGAGCGCGTGCGCGACGCCGTGCGCTCGGAGCTCGGCCCAGGTGAGCGCTCTGCCAAAGGCATCCTGGCGCTGTGGGAGGCCGCCGGAGACGGCAACGTGGGCCTCAACATCGAAGTCTGGAGCGCATCCAGGAATGACGAAGAGCTCAAGCGCCGCGCCGCTGCACTCCAGAAGGAGAAGCGTAAGCTGGTCGCTCAGAGCATCGCCGACATGCTGGGTGCCGATCCCTCTCGCATCCGCGAGTCACTCTGCACTCTGGTGCTGAGCGTGCTCAACGGCCTCACGGTGTGCGAGTATGTCGAAGGTGAAGCGGCCCGCCCGCAAGAAGCGTTCGACATCTTCGTTTCGCTGTTGCGCGCTGGGTTGCAGAACCTGGACACGCCGCAACCGCCGGCGCAGCCGCCACCTCCGGCTCCGCCGCAGGGCATGCCTCCCCCGCCCAGCGGCATTCCGCCTCATCACCATCAGGGCTGAACGCCAAAGGGCATCACCGGCGAGCTGCAGCTCGCCCCGCAACGGAGTTCATCTCCTTGATCGACGCCGCGAGACTTCTCGCGGCGTCTTCGCATTTGTTGGCCCCCGCTGTGAGGCGTCAGCTTGGCTTCTGCAACCGAGTGTTTTGTGAGACTATCGCTCAGTGTTTTCGGACATTCTCGGTCAGGCTCCAGCGCTGGAGACGCTGCAAAACGCGCTGGCTGGTGACCGCGTGCACCACGCCTACCGATTCGAAGGACCGGCGGGCGTAGGTAAGGAACTGACGGCGCTGCGTTTCGCGTGCGCGCTGTTGTGTCCGCAGGGCGGCTGCGGCAGTTGTAACACCTGCCACCGCGTACTGACCTTCTCTGGCGAAGCCCCGCACGTCCCACTGCACCCCGATGTGGTCCTCGTTGGACGCCAGCTCTACCCGCAAAGCATGGTCTCCAAGCGGGAAGCTAGTGGCATCAGCGTCGAACAGATCCGTCGGATCGTGCTGGGCAGGGCCGGCTATCCACCTCACGAGGGTCGAGCCTTGCTCTTCATCGTACGAGACGCCGAGGAGCTGACGCAGTCGGCGGCCAATGCCTTGCTCAAGACCTTGGAAGAACCGGGCAAGAACGTCCACTTCGTGCTGCTCACCAGCCGCCCGCGGCGGCTGCTGGACACCATCCGCTCGCGCACCCTGGCGGTGCGCTTCCGCGCGCTACCAGAGGCAGATATCGCGACCATCCTCACGCAAGCAGGCAAGGATCCGAGCTTCGCCGCGCTGGCCCAAGGCAGCGCAGCCACGGCTTTGGAGTTATCCGAAGCCGAAGACACCGACACCCGGCAGGACTTTCTGACGGGCGTGGAACAAGCACTCAAGGATCCTACGATAGCCAGCGCGCTGCGCTTTGCCGGCGGTCAACCCAGCGACAAGGCCGAGGTGCGCAAACGACTGTTGTCGTACGGCCACGCGCTCGCTCTGCAGGTTCGACAGAGCGCTGGGCAAGATCCGGTCGGCGCTGACGTGATTGCGCGCCGCTATCAATCGTTGCAGCGAGCGTTGGACGCCCTCGAGCGGAACACCTCCACCACGCTCGCCCTGGAAGCGATGTTGGTGGAAATGCGAACTCACGCGCGTGCTTGAAGACCGGTGCTTGAAGACCGGTGTTTGAAGACGCGTATTCGAAGAGTGCGCGGTCAGGTGGCGCCGCCAAGGGCCGCGTGCAAGCGTCGGCATTGCTGCGTGATCCAGGTGTACGGCTGCGTCACTTCAGAGCCCGGCAACAGGGCGCCGATGACGGCTGCGCTATCTGAGTTTTGAGCAACCTGCGCCGCGTTGTCCAACGTGACGCCCCCGATGGCAACCAGGGGGATCCTTGCCGCCCGACACTCAGCGTGGGCCTGGGCCAACCCCTGCAAACCCACGACAGGATCTGGATCTTGTTTGGATCCGGTTTCGAAAACCGGACCAAACGCGACGTAATCAGGCAATTCTTTGAGGGCTTGTTTCAACTGGGCGGAGTCATGGGTGGAGATCCCCAGCTTCAACCCAGGTGCAAAGCGCCGAGCTTGAGAAATCGGCAAGTCATGTTGTCCTAGATGAACACCATCGCACCCCGCCAGATCGGCCACATCGGGCCGATCATTGCCAAAAA
Source organism: Polyangiaceae bacterium (assembly GCA_050304975.1). Classification (GTDB taxonomy): domain Bacteria; phylum Myxococcota_A; class Polyangia; order Polyangiales; family Polyangiaceae; genus SZUA-265. The sequence goes on from JBNLEN010000035.1 coordinate 35,614, forward strand.
TCAGTGTCGGCGGACTGCCCGTTTGCGTCGCAGAGCGCTCGCTTAGCGCCCGCTGGGCCGCTCGCAGTGCCCTCAACTGGCCTAAAACGGTCCGCGGCTCCTCATTTTTCGCCCGGAGTTGCAGGCACGCGGGCTGGGCGAGCAAGATCGCCTGCGCCACGCGCAACAGCTCGAGCCCCCGATTTGTGCACGCCTGCGCGTCGACGATTGCGTATAAGCCTCGGACCGGGGAATAGGGCATGCCTGGTCGGCGTATTGTAGGGATTGCCGGAGGCCCCGGCCAGTGATACTCCGGCACAAGTGGCTAGATTCTGTTCGTTTATCGCCTCGCTGTCGCTCCTGGCGACGGCTGTCACCACGCCCGTAGTCGCGTTGGCGGATGCTCCTCCCGAGTCGAGCCAAGTCGCTCAATTGGATGAGGTCGAGCGTGAGTTGAGCGACAGCCTCGAGTTGAGCGTGCTGGAGTCGGGACCGTATTTGCCCTGGACCATACGCGTGACGAACAAGGGCCAGCGCCACATCAGCGTCGCGACGGATCCGAGACTGCTCTGGTTCGAAGCCACCGTGCCTGGAAAGAAGAAGACTCAGGACTGCCGGATCCCGGACGAAATGCGTCCCAAGCGTGCTGAAGAGCAGTCCCTGGTTACACTCGCGCCCGGTGAGCTCTACGAACTGCGCATCGACCCACGTTTTTATTGTTTCGAAGAAGGTGACCAATCCCTGCTCGTGCCTGGCACGCATCTAACGCCTCATTTGGGCTGGCCGGAGAACGTCAAGAAGGTGTGGCGCAAGGGCAAGCTAGTCGAGCTGCGCCAGGAACAGAGCGCACCGTTTGTCGCCAAGCTGGCCGAAGCACCGCCCCCCGAACCTCCTGGACCTCCTCCGCTCGGCAAACAAGCTGCAGCCAAGTTGGCAGAAGCCGAGGACGCAGATGACTCCAGCAACGAACCGACTGACGCCCAAGAGGCGACTCCGGAAGACTCCTCGGAAACGGCAGAGACAGACGCCACCATTGGCACCCCAGACTCGTCACTGACAGAATTTGAGCGCAAGCAGGGGCTCAAACAAATCGCTGGCCGAGGTTTAGCTCTGAGTCCGCGCTACATCGCCTGGGCGAGCACCAAGCTCGACAACGAAAAGGGCGACAAGGCACCACTGAGCTTGGAGGTCACCCGGGGCTCAGATTCCCGCGAAGCACGCGACGCCCGCGTCACCGTCAAGCTCACCAATCGCGGAAAGACCAGCAAAACGGTGTTCGCTCGACGCGAACATTTGACGTTCCTGCTGCTGGGCCCAGACGGCATCGTGACCTGTCCAGCACCCGATGAAGAGCGCGCCCCGGATGGCCAGGCATTCACGCGTCTAAGCCCCGGCAAGAGCATCAGCTTGGTGACGCGCATCCTGGAATTCTGCGACAACGAATATCTGGATCGCCCCGGCTTCTACCTCGTGGCCGCCGAAATGGATCTGACGGATGACGGTTCAGCGGTCGGAGTGGACGCCTACGCCGGCAAACTCTTCAGCACCAAACTGCGCCCCGTCCGCGTGCGCACCGGTGAGCTGCCTTTTCGACACGAAGAAGCGCCAACCCTGGAGCAAGCGCGCAAAGAGCTAGCGGCTTGGTCCGCTGCACGCAAAGCGGGCGCCCGCGCCGGCTCGGCGGAGATCGGGTCTTTCCCTCGCAAAGGCAAGCGAGCCAAGGGCGCTGGCGGCGCTCCAGCGGCCGCTCCCCCCGCACCAACCCAACAAGCGCCGGTCGCTCCCACGCCTCCGCCATCAGCCACGCGCAACAAGGCCACGCGTCCCTCCCACTAGTGCAACCCCCGCAGGGTTGTCGGCATGGCATTGGCGACCGTATCGAGGTTGGCTACTTACCGGCCTTGGTTCGCGCCTGCTTGAGCTCTTTCAGGTTGGCTTGGGCGCGCGGATCCGACGGATCGATGCTGAGCGCCTTCTTGATCGCCGTCTCAGCTCCGTCAAAGTCGCCCTGATCCGCGCGCGCGATGCCCAGATTGATCCAGGCGGAGCCGAGCTGCGGATCTGCCGCGATGGCTTTCTCATACCAGCTCACGGCTGCTGGCAAGTCACCTTGTTGTTGGTAGGCGTACCCCAGGTTGCTCATGAAGGTGGCTTTTCCCGGCGCTAGTCGCTGGGCTTCAATCAAGTGCGGCAGCGCGCCTTTGACGTTGTTGGTCGCCAGCAGTGCCGTGCCCAGATCTCCGCGAGCCCGCGCGTCCGTCGGGGCCAAGCTGACCGCACGCCGGTAGGCGCTGATGGCGAGCTGGGCCTCACCGTGCATCATGTAGGCGGTACCAAGATTGGTCAGGCGGGCCGCGTTGTTCGGCTGCAGTTCAGCCGCGCGCTTGAAACCAGCCAGCGCTCCCGCCACGTCTCCTTCGGCCAGTTTCGACACGGCGAATGCGGAGTGAGCCTCCGCGTCATTCGGCAGCAGCTGTACGGCACGCGCTAGGGACACTCCGGCAGCTTTGGCGTCTCCTTGGATGAGCAAGAGTCGCCCGTACTGCAGGTGCATCGGGCCATAGTCAGCATCCAAGCTCTTGGCTTTGTCCAGCAGGCGAAACAGGTCCTTCAGACGCTTGTCTTGCTTGGCGCCGGCGTACTCGGTCGGGATCTGCTCTTTCTCCAGGCGCGTCATCACGATCCCCACGACCGGCGCTGGCTCATTCGGGATCAGGCGCCGCGCCTGGCGGTAGTACGAAAGCGCGGCGTCAAAGTCGTTGCGCGCATAAGCAGCATCCGCCAATGCCAATTGCTGGTCCGCCTCGTCCGCTTTGCCGCGCACCAACCCGGGGGAGCCGCTCCCGCCCACGGCCACGCGTCCACTGCCCTGCTTGTCCACTCCGCTGATCACGCCACGTTTGGACGCTGGCGCTGCCGGCGCACTGGAGCCCGCCGCCGAAGACGTGGCGCCTGGGGCAGCTGACGGAGCGCCGGTGGCAGCCGCTGTCGCGCTCGGCTCAGGGCTGATCAGCGCTTCGGGAGCATTCTCAACGGGGTCCTGAACCTCCAGATTCGCCCGGTCTGGCCGCGCTGAGCGCCACTTGGCCTGCTCCGGCGAGTCCGCCTCATTCTGCCCACCCCCGCAGGCCACCATCGCCGCAGCGGCCACGCTGGCCGCGACAATCCCCGTGTAGCTCGTCAACCTCACGAGTCCGTTTGTACCACCGTATGTTCCTTACCGTCAAAACGCAACAGCACCGGTTTGCTCTCTTGTACGCTGCGCACGACGATTGGACGCTTCCAGAGACGATTGAGCGCACGCATAGCCTCACGGCTGTAATCCGCGCGCAGATCGATCCCGCGATGCTGATGGGCTATCAGCAACTCGCCGCGATTTTCGAAGTTGGCATCCTCCACGTAGAGATATGGATTGCCCATGTTCGTCAGCTGAAATAACAGCTTCTCTTTGATCTGCTTGAACTGGCGCGAGGCAATCTCATAGCGTTCATTGCGCGACGACCACTCGAACGAGAACAGCTTGTGCTGAATGGCAAATTCTGGCGTCAAGAACTCGTCAATGAAGGTCACGTCGTTGTAGAGCGCCCGCACCTCGAAGATCTTCTTCTGGCCGAGCCCCAAACGGCGATTCCAAGAAGATTTCCGGTCCAGGTTATCAATACTTTCCCACTCGGACCCAAACTGCCCCTTGTTCCAGCGTTCTTCAATGCTGCGATACAGCTCGACGCCCAGCTTGTACGGGTTCAGACGACCGCCGCTAGTGGCCATCACCGCGGCATTGTTGTCCGCATAGTCGACAATCTCCGACGCGCTACACACCTTCTCCGTCATCATCTTGGAGTGCCAGTACGACGCCCAGCCCTCATTCATGATCTTGGTCTGCATCTGGGGCATGAAGTAATAAGCCTCTTCCCGAATGATAGCCAAGATGGCGCGCTCCCATTTCTCCAGCGGGGCATTCTCAATCAAGAAGCGGAGCACGTCCTGTGCCGGCTCTTTGGGAAACCGACCCTTCTTCTGCTTACGCTTGGCTTCGATCTTCTTGCGCTGCTCTTCGATGTATGAGTCCGGATTGATGAACTCATCCATGTAGTCTTTGGCCTTCAGACGCGGCACCTCAATCTCTTGGGGAGCATCATCATCCGCATCTTCCTCGGGCCGGTGGCGCACCACGAAGGGCGACCAGGGATCGATCAGATTCTCGAGCGACAAACAGTGGTCAATCAGCTCTTCCACCGGCTCAATCCCGTGACGGTCGATGATTCGACGGATCACCGAGCCGTGGTTGGCCATCTTGTCCACCCACTTGCGGTCCGGACTGTAGTCTTTGCCGCCGCCAACAGGAGACACCACCGGTCCGGTGACGTCCAGATCTGTCGAACGGAATGCGAAGTTGTTCTTGAAGAAATCAACGTGCCCATAGACGTGGCACATCACCAGCTTCTGATCCGTCAGGCTGTTGCCTTCCAGCAAGTATGCGATGGCTGGGTTGTTGTTGATCACCAGCTCATAGATCTTCGACAGCCCATACTCCGTGCTCTTGGAGAGCTGCTCATACTCCATGCCGAAGCGCCAATGTGGATAGCGCGTGGGGAAGCCACCGTAGGACGCCACCTCATTGATTTGGTTGTAGGGCAGCATCTCAAACACGGTGGGGAAGAAGTCCAAACCGTAGTCCGCCGCCAGCTTCTCGATCTTCTCTTTCTCCTGGCGCAGGTAGCGCGGCAAGCGCGTCTTGTTCGCGTACTGTCCCACGGGCTACCTCCCCTTCCCCAAGAAGTCTTTGATGCTGCCGATGATGCCTTCTTTGTCGGCGATCTCACTGGTCACCACGCGATCATCATCACCAAAGTGTTCCGACAGATCCTTGATGAATTGCCCGGAGCCATAGGGACTTTCCACCTGGCCATACGCGAACATGTTGACCCGCGGCAAAATCTGCTCACGCATCAGCTCCACGCAGTTGAGCGTGTCATCCATCGACCAATTGTCACCATCCGAAAAGTGGAATGGATAGATATTCCACTGATCCGGCGGGTACTCGTTGTCGATCAGCTGGTTTGCCAAACGATACGCACTGGAAATCATCGTACCGCCAGACTCACGCGTGTGAAAAAAGGTCTGACGATCCACCTCACGCGCGACCGCGTCATGGATGATGTAGCGGCTTTCCAGTCCTTCATATTGGCGACGCAGCCAAGTGTCGATCCAGAAGCTCTCGATGCGGACGATCTCTTTCTGCTCTTCCCCCATCGAGCCAGAAACGTCCATCATGTAGATGATGACTGCGTTGGCGATCGGCTCATTGTGCTCTTTCCACGAGCGAAAGCGCTTGTCATCATGCTGCGGGATGATGATCGGAGACTTCGGATTGTAGGTCCCCGCGGCGATCGACCGCTTGAGCGCTTCACGATAGGTGCGCTTGAAATGGCGCAAAGACTCCGGCCCGACTCGGCGGATGCCGGTGTAGCGGTCTTTGGTGCTCTTGATCCGGCTTTGGCCCTTGTTCTCAATCGAGGGCAGCTCCAGCTCTTCACCCAGAATGTCAGCCAACTCATCCAGGGTGACGTCCACCTCAATCGAGTGATCTCCCTGTTCACTTCCCGCTTCTCCGGTACCTGGCCCCTCTTGCGGATCGCCCTGACCAACCGGATCCCCGACATCTCCCTCGCCCTGACCAACCCCGCCCGCTTGCTTGTCACCGAAGACGAAGCGCGGAATGTCGATCTGCGGAATGGGGATGGAGACGACGTCCTTGCCTTTGCGGCCGAGCATCTCTCCGTGGGAGATGTACCGCCTCAAGTTCTCTCGGATCTTTCCGCGCACGATCTGCCGAAAGCGCGAATGGTCCCGATCTATTTTTAGCGACACACCCAGAGTCTAGGATACTCAGACGTTCAGTCCAGCCGCTCTCGATAGAAGCCGCAGGAACCCATCCGGCCCCTCGCCTGGCTCTCGATTCGAGCGTTTCCGCTGAGGCAAATGCGCCCGGTTTTTGGTCAGCAACCCGCCCGTGCCCGAACGGCTTTGAGCTTCACCTAACTAAGTGCGCCAAGGGCGCGCCCTGCATCTGGTTGATGAAAGCCGCCTGCGGGCAGTGACCCCCGCGGCGGGCAGCCACTGCCGGAAACCGGAGCTACTCTGGCGTCCTCGGCGCTCAACGCGTAGCCGTCGCTCACGCCAAAAGCGTGGCAGCTTCGATGGCGGCGTACGTGAAGATCACGTCAGTGCCCGCGCGCTTGAGGCCAGTCAATGCTTCCAGCAGACAGCGGTCGTAGTCGAGCCAGCCTTTCTCGGCTGCCGCCTTGAGCATCGCGAACTCACCACTGACGTGATACGCGGCCACCGGCAAGGCGGTGTTTTCCCGCACATAGCGGATCACGTCCAGGTAAGGCAAACCAGGCTTGACCATCAACATGTCCGCGCCTTCGGCCTCATCCAGCTCGATCTCACGCAAGGCTTCGCGCACGTTGGCTGGATCCATCTGGTACGTCTTCTTATCCCCAGAGCGCGGCGCGGAGTCGAGCGCATCGCGAAACGGGCCGTAGAAGGCCGACGCATACTTCACGCAGTAACTGCAAATCGCCGTCTTGTAATACCCGGCTTCGTCGAGCGCGCGGCGAATGGCCTCCACGCGGCCGTCCATCATATCCGATGGTGCGACCATGTCAGCTCCGGCCTTGGCTTGCGCTACCGCCATCGCCGCCAAGATTGGCAGCGTTTCTTCGTTGTCGATCTCGTCACCGATGAGCACCCCATCATGGCCATCTGACGAATACGGATCCAACGCCACGTCCGTGATCACGCTCAGCTCCGGTAGGGCGTCTTTCAACGAACTCACCGCGCGCTGCAAGAGGCCGTCGGGGTTGGTGCTCTCTTTGCCGCGTGAGTCCTTGAGGTTGTCTTCAAGCGCCGGAAACAGCGCCACCCCCTGTACGCCCACTTCGTGGGCCTCCCGCGCTTTCTTGACGAGCAGGTCGATGCTCAAGCGCGCGTGACCGGGCATGCTCTTGATGGGCGTAGCCTTGTCTTTGCCTTCGTGCACGAACAGCGGCAAAACCATGTCGTGAGGAGACAGTGTGGTCTCCCGCACCAAGTTGCGAATGGCTGCGTTCTTACGGTTACGTCGCGGGCGGTTCAACATTGGTCACCTCAGATAGCACGAGCCGAAAGCCGGCTCTGCCGAAAAGATTGCCGCAACCGGATTGCCTCAGCAAGGCTGCGTCCGCATGACGGCTGTCGGCGAACAAACGGGGACGGCTACCCCACCCATTTTCGTGCGTTGCGGAACATGCGCATCCACGGGCTGTCTTCGCCCCATTCTGGCGGCGCCCACGACAGCTGCACGCTGCGGAAGACCCGCTCTGGGTGGGGCATCATGGCGGTAACTCGGCCATCTGGAGTGGTTACGGCGGTGACGCCCATAGGAGAGCCGTTGGGGTTGAGTGGGTAGTGCTCGGTGACTTTGCCCCGATTGTCCACGTAGCGCATCGCCACCAGCTCACCCAGAGCGTGCGCTGCTTCACGCTGCGCGATATCGTGTTCCACGTCGGGCTCGGGCGCGACCGCGAAATACGCGCGCCCCTCCCCGTGAGCGGCTGCAATTGGCAAGCGACTTCCAGCCATGCCCTGCAGCAAGATCGACTTGCTCTCACGCACTTCCACTGTGACCACGCGCGCTTCGAACTGCTCGCTGCGATTGCGCACGAAACGCGGCCAGGCCTGAGCCCCCGGGATGATGTCTTTCAAGCCCGAAAGCATCTGGCAACCATTGCAGACGCCCAAGGCGAAGGTGTCCTCTCGCGCGAAGAACTGTGCAAACGCCTCTCGCGCGATGGGGTGATACAGAATCGAGCTCGCCCAGCCACCGCCCGCACCCAGCACGTCACCATAAGAGAAGCCGCCGCAAGCCACCAAACCGCGAAAGCGCTCGAGATTTTCGCGCCCTTCGAGCACATCCGTCATGTGCACGTCGATGCACTGAAAGCCGGCTCGATGAAAAGCCGCCGCCATCTCCACCTGGCCGTTGACACCCTGTTCACGCAAGATCGCAATCGACGGACGTTGCTGCAAATCTACGCTACTTAGCAGCGGTTCATCTAGCTCAAACGTGAGCAGCGGACTGATGCCGGGATCATTGACCTGGCACTTGAGTTCGTACTCTTGCTGGGCGCACTCGGGGTTATCCCGCAGCGACTGCATGCGCAGTGTGGTATCTGACCAAGTGGCTTGCAGATCCGTCAGTTCAGCCCGGTAGAGCACTTTACCGTGTCGAGTGACCGTGAGCTCCTTGCGCTCGGCGGTGGTGCCAATCACGTGAGTCAAATCGCGCAACGAGTGGCGATCCAGCAGCGTCAAGACTTGCTCCTTGTCAGCTTCGCGAACTTGGATCACCGCGCCGAGCTCTTCCGCGAACAGTGCCGAAAGCACGCCCCGGGAAGGCGCCGCCAAGGGCGACGCCAGTGCGTCGCTGCCGTTGCCCGTCGACAGCCCATCCAGCTCCAGCTTGACACCCACTCGACCGGCCAAGGCCATTTCCAGCACGGTCACGAACAGGCCACCGTCAGAGCGGTCATGGTACGCCAGGGACAACCCCAGCTGGTTGAGCTCTTGCACCGCAGCGAAGAAATTCTGAAGCAGCTCAGGAGAGTCCAAGTCTGGCGGTTGTTTGCCCACCTGACCGAACACCTGCGCCAAGGTGGAAGCGCCCAAGCGATTTTTTCCGTGGCCGAGGTCGATCAGCAGCAGCGTAGTTTGGTCTGCTGGCGACAGCTGCGGCGTGAGCGCGCGGCGCGCGTCGTACACCCGGGAGAACGCGCTGACGATCAGCGACAGTGGCGATACCACTTGCTTGGCCACCAGCTGCTCGACCGTGGCTGGCTCGTCTTCGCCCGCATCTTTCCAGCCCTCCCCCTGCCAGACGGTGCGCATGCTCATCGAGTCTTTGCCCACGGGGATAGCAATGCCCAGCTTTGGACACAGCTCTATACCAACCGCGTGAACGGCATCGAAGAGCGCCTGATCTTCACCGGGGTGTCCCGCCGCAGCCATCCAGTTGGCAGAGAGTTTGATTTCCGACAGCTCTTTGATCGGCGCTGAGGCGATATTCGTGATGGCTTCGCCCACCGCCAAGCGCGCAGCAGCTTTCGCGTCCAAGAGTGCCACGGGCGTGCGCTCACCCATCGCCATGGCTTCCCCCGCGTAGCCATCATAGTCGGACAAAGTGACCGCGCAATCTGCCACGGGGAGTTGCCACGGCCCCACCATCTGATCCCGAGCAATCAGCCCCGTCACGGTGCGGTCGCCAATGCTGATCAAAAAGGTCTTGTCCGCCACGGTCGGTGACAACAGCACACGCTGGACGGCTTCCTCCAGACTCACGTCGCCGAGTTCTAGCTGCTCGCCGCGCACGGCTTGTCGCTCGAACTCGCGGGTCATCTTCGGCGGTTTG
>JBNLEN010000036.1:0-44962 GCA_050304975.1 Polyangiaceae bacterium
CGGCGTCATCGGCGGCGTCATCGGCGTCATCGGCGTCATCGGCGTCATCGTCGTCATCGGCGTCATCGGCGTCATCGGCATCATCGGCGTCATCGGCGTCATCGGCGTCGTCGTCATCGTCGTCATCGGCGTCGGCATCATCATCCGCGACCGCCTTGTCCGGGGCGTGCGAGTCCACGTCATCGTCCAAGTCGGCATCCTCGCCTGACGTGTCAGCGTCGTCGTTGTCCGAGTCGGCCGCGCCCCCTGATTCTGGGGAATCGCCCTCCTCTTGCGTTTCCGGTCCCTCCAGCTCCACCGGGCCCTCGGGAGCTTCTTCCCCGACCTCAGTTTCGAACCTCGTGCGCGATTCTTCACTGAGCTCCGTGAATTCGCGCAAGCTGGGCAGCTCCTTCAGCGACTCGAGGCTGAACAACTCCAGAAAGGCCGGCGTGGTCCCATACAGCATTGGGCGCCCGGGTTCGTCCTTCTTGCCCAAGATCTTGATTAGGTCGCGCTCCAGCAGCCCTTTGATAACCTGGCCTGTGTCCACGCCTCGGATGTCGTCGACTTCGGGGCGAGTCATGGGTTGACGGTAGGCGATGATGGAGAGTGTCTCCAATTGCGCGCGGCTCAGTCGCACCGGACGCATTGCCAGCATCTTCTGCACATAGCTGGCGTAGGTGGGGTTGGAGCGGAAGCAATAGCCCCCTGCTATCTCGGTGAGATTCATCCCGCGGTTGGCATAGTCCGCCACCACCTCTTTCAGCAGCTCCGCGGTGCGAGGTCGATCCAGCTTCGCCGCACGAGCCAGCTCCTTTGGGGTCAGCGGCTTGTCACTGGCAAATAGCAACGCTTCGATCAACCCCTTCAGGTAGCGTCGGTTCTCTTCCTCTTCCGACAGCTCCCCCTGCTCTGCTTGGGAACCTGGCTCGCTCTCGCCTTCTGCTAGCTCATCCGCGTCGAGCTCATCCGGTATTTCCTCGTCGCCGAGAGTTTCCGCAGTATCTTCTTCCGCGTCCGCTTCGCCCTCGAACTCGTCGGCGTCTTGCGATCCAGCCTGAGACGCACCGCGCATGCGCTGTCGCGCTGACGCCAGATCAACGACGGTGTCGTCTGAATCTTGGGTGTCCGCGCCCCGGCTAGCTTTCTTGCGCCCGCGCTTGCTAGCTTTTTTGCTTGTCGCCGCGCCTGCCTCTTGCTCTGGGAGTAAAGCTGTTTCGTCGTCGAGCGTTTTCTTCGCAGCGGTCTTTTTCGCTACGTCCCGCTTGGCAGGCGCCTTCTTGGTGCTGGCCTTCTTCGACGTGGTCTTTTTGGCGGCAGTCTTCTTGGTGCTGGCCTTCTTCGATACGACCTTCTTGGCTGCAGTCTTCTTGGTACTTGCCTTCTTCGACGAGGTCTTCTTGGCAGCCGCCTTCTTCGACGCGGTCTTCTTGGTCGCCGTTTTCTTGGTGCTGGCCTTCTTCTTGGTGGACTTCTTCGACGCTTTCTCTGCGCTCGGGTCTTGAGGGGAGCTCTGCTCCGGCGTCGATTCGCTCATGGCCGTCTTCGTCGCGGCAGCCTGCTTTGCGACGGAGTTCTTCGACGCCTTCTTTGCGCTCGTCTTCTTCGACGCTTTCTTCGCAGCCGACTTCTTCGCACTCTTCGTGGACGCGCCGGGCTTTTCAGCAGGAGACTGGGGCTCCGCTTCGCTCGCTGCCGACTTTGCGTCCGTCTGGTTCGCTTGCTTACTCTTCTTCGCCATGTTTATCCGAAAGTGTTAGCTCGTCGTCCGCTTCCGACGCCGCCAGCTCAGGACGATCATCACGCAAGACCGGTTCGCTCTCTTGAACGCCAAAGACGACCTCATCCGCATCCCCTGCGGGCTCTACTGACTCGGGGGAAGCGCCCTGGTCAGTCTGCTCGAGAGGGGGCAGCGCCTCGTCATCCTCCGATAGCAAGCGATTGTCCTCAGAGATGACTTCCTCGGAGTCATCAAACAGGGCGCTGTCTTGCTCGGGTCCGACGTCGGCCAGGTCGGCAACTTCAGGGTCATCGAACGCCGAAGGGCTATCCTCAGAGTTCAGTTCCTCGGAGTCTTCGTCCTCGGAGTCTTCAAACAAGGAACCGTCATCGTCCGAGTCTGCATCCGCGTCAGCGTCGAAGTCTTCGTCGGTTGATGATTGCCCGTCTCGGGCGAGTGCGTTGTCCGCGGCTGCTCCCGGCCACGCGTGCTCCGACGGAGAAAGCTTCCTACCCAGTAGATCATCGCCCTCTTCGTCAGCATCGTCCGAGTCTTCCAGCACGGACAGCTCAACCCAGATCGGCTCTAGCGGACCTTCTTGATGCAGGTTGGTCATGCGCAGTTTGGTCATCTCCAAAAGCGCCAGGAACGTCACGATCATGTCCGCCCGAGTGACGTCCCCTTCGAACAGTTGCTCAAAGCGTTGCCTTCCGCGCTCCCGGAGTAGATCGCTTATCTGCCCTATACGCTCGGTGACAGAGATGCGCTCGAAGTCGATCTGATGCTCTTCGACATGTTTCGCTCGCTGCAAAACACCTTCGAAGGCGTCAACCAGCTTGAACAGCGATAAGGGTGCCAGCGGAGCGGGGCCCACTTCAGCCTCATTGGCGCTGCCGCGCATGAACACATCGCGTCCTAGGACTGAGCGAGATCCCAATTGTTCAGCCGCATTCTTATACTTCTGATACTCGAGCAAGCGGCGGATGAGCTCAGCGCGCGGATCATCCTCCTCAGTCAAGCCATCGTCATCCTCGGGTTCGTTCGGATCAGGAGGCAGCAGCGACCGACTCTTGATATGAGCCAAGGTTGCGGCCATCACCAGATACTCAGCCGCGATGTCGATGCTGAGCAGCTCCATCGTCTTGATGTACTCAACGTACTTCTGAGAGATGAAGCCAATCGGGATGTCCAGAATGTCCAGCTCGTGCTTCTTGATCAGATGCAGAAGTAGATCTAGCGGGCCTTCGAAGGACGGCAGCTCGACACGGTAGCCTCCTTGGCGCTCTTCGCCTGGAAGCTCTTCGTCGGTCGTTGTCTTATCGTCGGTCATTCGAACGAGCGGGATCTCAAGGAACCGGGGAGTTCAGGCCCCAAATACTGCCCCCCAAAGCCCACGGATGGTGGAAATGGGAAGCCAGAACAGATACTCCCGAACCGGGCCGATGTTGAGCAGAATCAGGATCAACAAGAAGGAATATGGGGCAACCTTGGCTTTGAAGTCATCCGCCGAGCGGGGCAGGAGGTAGCTGCCATCCAGAGGTGGGAGGGGGAAAAGATTGAAGATGAACAGACCGATGTTCAGGACTGCCATCACTTCCAGCAGCTCTCGCAGACCAGTCCCGATGAGCCATTCCGGCTTGGCCGCGCTGATCCCGCTAAGCGCCGCCACACTCAGAATGGACAGCACCAAGTTGGACAGCGGGCCCGCCAACGCGACAACCGCCGCCCCCTGACGCATCGTTAAGCGCCGCGTTAAGTTGGACGGTACAAATTCAACCGGTCGTGCCCAACCGATCAGGGCGAAGCCGCTCAACATCGTTGCCACGATTGGGATGATGAACGTGCCGAACACGTCATAGTGGGCCAGCGGCGAGAGCGTCAGCCGCCCCTGACGTCGCGGCGTGGGATCTCCGAGTTTGTCAGCCGTCAGTGCATGAGAAAACTCATGCACGCTCAGCGAGAGCAGCATTGGGATCAGATTCAGCAGAATTCGACGCAGATCGAACACGGGCGCCGGAGCCTAGCTCAGGGCGCGAATTGGCGGATGGCCAACCGCGAAAGAAGGTGTCAAAGATCCCGCGCCATCAGTCGGCTGAGCAGCTGAAATAGCGCGTCAGCCGAAATCGCCAGAGCCCCGAGCACCGCCAGGGACCGCAGCGGAGCCAACAGTGCCTGAATGTGGGCCGGCGACGCGGACCGGGCCAAGAGCGCGCCCGCGACCTCCCACACGATGACTGCCACCAGGACCGGGGCAGAGAGCGCCAAGGCGACGTCGATCGCGCCCACGAGCGAGCCCACGACCGAGAGCACGCTAGGCTGCCCTGCTGGCTCCACCAACGCGGCAGCGAGCCTAGTCGCTCCCCCCAGCTTCAGGAAGCCGACGGCCGCAAACAGACCCAGCAAGGTTCCAAGCGGCGTGCCGACCTCCGAAAACGGCCCTGCACCTGGCTGACTATGGCCGCGCAGATCGTCCATCAAGCCCCCCGCCATCATCGCGGCCCACATCAACGTCGCGGCCGACAGCGCGACAGGCAACCCGTGGAGGAGCTCCACCAAAAACGCCAACGCGAAGAAGCGCTCGGGCGCGAGCGGCGCCAATGCCGGAGCTAGCACCAGACCCAAGCTCAAACCCAAAATGGCTCGCCCCGCGGGCGGAAGAAACCGAGCGCCAAAGGCCGGGACCAGTAGCATCGTGGGCAGAACACGCGCCCAAGCAAGCACCCACTGGGCCAGAGAGATCCCTCGCGCCTCCAGGCTCGTGACCAGTTCGAGCAGTTGCTCCACAGCTCCAGGCTAGTCCGCGACCACAGGCGTGTCATGCGTTGCGCGTAGGCACGCGCGGATTGACACTGCAGCGGTCGCCGACTACCAGCGAGCCAACATGAGCCTCGACCCGAATTGCGTGGGCAAGTCGACCAAGACTTACACTCTCGACTACGACTGGAAAACGCTGGCCCTCTACGCTCTGGGCATCGGCGCTAAACGAGATGAACTCGACTATCTGTACGAGAAGCGCGGGCCGAAGGCCTACCCGAGCTTCGCAGTCGTGCCGACCTACCCAGTCCTGACCGAACTATTGGAGCTCAGCCGTGGCCCCTACGAGATGGTCGTACACAGCGGCCAGACCATTTGGGTTCATGGCGAGATCCCTCCAGAAGGACGCCTCGAGACCAGCGGGAAGATCACTGGGTTGTATGATCTCAAACGCATGGCCCAAGCTGTCATGCGCTCCGAAACCAAGTTGAATGGACAGCTGTTGTTCGAGACCGAGTGGCAGATCATCTTTCGCGGAGAAGGTGGCTTCGGCGGCGCCAAACGCCCGCGCCCCGAGCTTCCCGCGACCCCTAAGCGAGATCCAGACTGGGTGTGCGAGGAACAAGTCAGTCCGGAACAAGCTCTATTGTACCGTCTCAGCGGCGACTACAACCCGCTGCACGCAGATCCAGAGTTTGCTCAAAGCGTCGGCTTCGAACAGGGCCCAATTCTTCATGGTTTGGCAACCTTTGGCTACATCTGCAGGGCTGTTGCGAAGCACAGTTGCGACGGCGATGCCACGCGCATCAAGAGCCTGACAGCGCAGTTCAAGAAACCTGTCTGGCCGGGCGAAGCGCTGCGCGTGGACGGCTTCAACGCCGACGGCGGGCAGGTGATCATGCAGGCGTACGCCGGCGGTCGAGACGACGCTGTCGTCAGCGGTTGTGCGGCTCAGATCGACTGAACAGCACCTGCCGCAGGAGTCGGAGCTTGTCCCCTCGGCTGAGAGCTACAGCCAGCTTCTGCTCGTCCGTCATGTCGGCGGTCAGAGCGAATTGCTCATCACCCACAGCGACGACCGTCGCGTCGCGCTTGGCGACGAGCCAAGTAGCCGAAGGAGCATCTGGGCGAATCGACAATTCCAACTCGAAAGCATCGTAGGGCATGTCTTTGAGCTTTCGGTAGCCGGGAGTGCGACGCAGCGTCCGCTCCACGTCTCGGGCCGTGTCTGCGTCCAGTGTTGCGGAGACGAAGATCCGATAGCGTTTGGGTCCGCGTTGATAGTACCCCACTGCGCCTGGGCCAGCCCCGCTGACTCCCAATGAATCTTTAGGGCTGAGGCGCACCCCGAGTGCAATCCGCTCTTTGGTGGGAAGGCGCCGCACGACCGCAGGCAGTGACGTGTCACCGTCTAACGTTCCACCGAACGCGCCCAAGACTTGCTCGAGAGCGGGACGGCCTTGCTCTTTCAGCTGTGCAGGAGTCAGTTGCTCGTTGCCGTAGCTGAGGAGCAGGACGTACCTTCCGCGCCAAAGCAGTGCTGATTCTGCTCCAGGCAACGAACGTCCTAATACCGCCTGCCCTGCCACCTCTACCGCCTCGAGCTGGTTTTGTGCCGGGTCTTCGCTGGTCAGGACCCGATCCGTGAAGTAGCCATATGCTGCCTCGCCATTGGAGAAGCGCAGCAATCGGACACTGATGGCCCCGCGGGACGCATCACTGCGAATGTAGCGACTGGTCAAGACACGCCGCAACCGGTGCCCCCCCGGTTCATTGCAAGGCGCACCAGGAAGCTCCGTGCAAATCTGCTCGATCGGACTCTCAGCTTCTTCTCCATGGAGCCGAACGTCGTGATTGGGATCGAGGCAGAAGCCGCCAATACGCAGCGGCATGACGCGTCGGAATTCGTCATCCTCTTCAGAATGCTCAGCCTCACAAACATCCGGTTTAGCGGTCTCGACTGGCGCAGGGGTAGCCGTGTCCCCAACTGGCTCACGATCGCAGGCGAGCAGCCCCAGGCACATCCCAAGCGCAAGTGCGGAGGGGGTGCGGCGACACATGGTCCTCACATAGACCGGCTCGCGCCTACATCGCAAAGCTCCCGCGCCGCAGAAGCTGGTCGCTGCCGAACCCGCGGTCTGAGACCGCAACATTTTCATAGTTTGGAAAAGCTTTCGGACCTGCGGTGGCAACTGCTTCTATAAAGTAGCCACAATATTGCAGACTTCTTGAAGGATGACGCCGGCGACGGGCGGCACGGCAATTGCTCTTAGATTTCAATGTCGTGTTGCGTCTGCAGGTCCAGCGTGGCTCCGCGCAGCGGGGCTTTACCCTCATCGAGATGATGACGGTGGTGATCATGATCACCATCTTGGCCGCCATTTCCATACCTCTGGTTACCAAGCAGCTGCGCGACCGTCGCACTCACGAGGCAGCGCTACGAGTGACGGACGCATACCGCCTGGCGCGCATGCGTGCGATGGGCCGCGGCAGCGCAGTGATGGTGCGCTTTGTCCCGGGTACCCGGGGGCGCTTCGAAATCTACGAGGCCCAGCGTGGAGCAGCGCCCGATCCCAACGGCTTTGCCAACGAAGCTTGCGCCGCTTTGCCCGTACCCAGCTGTCTGACCACGGACTGGAACGATCAAGCTGCAGGTCAGTTTCGCCAGGTGGAGGTGCTCGATCTGGCCAAGCGAGGTGAATACGACCGTTTGGTTATCGCGATGGAAGACGCGGGCGGAACCGCGCTCAACAATTTGGATGTCTGCTTCACCCCAATGGGTCGCGCTTTTAGTCGGACTAGTCCTGGGGCAGCGTTGGGACCGCTCACCAACGCCTACGCAGCGCAAGTCTACCGCGCTGAAGGCGCTACTCGAATCGGACGCACCCATCGCGTATTGGTGCTCCCCAACGGCACCGCGAGGCTGAACCTGTGACGCGGCATCGGCGGCGGAGCGCTCGCGCCGGACTCCAGCAGTCGGGCTACACGATCGTGGAGCTGATGATGGCCCTTTCGGTGATCACCATCGGTGTGATGGGCGTGATCGCGATGCAAAAGGTCACGATCGACGCCAACCAACACGCCAAGAACTTGGCGATCGCCACCCACATCGCCGAGTCATGGCTGGACGAGCTGGCGGCGGAGTCCGCTCAGTGGAATGACACGAACGACTTTGACGAGACCGTGTGGCTCCAGAAGGCTGGCCCGGAAACCACCCAAAACCCAGCCTGGTTCCTTCCCGACTACGACCAGGGGCGTCGCTTCGGAGCGGGGTTCGACGCGCTAGGCAGTCCGGTTGCCGCACAGAACTACGAGAGCGACGCGCACTTTTGCACCCACGTACGACTCACCTGGATCCACGGGCAGGAGACTTTCAAAAAGGGCTCGGGGCTGATCCGAGCTCAAGTGCGAGTGTTCTGGCGACGTAGCGGAAGCTTCGACCTGCAGAGCCCGCCACCGACGCACGTGTGCGCGTTTGGCGTGCAAGACTTCGACAGCGACGATTCCCAACAACTGCTCAACGTGGTCTACCTGTCTACGGCACTGCGTCAGCATCAGGGGGAACGTGAATAGCCGCTTTTCCAGACGGTTCGCCCGAGGCTTCACGTTGGTGGAGTTGATGGTCTCCCTCAGTGGAGCCCTGATGCTGTCCATCACGGTGTTCATGTTGTCCAAGCACACGTCGGCGCTGTATCAACGAGAGCTGCGCGTCGCCAACGCCAACTTGCAGTCCGTAGTGGGCTTCGAACGCCTGCGCTCAGACATCGCGCGAGCCGGATTCATGTCATCGCCCAATGTGCGGCGCGATCCCTTCGTCTGCGGAAATCCGACTGCGGACGGCACCTGGCCAGCCCTGTTACGCGAGGCTTCGAGCGTGCGCATCAGCAACATTCCGGCGGATGACTTGCCGGAACTCTTCGCCGCTAACGGGATCACTCCCCAGCGCATCGTATTGAGTGGCAACTTCGCTTCGGCTGAAGCGTTTCCCATTCGCGCTATCCAGCAGAGCGGTAGCGTGTACGAGGTTTACTTGCAGGTCGAATCCGGACCGATGGCGCGGCTCGGCTACTCGAACGAAGGCGCCAACCAGAAAGCGCTATTGAGCGCAGTCTTTCCAGATGGACGGGCGATCCGCATCGTCGACAAGTCGGGACGACACCACTACGGCACGATCGCCTCCATCAACGCTGGGCCGAATCCGCGCGTGAACATTCGAGACAAGGAACCCGCCCTCATCTTCCGAGCTGGATCCGGAATCGGTTGTGGGCTGAAGGGCGAAGAGACAGGCGCGATGATCAATACTGTCAACTTCGTGCGCTACGACATTCGCAATTTGCGCCAGGATGAACGTTACGCGCCGCTCTACAACACGGCTTCAGCACCACCCGGCGAAGAGGACCGCACTGAGCTGGTGCGTGAGGAGTTGGATCCCAAAGGCAACCCCGTCCCAGGCTCAGCTGAGCTGGTCGCCGAATACGCGATCGACCTGCGCTTCCGCCTGACGGTGGCAGCTAGCGTGCGCAGCGACCTGGAATACATCGACCAGGACAAGGTCGGGGAATGGGCTGGCATCCCGTCCACGCTGGGCGCCGGCCGCGGTCCCCAGCTGATCCGCTCGGTACACGCGTGGCTCAGCGTGCGTTCTCGCGAGGCTGACCGCGAAAGCGGAATTGCCGTCCAAGGCGGACCGCTCTTCAGGGTTGGTCTGGGCGAAGCCGGCGGGGCCCCTTTCGCCCGAGTCCGCACGGTCCAAGCACGCGTGGCGTTGCACAACCAACTGGGAGCTACGTGGCAATGAGCAGAAAGCACGCGCGGCAAATTGTCCGAGCCAAACAACGTCAGCGCCAGCGCGGCAACGCGCTGTTTATCGCCGTCATGGTCATCACCTTGTTGACCGCCATCGGTCTGTACTCGATGCGAGCCGCCAGCTTGGCAGACCAAGCAGCGGGCTTCAACCGCATGGGGGTCCAAACCACCTACGTGGCTGAGTTCGCGGGTCGCAGCGTCACCTCGGAGTTGGTTGGCAAAGAGCAACACTACTTTCAGTACATCTCCAGCGGCAACGATGATTGCCGCGCAAACCGCGAGCTGGCCAGCATGATGGAGCCCAACCGCCCCCCTTGCTACAAGCTCGAAACCGTCGAAATTTGGGAACGCATCAACACCGAATTCCCAGGCAATGTCGGTCGTCTTGATCAGCCGGAGTTGTTGGGGCAGTTGAGCCGCAATGACCTGGAAGGCGCTTTCATCGTAGAAATGACCGATCTTGCGCGCACAGGTCGTCCCATCGCTGGGGAAGACGTCGCCGCCGACACCTTCAAACACATGAGCATGCTGCTGACCGCAACCGGCCAAGTACGCCCCGAAGCCGCGGACGACGACGCCGTCTGCCAGGCTGCGTTCGCGACGACTTCCGGCCTATCAAGCCTGCACGCTCAGATCACCTTTGGACCAGTGAACTAACGCCATGAAACGTTCATCTCTACTAATACATTCGCTGTTGCTCGCGTGCGCCGCGTCCACTGTCACCGCAGGAGCGAGCGCCCAAGGTGACGTGGACAAACCGCTACCGAACGTAATGCTGCTGGTCGACACATCTGGCTCGATGGAGTGGACTGCAGACGGCCCGCAGTTTCCCGTCTGCAACCCGGGTAATCCCAATGCACCGAATGAGAAAAGTCGCTGGATTGATCTGGTCGAGGTGATGACCGGCTCGTTCGGTGGCTACAGCTGCTTCCCAATGGACCGAAGCAGCCCAGCATTCGTCAACGAATACTCCCTCGACGGGATCAAGCCCTACGACTGGGGCTACGTGAACCCGTACCATCGTATCATCAGCAACAACTGCACCGTCGGTCCCGGCGTGTTACCTCCCTCGAGCCGCCCCTGGGCATTCCCTCAGGAGGCAGTCACGACGTTTGGCTTTCGCCCGCCGAATGAGGTGCAGCGTCCAGGCAACCTGCTCGGCTACACCGGATGCAGCAACTTTTCGCAAGCGCCCGACGGCGTGTTGGATATTTTCCAAGAGAAGGTGCGCTTCGGTCTGATGACCTTCGACAGTCACGTGCACCAGGGCACAGGTCTGGCCGTCAATGGCGTCGACTTTCAGGACGGCGTTGATGGTACTTGGAGCTACTATCTCAATGACTCGCCGCAACAAGGCCGACCTGCGAACTGCGCCACCGACCAGATGCAGGAGTTGGGAGCACGCAACGCGGCGGCCCCACCGTGGGAAGGACGCATGGTGGCTTTCGGGGCTCCCAACGCAACCGGCTCGGAGATCGAGCAGCGCAACAATCAGATCCAGCAAGTTCTGCTTTCGACTCGTCCGTACGGCGCGACGCCGATCGCGGCCATGCTACACGACGCTCGCCAGTTCTTTTGGTTCGACACCACCAAAGACAAGGTGGACCAATCCACCAATCCGCCGGACTTTGGCCCGTACAACGACCCGACCACCAAGGCCCCAGAGTGTCGCCGCAACCTGATCATCATGCTCAGCGACGGTGAACCAAACTTGGACTTGCGTCCCTTTTGCGAAAACAGCGAGGCCGGAGGCAAGTGCCCCTATCCCCGGCCAGAAGAAACCGCCTGGGAACTGCTTCACAACCCGCCGAACGATCCGGACCAAGTGGTGGAGACTGTGGTGATCGGGTTCGCACTCGACAAGGTCACCATTGGTGGCGAGACGGTCGGCTGCAGCGCGCTGACCGACGACCACTGCCGAGACAATCTCAACGATCGGGCGATTCAAGCCTGCTGCACGCTCAATCGCATCGCGGCGGCCGGCGGCCGTCCCAACGACGATGGCACTGCGCGCCGCGCCTACTTCCCCGAAAACCGCAAGGAGCTGCGCCGCACGTTCTCGCGCATCCTGAGCGACATCACCACCAGTCTGACGACCCGCACCTCCGCTGCGTTCGCTTCCGCCGGAAGCAGCGCGAAGGATGGCAGCCATCAGTTCAGCTCCAGTTTTACCCCGGTGCTCGAGCAACCTTGGAGAGGGAATCTAACGCGCACCCGCATCCTGTGCGACGATGGCGTGCCCGTCGAGCAACCCGTCGACGACTCCAAGGGCGACGACTTCGCCGCCAATCTCAACTCGGGAGTGGGCGCCCCCCGCAGGTTCCTAACGGTGATCCCAGAGGGCAGCACCAGCAACACGATCCGGCCCGCGCTACTCAGCAATGTGGACGGCATTGAGGTCCTGAACGGAACCCAGACGGCCGCCATGGCCGCGTCAGAGTTTGCCTCTGAGGTCAGCCCTGAGCACATGGCAGTGGATGCCGCAGATTGCGAAGGCAACACTGCCCAAGCATGTCGCGATGCGATCCTGCGCTGGACAGTCGGCTTGAGCAACGCCGAGGATGAGCACCGTTGCCGCGTACCGGGCTCGAGCGACTGCAACCTGTTCGGTGCGATCTACCACTCCACCCCGAAGATTGTCAGTGGCCGCCCCACTGAATTCTTGCGCGACGAATCCTATCAGGCGTTTGCAGAAGAACGAGTGGCGAGTGGTCGCCCTTCAGTGCTGTATACCTCGACCGCCGACGGCATGCTGCACGCCTTCAAGACCGCGGACCAGTCTCCTGAGCCGGAAAAGCAAGTCAACAGAAAGTCCAACAATGAATTGTGGGCTTTCTTCCCGCCGGCAGTACTCCCGGTTCTTCAGGCGCAATACCCTCACACGCCCGCCACCTTGCTCGACAGCAAGCCGATCATCAAAGATGTTCCCGCGCGCATCAACGGCAACAGCGTGCAGCTCGAACGGACGTTTGCTCAGGCAAGTGCCGGCCTCGGCAGCTGGCGGACGGCGTTGGTGCAAGGCTTCGGCAAAGGCCTGGTCGGCTCCGGCTACTTCGCACTGGATGTCACCAGCCCTGATCCGGGGGACGACGGGCCGCGCTTTCTATGGCAGCTCACCCGCGATCACGACGGCCTCGAATTGTTCGGCAGCGGCGGCGTTCCGCTGATCACCCAAGTCTTTTTGAAGCCCAGCTCGACTGATCCGGGTACCGAGGTGGCGGTGGCAGTGCTGCCCGGTGGTGACGGAGGCTCTCGCACCGGAGATGTGGCGCCCGCAGGTCCGCTGATGGCGCCCGAAAGCGAAGACTTTGCTCCACAGGAAGAGGTCAATCTGTATGCCGGCGGGGTCGAGGCGCGCTCACTCACCATCGTGCGTCTGGACACGGGAGAGATCTTGCGCACCTTCCGCGCTGAGGAGCATCCCAACATTCTGACGTCTCGCACCACGATCGTCGACATCCCTGCACCTATCGTGGGCCAGCCAGCGGCGTTCCCGGCTTCTCCAGGCGCGGTTGCAGACCGAATTTTCGTCGGTGACCGCGACGGTCGGATTTGGCGTTTGGACGTCTCCTCCAATGACCCTCGGGACTGGGATTTCAAAGTCTTCTTCGACGCCTATTTCGACCAGCCCATCGACAAGCGACAGCCTATCGAGACACCACCGGTGATCAGTGTTGACCAGATCGGCCAAATCACAGTCGCCGCTTCAACCGGTGAGCAGCGTGTACAGACGGCTGATCCCGGACAAATCAATCGCGTGGTTTCGTTGACTGAACAACTCAACGCCGACAACGCCTTCGAAGCCAAAGTGAACTGGGTGCAGACCCTGGGCTGCGACGGCGAGTGTGGTGATGATGAACACGAGGGGGAACGCGTCACCGGCCCGATGACATTATTCGGGCAATCGCTGTACTTCGCGTCGAGCGTGCCGGCCGAGGCCAACTCGATTTCGTGCGGCGTGGGTCTGGCGAGAGTCTGGGGCGTCCACTACATCCTATCTCGGGACGAAGCCCGCGAGGCGCAGTTCATCGACCCCATGAACGGCCCGAATGGGGCGCTCCCAATCCCGCTCAACTCAAGCATCGCGCCCAAATCCACGCCGCTCGAACCCGGCATCGTGTTCGGCGTCAGCATTGAACAGCAACCGACCTGCTCCACCGAGACTGAGGAATTCAGCGGCGACCCCTACCTGGGCGGTTACGGCGAACACACGTCCATCAATTCGGTCAATCCCGGCAAGTTCCAGCTGGTGTACCAGCTGGGTGGCGTCACCACGAGCAGCAAGAACAAGGTCACGACGACCAAGGTCGAGCTGGATCCGCCGCCCAATTCCGTGCGCATCGACTCCTGGGCGCCGATTTTCGAATAACGACGGCAGCTGATTTTCGACTAGGCTCTGGCTTCGATGGGTTGGGCTGAGGGTCGAATTTCGAGGCGCGGACTGGCGGCTGTGGCGTTGCTGATCGCGGGCTGCAAGTCCGACGATGGCCCCAAGCTGAAACTGCGCCCGCAGAGTAGCGCTTCTCCGGACCGCTTGAGCGACGATGAAGTGTTGCCAGGACGCGAAGAAATCTTCGGCATCGAGGTGCCAAGGGGCATGCGCGTGTCTTCACGTTTCGCGGATTTTGCGATGCTCACGGGGCACGCACGGCCCGAAGCCGTCGCCAACTACTTTCGCGAGCACGTATTGGCGCGCCACGTCGAGGTTGGTGCTAACCAGACCGTATTTCCTCGGGTGTACGTCAAGGGCGATGAAAGCAAGCGCATCTATCGCATCGAAATCGCCCACAGTCGAAACCGTACGACCGTCTCCATGCGAGACATCACGCCTCCTCCGGAAACCCATGGTCTATCGGAGCAGGAACGCTGGGACAAGGCGGGACGCAACCCCGATGGCACCCAGAAAGACCGGCTGAAAGCGCGTTGACGGCCCACAATCCGCGGTCGAAGGGCCGCGTTTCGGTAGCCTTGAGTTTCTGAGGTAATTCCGATACCGAAGTCCAATGACGAACGCAGAGAGTGGGCCCCTGAAACGCACCCCTTTGTACGAGGTGCATCGAAAACTCGGCGCTCGCCTCGTGCCGTACGCTGGTTGGGAAATGCCTGTGCAGTATTCAGGCGTCAAAGCGGAGCACACGGCTGTGCGAACTGCGGTGGGCTTGTTCGACGTCTCCCACATGGGTGAGCTGTTCGTCCGCGGCGCGGGCGCCCTGCAGGCGGTCAACGCTCTGATCACGAACGATCTCGAGCGGGCGGAGACGGGCCAGGCTGTCTACACCTGTTGCTGCAACGAGCAGGGAAACATTCTCGACGATCTGATTGTATACCGCCTCGCGGACGAAGAAATTCTGGTGGTCTGCAACGCCGCCAATCTCGATAAGATCCGCGAGCACTTCAGCTCCAGCATTAGGGGGCCACGCGTCGAAGATGAAAGCGCTGAGACTGCGCTGATCGCAGTCCAAGGTCCCCAAGCACTACAACTGGTGCAACAGACGCTGAGTTCACCCATCCCGGGTGAGTTGCGTGCGTTTCGCATCGCGGACGTGCCGTTTCGTCAGCATCGAGTACGCGTGGCGCGCACGGGCTATACTGGTGAAGAGGGCGTTGAGCTCTTCTGCGACAACGACGTCGCGTCAGCGCTGTATCTCGCCTTGCTCGAGGACGGCGCGCCAGTTGGCGCGCTACCCGTGGGGCTGGCTGCTCGCGATACCCTGCGGCTGGAAGCGCGCTTGGCGCTTTACGGCAACGACATCTCCGAATCGACCAACCCGATCGAGGCAGGTCTGGCTTGGACCGTCAAATTCAAGAAGTCGAACTTCGTGGGCAAAAGCGCGCTGGAAGCGGTCAAGCAGCAAGGACCGGAGCGCCAGCTCGTGGGGTTTGAAATGGTTGGTCGTGGCATCGCCCGTCAGGGCTACCCATTGCTCGACCTTGAGGGTAAGAGCGTGGGCGAATGCACCTCCGGCGCCCCTTCCCCGACCCTCGGAAAGAACATCGGTCTGGGCTACCTGCCGTCCAGTATGTCGGCGATCGGCACTGAATTCCTGGTCGACTGCAGGGGCAAGCAAATCAATGCCCGAGTCGTGCAAACGCCATTTTACAAACGAGCCAGTTAGCCTACGGTGCGGGCTGTCGCGAACTAGCACGTGTTGAGCGGGTCTTGCCCCGCGAATTTCTGAGCCTGTCCGCCAGCCCAACAGTCAAACAGCACCCAATCCGGAGCCAATGAGAAGATGAGCGCCAAAGAAGTCAAAGCGGATCGTAAGTACACCACGGACCATGAGTGGGCGCGGCTAGCCGATGGCAAGTTGCTGGTCGGGATCACGGCATTCGCGGTGGATCAGTTGGGCGATATCACGCTGGTCAACCTAGACGTGGGTCCCGGAGACCGCGTCGAAAAGGGTGAGGCTTTCGGCACGATCGAAAGCGTTAAAACGCTGAGCGACCTCTTCTCCCCCGTTTCTGGTGAGGTCGTCGAAATCAATGCTCAGCTCGAGGAAGAACCGGAGTTGATCAACGATGATTGCTGGGACAGAGGCTGGATGATTGCCATCAAGTGCGACACCGAGAGTGACGTCGAGCAGCTCCTGGATGACGCCGGTTACCTGAAGCACGTCGAAGAGTCGGAGCACTGATGCGATACTTGCCACATACCGACGACGAGATCCGACAGATGCTCGACGCGGTCGGAGTGGCCTCGATCGACGCGTTGTTCGCTCCCGTACCCGCGGCGGCGCGACTGGATCGTAAGCTCCACGTCCCGGACGCCATGCCGGAGCCGCAGCTGATGCAGCATCTGACGTCGCTCGCGGCGCAAAACTCCGGCGCAGCGATGCTCAGCTTCTTGGGCGGGGGGATCTACGCACACCACATCCCTCCGGCGGTCGACCAGCTGCTATTGCGCAGCGAATTCTACACGGCTTACACCCCTTACCAGCCGGAGGTCGCCCAAGGGACGCTACAGGCGATCTGGGAGTTTCAGACGATCGTCAGTGAGCTTCTCGCCCTACCGCTGGCAAACGCCAGCATGTACGACGGCGCGACGGCGGCGGCGGAGGGCGCCCAAATGGCGCGGCGCTTGACTCGCCGCGACAAGGTCTTGGTCAGTTCCTGCGTGCACCCAGACTACCGAGAAGTCATTCGCACCTACCTTTCCGGTCAAGGCGCCGACGCCTATGTGGAAGTGCCGTTTGGCACCGATGGTTGTTTCGACGAAGCCGCGCTTGCCGCGGCGATGGGCTCGGACACCGCAGCCATCGTCGTCGGCTACCCCAGCTTCTTCGGAACGCTGAAGGATGTCAGTGGCTTATGCCAAGCCGCCCATGACAATGGCACGCTCGTCGTCACGGCGAGCAGCGAACCCTACGCGTTCGGATTGGCAAAGCCTCCCGGTGAGATGGGGGTCGACATCGCAACCGCTGAGGGCCAGGCGCTCGCATGTTCGCCCAACTTCGGGGGACCTGGAGTCGGCTTGTTCGCGTGCCGCGATGACCGCAAATATCTGCAGCAGATGCCTGGCCGAATTTGCGGTGAGACCGTCGACAAGAACGGCGAGCGAGGCTTCGTGCTCACGCTTTCGACGCGTGAACAACACATTCGTCGCGAACGAGCCACGAGCAACATCTGCACCAACCAGGGTCTACTGGCCCTTTCTTTCGCGATTCGCGTGAGCATGCTGGGCAAGCAAGGGTTCATTCAAGCCTCCCAGCTCTGCTTGGACAAGGCGCAGCATTTGAAGCAAGCGATCGGCGAACTGTCTGGCTACCAGCTGGCGTTTCCTGACACTCCAACATTCAACGAATTCGTCGTGCACGTGCGTGGTGGCAACGCTGCCCAGGTGTGCTCGGCACTGGCGCAGCAAGGGATCATCCCCGGCCTGGATCTGGGCCGGGTGAGCGACGCGCTCGCGGGCAGCCTGCTAGTCGCGGTGACCGAACGACACACGCGAGCGGACTTGGATCGATTGGTGGCAGCGCTGGATTCGATCTAGCGCTTCTGCCCCACCCTCAGCTCGGGTCCCGCACCGCCAGCTCAGCCCTACACCCCCGAGTCGGTCCGACACGAGCGCAAGCCGCACTCCCCGGAAAACCCCTGCCCGAAGGAACTCAGAAGCTGGAAGCGGCCTGAGTGCTGGCTTGTTGCTCGCGTTCGAGCGGCAGGCGGTAGTTCTTCCACCAAGAGCCGCCGGAGCTACGGTGTGCGGTGAAGCGAGCCCAGTCGATCCCAAGCGTGAAGGCCAGCATCTGCGACTCGTTGGTGCCATAAGCGCCGACTAGCGCCAGGTTCACTCCCCACGGGGCGCCAGCGATCAAGGCACCCGTAAAGCCCTGGGAATCATTGCCCCAGAAACGCGCGTATCCTCCAAGGTCCAACGCGACGCCCCAGTCTCCCAGCGAAAATCCGGACGTGGTTGTGCGTTGGCTCAGCACCAGATCGGTACCGCCCCCGAAATGGGTAAGCGTCTTGGCGACACCGCCAAAGACCAAGAATGAGTAGGGGTCCGTTCCCATGCCTGCCTCAAGCTGCATCATCGGCCCCGGATCGAGCTCAAGCGCAACCTGTTCGACCTTTGACATACCGCCCCCGACGTACATCCACGAAGCACTGTCGGCCTGGGCCGGCGTCGCCGACAGAAGGCCACACACGCCCGCAGCGAGTGCCGTTAGACGCGTCGATCTTTTGAGGCTGGTCCCGAGAGAGCTCTCCACAATCTCCACCGCTTACACGCTCGGCTTCAGCAATTCAAGCTCAGCCTGACGGGCGGCCTCTCGCTGCACCAGTATCCCGAGGTCCTTCGCGTTGACGACAGCATAGTCTCGCACACAATTGTTGAATACGGCGTGAACGCGCTCGGCCTGGGACGCCGTTTCCAGCGTCGAGCGCGCCCAGCCGGAAAGCTCCTCAGGAGCGTACAAATAGTCGAAGCGTTCCGCCACACTCGCTCCCCGACGCTGCCATGCCCCCGAATTGTGCCCGTGAAAGCGAAACAGAGCCAGCTGGGGGTTGGTCACTCGCACCACGGGTGGGACCCCGCCGCCACGCACATTCGGCTCGTCGACGACCACGTACGCGTACTCCAGTTGCTGAAGCAAGTCGAACACACGCTCTCGACGTTCTTCAGCCAGCCACGATGGGTGCCGAAATTCGATCGACACCAGGTAGTTCCGCCAGCGCTCTCGCAAGCGTTCCAAGTGCCGCACATTGCCGCGAGTGGCGGTAAACCACGGCGGAAACTGCAACATGATGCACCCCAAACGCCCTGCATCCGCCAGTGGTCGGATGAACGCCTCGAATCCGAGCCAGAGTTCGTCGAGCAGCTCACGCGGTAGCTGTCTGGGATAGGCGCGCCCGTCTCGTCCAAGATCGGACCAACGCTCGCGCATGACCTTGGGAAGCCTGCTCAAGTCGACAGGATGCCCAGTCATGGAGCTGTGTGCCTTGATGTTGAATTGAAACGTTTCCGGCGTCCAAGCGAGCCAGTTACTAGACACACTCGGCGTCAGGATCGTGTAGTAGGTCGCGTCCACCTCGACCATGCTGAAGTGCTGCGCATAGTACTCCAGGCGAGCTTGGGGCTTTTGTGTGCCGGGTGGATAAAACGCGCGACAACTCAAGAGCGATGGATCGGTCCAACCTGCCGTACCGAACGTCACGTTGTCGACGACTACGGGACGAGGAGCGAGCTGGGCCAACTCGACAGCCGCCCGATACCTGGCTTGTAGTGGGCCTTCGGGAGAGACCTGCGAATCCACTTCGCTCACGGCTCACTCGCTGGAGCAGCAACGAGCTTGGCCAGTTCACTTACGGTGAGCGGACTCGAGCCCTCGGCCTTGTTGTTGATGATCACGAACAGGACACGCTGCAGCTGCGTGAAACGTTGGACCAACTCGACCACATCGCTCCGCATCCTCGGCTGGGGATCGACAATGCGATCGAACGGCTCCAGTGATCGCTTGCGCTGAGCGTAGCGCTGTCCGGGCGGAATGAGCAGTCGCGCCACTCCGAAACCGGCAGTCGCTGCATCCACCACAGCGATCTGCTCGTCGAGTTCCGGCATTTGTTCCCAGTAATTGTACACATGCCCGACGCCATGACGCTGCAGCGTCTCGGCGTAGCGCGGCGTCAAGAACTCGCGGTTACGCAGCTCGACCGCGTACTGGAACCCGCTCGGCAACCTCCCCAAAAATTCATCGAGCTGGCCGATGAACTCGTCGGGCTGCAGCCAGTACGGGTGCCGCATCGGAGGAAACTCGAAAACCAGCGGTCCCAAGTGTTCACGAAACGCTCGCTCCAGGGGCGCCAACACCTCCCGCTCGAAGAACTTTGAATCAAGAAAATGAGGATTGGGCTGGTGCGAGCGCGGATCGGCCAAGGTCGTGATCTGACCAAATACTTTGGACACGCAGCGGAAGCCTGCCGGGAGTTGCTCCCGGTAGCGCACCAGAGCAGGCTCCTCCAATGGCCGATAATAAGAGCTGTCGATGCCAACGGTCCCGAACAGCGGGTAGCGACAATACAGCTGCAGACCTTGCTTGCGCAGCGTGGACTCAGTCGTACCGTCTGGGTAGACCAAGCCGGACCAGCCCGGGAACGTCCAGGACGATGTGCCGAAGCGCACCCAACGAGGCAGGCGCTGAGCCAATTCTCGAGCGGCCGAAAAATCGGGTTCTGCGGGCTGTCCGAACAGACCGAGCTGATCCATCTCGGCGATTGTGCCCCAATCGCAGCGACTCAGCGAGTCGCTTCTGCGAGAGCGTCTGAGATGGGCTCTTCGTCTACCCTTCCTTCGAAGCGGGTGACCTCACGCCCCTTGGAGTCCAGCACGATCAGGGTAGGAATGTGGTGGATGTCTCCGAACGGGCCTCGGCCATGGAGGCTCGCATGGTCGGCCAATAGTACCGGGTAGTCGAGCTTGAGCTGCTCTCGATAGGTATCGACGAAAATACCGTACTTTGGAGGTTCCATCACTAAAGCTCCCGCGTTGATGCGCGGCTTGGTCGTGTGAAGTAGCTGATTGACACGCTGAGCCATGAGCTGCGACGCCATGTCGAAGGTGGTCACCAGCAAGATCAGGGTGGCGCGTCCGCGCGTCGCGCGCGAGCTGATTTCTCGCCCGTCAGCGTCAACGAACTCGAAGTCAATTGGCCTCCGAGTGTCTACCTTGGGACGAGTGGGCTCCGCTGGAGCCGAGCAGCTCGACGCGCCCAGCCAAAGCAGACAAACAACCAGCCCTATCGCCGCACCAACAGCGCTGCTCCAAGACCGCATCACAGGCGCGAAGCGTAGCGCTACTCCGCCATAAACCCAAGAGATCGGCGGGTGACTATTCGTAGCCCAGCCCCGCGAGGTCGGATTCGTGGAGCGAACACTCTCCAAAGTCCGCCGGATCGGGACTGAATAGGTCGGCGAACAGGCACAGCGCCTCGGGCAACTCCAGTCCGGAACGACTGTGTGAAACCACAGTTTCCGCTAGGTCGTCCAGCAGGGCTTTGGCGGGCGCCGCGTCCAGCACTTCGCCATCCAGCACGGATCCAGGCCTGGGCACCTCGTCACGAAGGGCAATCGGGTCGTGTCGAACCCACAAGAAGTTGCGTCGGGGCATATAGGCGCAAGCCAACACCTGGACGAAGTCCAAGTACAGCGGGCGCACCAGCACGGCGAGTCTGCGGCCGTCACTGCCGCGGGCACAAAGCGCCGTGAACGGAGAGCGGCGATCCGCTAGAGCCGCCCCACTGGCCAGCAACGACAGTTCAATCCGGTAGCGGCGCCGCGGATCTCGCTCGACAGCCAACAGCGGCGCGTATACCGCGACTTTCGACACTCCCAAGTGATCTAGATCCGAGTCCAGCGCCGTCAGCCACTCTTCGCGGGCTGCGTCGTCCAGTTCCCGATATGCAAGGGCCGCGGCCAACGCCGCCTCGGGATCACTGGCGAGCTTCTGCAGCCACTCCTCCCAGACGCGCTGCACGCGTTGCGGCAACACATGAACACCGGATTCCCTTAAGTCGGCGGGCATTGCTGCCGTTGCATGCTGTGCTTCTTTGGGCCCCGCCGTTCGTGTGCGCTCGTCCGTGCGTTTGACGACCGTACGAGAGACTGGCGGTGCTCCCTCCGCGTCAAGCGCGGCCCCATTCCCCAGTGCTGTCATAGTCGGCGGAAGGTAAAGGATTGACTGAAGGGTCGCAATGCAGCGAGAGCGCTAATCCGCCCGAGTCCGACTGGCTATCACAATCACCCGACGGGTGTGACATGCCTGGGCTGGGTAGCCCCTCACCGGGTGTCGCACAATGCGCTAAGACCACAGGAGTCGAGCTGGTATCCACAGGCCCAGGTGGAGTCGTGCGCATGTCATCCCAGTGCAATCCACAGTGCTATCCACGCTTCATCCACAACTGATGAACCGATCAGGATCTGATGCAACCGGCCGTCTGCCCGTCACTCACTTAATTGGACGACCTGGGTGAGCTAGGCAATCAGCCTACGCGACTCAGCCTGCGCGACTCAGCCCACGACTCAGCCCACGACTCAGCTCCGCGGCGATGTCAGCAGCTAGACGGAGCCGCCGCCATCATCGACGCATGACCCGCCCAGTCGCATCGACGCGCCCAGCTCTTGCTTCAAGTCAGCGAGCACGCGATCCAACTCGGTAGCCCGAGACGGGGTCGTGGCAAACGTCAAATCCCCACCCGAGATGGAATAGACGGCGGCGACTCCATCGCTGGCCTCGAAAATACCGCGGACGTACACCACGTCTGCTCGATCCACGAGCACGTGACGGACAACCATTCCTGGTCCAATCAACGGCGCTTGTTCAGCAGGAGTCACAAGACTTTGATAGGCTGCAAGCGCCGTGAATACAAGCACTACAAGCTCGCCCGGAAGTGGCGACGAAACTCCCGCCCCCGACTCGGACGCGCCCGCTGGAGACCCGCCGGGAGCTTCGGCACCTCAATCGCCAGAGAACAATGAATTCGCCGAACAGCTCTTGGATGAGGAATCGTCAGAGGAAGAATTGCTGGATGAAGAGCAAGCTGACGCCGGCGCCTTTCCGGACCTGGCGGCCATGCTGCATCCGTTCGAGGAGTCGGAGTTGGAGACGGACCTGGAGGATGCTGCGGCTCCGAGCGATGCATTTGCTTTTGAGGAGTTTGAAGCGGACTCCGACGACGATGAGCAGCAGCGTGAATTCGACACGGGCATCTCGCTCGGCAACCTCGAGGAGGAGCAGTCAGGGGACGCCAGCGAAGATGAGCCGAGCAAACTCAACGATCTGAACTTCAACTTCGATAACCAACCCTATGATGAGCAAGGTGACGCGGACGGAGTCATCGAGACGTTTGAGCTGGGCGAACTTCCGCCATTGGACGCAGACGCGGATTCCGCCGACGCTGAGCCAATCGCCATCGAGTCCATCACGCTTCCTGAAGACTCGAACTTCGAGGGCAAAGAAGATCCGCGCTTTCGGCTGATGCGCGTTGACGACGAAGAAATCGATTGCATGACGCCGGGTCCGAGCTCGGTCTTGGCCGCAGGTACTCGGGTGTGGTCGCTGTCCAACCAAAAGCTGGCTGAATGCGCACACCTGGTGACCCGCGCGAAAAGTCTGGCACTCCACGCTGGGGAGCTGTGGCTGACGACGTACGCGGGCCAGTGGTATCGAGCTGCGGTTACTTCGACTGATGAACTGATCGATGAGCCCGATCCGGTCACTCCGAGCGCGATTGCTGACCAGGCCAGCTTGGCGGAAGCAACCCTGCATACAGACGGCCACCACCTCTACGCCTTGACCCCACTCGGTCGTCTCTTCGTCCATGAGTCCGAGACGCGCTTTGTCGCGAGCGATGAAACGTTCGCTGCGTCAATCCGACCCAACAGCAAGCTCGCCTTGTTGCGAGACCATCTGGCTTGCGTAGACCCGCAAAATGGTCTGCGCGTCTCGTCAGACCGTGGCCAACATTTCCATTCAGTCCCAGGCTGCGGCCAAGCGAGCGCCGTGTGCCTCGGTCAACTCGATGAGCAGGTCATCGCATGGGTCGCCATCAGCGAGGTGGGAGCGGGCACGACGATCATCGAGATCGAGCAAGAGCAGGCGCATGACCCCAGCTCGGCCGCGATAGTTGCTCGACTAGACTTGCCCCCGGATGTGGACGAGCTGCTGGTGCAGGCACTGGCTTGGGACCCGACGGCCAGATGCTTGTACATCGCCACCAACTCTGGACTGCACACCCTCAAGCGTCTGGAAGGGTGACCGACTCCGGATTTCAGTCTTCGCTGTCTTCGCTTGCTGGTCGGTGGATCTCGGCTTCCGGCAGCACCCTGTCGGCGGCCTGGCGGTAGGCGTCTTGAATCGCCCTATCTCGAGGATTGAGGCGGAGCGCGACGGCCAAATGTCGTTCCGCAGCTCGTGCATCCCCCGAGACCTGCAGGGCATGCTCGGCCGCTGTGCGAAGCCACAGTCCCGCTTGCCTGGCGTCCACATGAGGCGCGAGCTCAATCGCGTCCCGCAGGCGACCGAAGCATACAGTCGCTCCGGCAAGGTCACCGATATTCTGTCGCCAGATGGCCTCCAACGCCCTGGCTTCGATCGCCACCGCATCGGCACCGGACACCTGGCGCGCCCGGGAAATGGCCTGGGGTAGATCTCGGTAGAACTGAGCCAACAGCTTCGCCAGGCTCAGGCAAGCGCGGGAGCGAATTCGTTCATCGTTCGCTGCCAATTCCACGCTGCGTTCCAGCAACACGGCTGCACGTTCCGGGCGCGCACTGGCAAGCAACGACTCTGCCAAGCCAACTGTTGCCTCGGCGTCGCTCGGCAGATAGCGCAACGCGCGCTCGAACAGGCGTCCCGCAGGTTGCACAAACCCGGCGGCGAGTAGCGCTTGCGCTGCCCGCACGACCCGCGCATGCCGCTCGGCACTACCTGAAGCTGCTGCTTCCAAATGCTCGGCATCGGCGATGGCACCGTTCACGTCGGCGGCCTGCACGCGCGCCTCAAAGCGCGCCCAACGCGCCGGCTCACTTGAAGGTCCAGCCGCGATCGCTTGATCCAACGCGTCCATACGAGCCTTGGGCTCCGGGCTCAACTGCGCCAGCCGAAGCCACATCAGCGCCGCCAGAGGCGCGAACGGTTCCGCTTGGGTATGCTGACTGATCGCCAACTGGGCCCCCTCCTGGTCGCCAACTTGCGCCAACAACTCCGCACCAACCAGCCCGAACGAGGTCGCTGGTAGGGTCTCAATCAACAGGCCTAGCGCGGCCTCCGTACGTTCAGCGTGAGCCACATCAATCGACGCCACCATCTGGCAAAGCTCGGGATGGCGGGGCGCTTTTTCCAGTGCACTCACGTAAGCAGCGCGAGCCTGATCCCAATTGCCAGCCAGCAATTCATCATCCGCCGTGCGCGTGAGTCCGGCCAGCTCCAAGGCGCGCAAGGCAGGCTGCGGCAATACGAACGGAATCGTGCCGGCAGACGCAGACACCACCACGTATTCATCGCGCACCTCAAAGTCAGAAAGCGTCAAGCCTTTGCTTTCGGGCGAACGAAACCCCACCTCCGGCAGCAACACACGCACCACTTCGGCGGGCAGACTTCGCAATTCGATCAAGCGTCCGCGACGAGTACCCCAGCGGCCCAGAGCGGTGTCCACAACGTGCAGTGCGTGAGCCAGGGCCGGTCCATCAATACCCGCCGCGCGCGCGTTGGCCACAACCAACCGCGGTTGATCCCCTGCTGGTACCCACAAGAGTTCGAACGCCAATGCGCCTTGCGCCGCGTTCACCCCAACCGCTAGGCCGCACGGCACCAGCCAGATGCTTGGAGTCTCGCGCAGCCCACCGAGGATTTCGCGTAAGCGAGGCCGCAACCAACTGGCCAGCTGCTCTGGATCGATCCCCACGGCCACGCGCTGCAGGCGCCCGCGACGATGGCGAAAGGCCCGCACTCCGCCGGACAGATCCACCGGGAAGCTGAGCCCAGGAAGTGCCCACGACATTTCCAGGACCCGGACGGGCCCCAGAGACTGCGGCTCGTAAAGCTCAATTCCAAGTCCCCCTTGAGCCGCAGAAAGTCGGAGGGGCATGCGCGGCAGCTCGGCCCCGGAGGGCTTGCGCCCCTTCGCGAGGGATTTGGAGTCGGGAGATGCCACGGCATCTCAGCCTAACAGCGGCCGGCAAAGCGGACGAAAATAACTGCTCAATTTGGCCGATACGGGGGGTTCGGCCGCACCAGCGGCCCCCCGGAGGTCAGCCTTCAGCCAGTTTCTTGTTCATCTTGTCCATCAGCGTTCGGAAACCGTTCTCTTTCTTCAAGAGTCGCCCGAACTGGCGGCGGTAGTTCGTCGCTAGGCTGATCGTATCCGTGACGATGTCTCGCGCGCGCCAAGTCTCCCCAACTTTGGCGACCACGTAGGCCACTGGCAGCGGCTTATCCGAACTGCTCTTGTCCTTGATGGTCGTCTGAACCAGCGTGCCGTCTTTGGCCTGCGCTTCACCCGTGTACTCGATTTGGTATCGGTCCGGATCTTTCAGCTTCTCGGTGTACGCCTTCTGAAACAGCTTTCGCAGAACCCCCGAGAATTCTTCAATTTGGCTTTGATTGAGCGTTTGATAGTGGTCACCCAGTGTTCTGCGGGTGAAGTAGTCGTAGTCGAGCATTGCATCGAACTCGAGCGTGAGCTGACGATCACGCTCGGCGGACTTGGGCTTTCTCAACTCGGTCCGTAACGCCTCCAGCTTGCCGCTGATGAACGCCCGCGCGGCAGCGCCGTCGGCTGCGCCCTCAGCCAGGGCGACTCCGCTGTGCAGCCCAGCCACCGCGAGAGCGAGGCCGTGAGCCAGCGCCTGACGGCGACTGAAGTTGAGACGAGATGGGTTGCAGCGATGCATTGTCTGTTTCTTCCTTAGCTTCCTTGCGCGGGGATCCGAAGACTCGGACCTCCACTTATGCTCCGCAGCAGTGGTACGCAAGCCAGGCTGCTCGTCTTCCCCAGCGCAGCCCCCGGGAAAACCGCGCTTTGGCCTCTCGGCCCGATGGCCAGCAGGCAAATTCGCGGCTCGGCGCCGAGTTGGGATCCTACCGGGAGCGGCCTGGAAAGAGGGTCCAAGGTTGAACCGACCTCTTTGGGACGCTGCCCTCAGGCTGCTCCTCGGACGGCCCCAGCCGCAACGTGAACGTGGCTCCGCCCCCTTCCGTATCGGACACGTCGATTTGCCAACCGTGGTCGTCAGAGATGCGCTTGACGACAGCCAGTCCAATGCCAGTGCCTTTGGACCTCGTCGTGTAGAAGGCATCGAATATCTTTTCCTTGGCCTCGTCATCCAGGCCCACTCCCGTGTCGGACACAGACGCTAAAGCTTCGTCGCCAACCCGTTCGACGCGTACCTGGACCTGCCCCCCTGAGCGCGAAGCCTGAACCGCGTTACGCACCAAGTTCCACAGCATCTGGCGCGCCATGCCCGGATCCGCCAACACGCGCACACTCTCGTCTCCTTCGAACTCGACTGAAACGTCTCCGGCGGATCTCCCGGACGCCTGCGCCAAGTTCACGACCTCTCTCGCCGTCCGCGCGAGATCAATCACTTCTAGCTCGGGCTTTCGTCGCTTGGCCAGGTTGAGCATGTCCGTGACGAGGTCATTGAGCCGCTGAGCTTCGCGGTCGACGATGTCACACAACTGACGGTCTTCAACACTGAGATCGTGAGCCCCCTTGAGCAGCCGGATGCTGCCCGAAATCGAACCCAGCGGATTGCGGATTTCGTGGGCCAAAGCAGCGGCCAGTCTACCCAATTCTGCTTCACGCTCCGCCAAGTCCAGCTGCTCCTCGACGCGCAACAGCTGGCCCCCGGTGATGCGCAAGCGCTCGGTGAGATTGCCGGCGAGGAGCGCCACGACCACGAGCACCAACACGTTGACCACGCCGGCGTAGATGATCTCGTCCATCGACACTAGGTAGGCCGCCGCTGGTTGATCCGGAGGCACCCGAAGCCAACCATGCGCCAAGGACGTGACTAGCGTGATGTAGCAAACTGCGGCTGCACTGGCCGCAATGGCAGCCCCCCGGAACCCCGCCAGGATAGCCCCAAACAAACAGCTCAACCCATAGAAACTGGTCGCACCGCTGGTCGCTCCACCGGAGAGATAGACCACCACGGACCAAATCAGTTGGTCCAGCACCAGCTGCACGATCACCAGCGTCCGCAGATACTTCCCGATCTTCAAGAACCAGGCGTAGACCGCGCTCAAGCCGAAAGCGCAGGCCAGGGTCGTCGCAGCGACTTGTGTGGTATGAGAATTGATGTTCAGGCGATCGCCGCTGTTGATGAACGCAATCACCCCCAACAGAATCGTCAGTAGCAGCAACCGGGCTGCAGTCGTCCACGCGAAGCGCTTGGTCAGCGACGACGAGTTGGCGGGGATCTGGCGACCGGACATGCGGCGCTGCCCTTTCAGTCGCCTTTGATGTTGCCGGCTAGGCTGAAGATCGGCAGATACATCGAGGTCAACACGACCCCAACCATACCTCCGATACCAACCATCATGATCGGCTCCAGCATACTGGTCAGGGCGGCGACGGCGATGTCCGTCTCTTCCTCGTAAAAATCGGCAATCTTGTTCAGCATCTGGTCCAACGCGCCAGTTTGCTCGCCCACGCCAATCATCTGCACCACCATGTCTGGGAACACCTTGGCGTCCATCAATGGCTCGGCCATGTTGCTGCCCTCGCTGA
This sequence comes from Polyangiaceae bacterium, assembly GCA_050304975.1. Taxonomy (GTDB): domain Bacteria; phylum Myxococcota_A; class Polyangia; order Polyangiales; family Polyangiaceae; genus SZUA-265. The sequence goes on from JBNLEN010000036.1 coordinate 27,988, forward strand.
TGCGCTTTCGCACATGCAAGATGCCCGTCTCGATCACGACATTGCCTGATGTCCGAGCGCAAATGTCCAACGCGTCAAGAATAGGTACACCTGACTGAAGCAAAGTGCCCAGGGTTCGCGTGAATCGAGCCACCGCGATCTTCTGCAGCACGCTACCCATGACCGGCAGTTTGAGCAGGGTTTGGTGAAAAATTCGGCGCCCCTTCGGCTGGCGGACCATCCAGCTGAAGGCGCTGGCAAAGATCAAACCAAAGAAGATGATGAACGGCAGCCACGAGACGAAGCCATGGGAAAGCGCGACCATGAACTTCGTGATCCCCGGCAAGGCGTCTTTGCCGCCACCGAACTCGGCGAACATGTTCTCGAATGCCGGGATGACGAACGTCAGCATCACCGCCATCACGCCGATGGCGATAAACAAAACGACGGTGGGATACCCGAGCGCGCCTCGCACTTGCCGCACCAACTTTTGCCGCTTCTCGAGGTAGACTGACAACCGGTTCATGATGCTGTCCAGGATGCCGCCAGCCTCACCTGCCTGAACCAAATTGACGAACAGTTCATCGAACACTTTGGGATGTCGACGCAATGCATCGCTGAACGACGACCCCTGTTCGACGTAGTTCTTCACGTCCTTTAGTATCGCTGCGAAGATCTGGTTCTTCTGTTGGTTGGCCAGGATGTCCAGGCACTGGACCAAGGGCAAACCGGCATCGATCATGGTCGCGAACAAGCGCGTGAACGTGACCAAGTCGGCCGTCTTGACCCCGCTCCCGAAGCGTAGAGTGAACTCCTTCTTTCGCTTCTTGACGGTGGTCGGGTTCAGATTTTGCTGGCGCAGCCTATCATTGACGGCTTCCTCGTTTGCCGCGTCCATCACGCCGCGTTTTAGCTCGCCCCCACGAGTACGCGCTTCCCACGCAAACTCCGCCATCAGCGAGCCCTCACGCTTCGACCATCGCCAGTTCGCACCAAATCCACCAGACTTACTCTTGTAGGATTACGGCACGCAGGGCAAAAAGCATTCAAAATTCGACGGAAACCATGGTTGCGACGGAACTACTTTGGCGAACGGGCCCCGCCCAACGAGAGCTTGCGCTCGAGCTGAAGAGGCTGATCGTGGACGCCGATGTAGCCCCAGGTGCGTGTGTAGCAGCTGCGGTGAGGCATGAAGGGGTCTTCCACGCAATCAGCAGCGCCTGTGGAACGACCGCCTGGGATCAACCCACGCCGACCAGCGCACGCCACGTCTATGATCTCGCATCCGTCACCAAACCGCTATTTGCGTGGACACTGGCACGCTTGCAGGACCGGGAGCAACTAGACCTGAGGCAGCCCCTGCGTGAATACTTGGATTGGACAGAAGAGACTCCTTCGGGCGCGATACCGCTGGAGCTGCTTCTTTCCCATCGGGCCGGGTTAGAGGCACATCTCGAGTTGTTCGCCGTCCTGCGCGACAATCCTAGCTCCAACTTTGATCGCGACAGCGCAATGCGTCGCGTCGCTAACGCCCGCCGACAGGCCTGCCAAGGCTCACCGCCGGCGCAGGGATTCCCGCCTGTATATAGCGACCTGGGCTACATCCTGCTGGGTGAAGTGGTGCGCCATATCGCACATTGTGAGGGGCGTTCACTCGGACAGCTGGTCGCCAGTGAGCTGCGAAGCTGCGGCCTCGGCGAGCTCGCGTCCGCCGCCCAGTGGATCGAGCTTCGGGGCCAAGATGCCTGGCGCGACGCGGCCGTCCCCACGGAAACTGTGGCGTGGCGAGGCGGTCAGGTGCGCGGGCTGGTTCATGACGATAACGCTTTTGCCCTTTCTGGTTCAGACATGTGTGGTCACGCCGGCATGTTTGGAACCGCACCGGGAGTCCTGGCGTTCGCCTGTGCCATGCTGGATGAGCGTCACCGGCGCACCCGCCGGCTGAGTGACGAGGCGCTCGACCTGCTGTTGCGGACGCGGCCCGGGGGATCGCTGCGCGCCGGCTTCGACTCGAAAGCGCCCGAGGGATCGTCGGTGGGCAACAAACTGGGACCTCAGACGTTCGGCCACCTCGGCTTCACAGGCACCAGCGTGTGGTGCGATCCTGAGGCCGAGATTGCTGTGGTCTTGTTAAGTAACCGCGTCTGTCCCTCGCGCGACAATCCGCGGATGGTAGGCGCCAGGCCCCGAGTGCACGAATTGCTGACCGAGACGGTCGCGCAGTTTTGCGTCTAAAGCGCCGCTCCCCAGGGTTTCGCATTCGAACGCGTGGCCGATCCGGTTGGCCACCGGAGCGGGAGCGACACCGTCACTCACGTCATTTGAGCACCTGTACTTGGCGAGATGGGGGATTTCGGGGCAGGATGGTCGCAGGGTATGTGGCGACTTTGCCTCGAAGATGATCAGCAAAATCGCACGGTCGTCAACCTGGTGCGACAGTCGTACACGATCGGTCGTGCTGAGGACAACGCGATCCGTTTGACGGAGCGCAATATCTCTCGTGCACATGCGGTCCTGGAACGCAGTGGCGAGCAGTGGTTGTTGAAAGATCTCGACAGCTACACGGGCTGTTTCGTCAACGACAAGCGCGTGGACAAAGAACAGGTCATTGACCACGGCGACCGGCTTCGCCTCGGCGACTACGCGATCACCCTGACTGACGAAGCTCGGCAAGACGAAACGGTCAAGGCGGTTCCCAGCGAGGCACCCGCCGAGAGCGGCTTCAGTCCCGAGCGCCACGACCGGCTAGTCGTGATCGAAGGCCCCAACGTCGGGGCCAGCTACCCGCTCACTCAGCCGCGGATGCTGATCGGTCGCGGCGAAGAGTGCGACATCGCCCTCAACGATACCTCCGTTAGTCGGGTACACGCCGACATCGAGCGGATCGACGATGGCCAGTACCGCATCACTGACCAGAACAGCTCGAACGGGGTCCGAATCAACGGGATTGAAGCTCCCAGCATTACGCTCGACATTGGCGACGTCGTGGAACTCGGCGACGTGTTCTTGAAGTTCGTCCCCCGCGGGATCAGCTTTGACCCAACGCTGAGCACTGCCCCCAGCGCGGCCCCGCCGGCGGAACCCGAGGACTGGCTTCACCGGCTCACCTCGACGCCCAGGTTGCTGGCTTATGTCGCGGCTGGCGGTCTGGCGCTGGGCTTGCTGATCTTCGGCCTGAGTGGCTCGGACGCGGAACAAGCCCACGAACCACACGACCCGTCAACACTGGCGATGGCCGAAGCGACCGCGCTGTTCAAGCAGGGAAAACTGCAAGCCGCACACGACAAGCTGAAGTCGGTGAGCGCCACCAGCGCCGTCAAGAACTCCGATGCCTTCCGACGCATCGAAGCGTCATGGGCCGACAGCCTGTTCGAGCAAGCCGAGACTTCCGGCTCGGAAGAGGAAGAACGGCGGTTGCTCAGTTTGGTCGCTGCTGCAGAAAACGTCGATTCGCTGCGGCGCAGAAAAGCAGCTGAGTGGCTGCAACAGCTGAATGCCGCAAACATGGGACTCAATGACCTTCCCCCAGCGGCTGAATCCGACGCGGGAGATGCGGACTTCAAGATCATCGACGAAGAGGACGATGGGGCGTCATCGCCCAACGACACGGCCCCCGACGATGGCGCTGCCGTGGAGGACAAGCCGCCGGCCGTCAAGCAACCTCGCCCCAAGCTGAGCCCAAAGCCGCAACCAAAGCCTATAGCTCCAAAGCCTGTAGCTCCAAAGCCGCCCGCCACTCAGCCGCCCGCCACTCAGCCGCCCAGCACCCAACCAACGCCTGAGCCCGCCCCCGAGGCGACACCTGCGCCCAAGCCGCCTGCTCCCCAGCCCTCAGCGGTGCAGCCGATCAAAGATCCGTTTTCCGAACAATGACGAGCGAGGCTGAAGACTCGGAGCCCCAAACGGCCGAGGACGCCATCGCCGAAGATGCGCTCGGACACATCGCTGTCGAGGGTCCCGTAGTCGAAAGCCCTGGGCTCGCTGTCCTGAGCCGCCCCGCTTTGGCGGTGGTAACCACGGCGTTGCTCGGCGGTGTGCTCCAACTGGTGCCGGGCTTGGAGGCTCTAACTTTCTTGAGTCGTCCTGAACCGGAGCCAGTCGAAGACATCGGGCTGCTGAATCTATCGGAACAACGCGAAGGCGCGTCGGAACTGCCAGAAACTCATTTCCGCCCAGAGCTGCAAGAGCAGGCCGGCCAAGCGCCGGCTGCGCGCGGCCCTATCGCGGAGACTCAAACGGACTTTGAGGTCCCAGAGGTCGACGCCGACGCCCCTCCAGTACCGATCGAGGATGCGCGCCGATCCATGGACAAGTTCTATGCGAGTCTGACCAAGACCGCTGCCAAGCACCCCGGAGCGATCACCCGCATCCTGTACCATGGCGACTCGTTAGTCGCGAGTGACTACGTCACCAACACCGTGCGCCGAAAGCTGCAGCGGCAATTCGGAGACGCCGGGCACGGATTCGTGGTGATGGCAGACCCCTGGCCTGCCTATTTCCACAACGACATCTTTCGTTTCGCCTCCCGCGGGTTTCAAGTCAGCCGAGTTGTGGGCCCATACATTCCGGATGGCATGTACGGCGTCGGAGGCGTCTCTTTCAAAGCTCCCCCGGGGGTACGCGCCAGGTTCGGTACGATGGAAAAGGGCGAGTTCGGAAGAAACGTTTCCCTTTTTCAACTGCTGTATTTGAAGCAGCCCCACGGCGGACAGTTGAAGATCAACGTGGACGGCAAACCCCATACGGTGATCGATACCGCCGCCGAAGAGAAGTCGTCCGGCGTGTTCAGCGTGGAGGTGGAGGACGGACACCACTTGTTCGAGGTGGTCACGGCGGGCGCCTTCACGCGTACCTTTGGTGTCGTACTCGAACGCAAGGTACCGGGAGTGGTACTCGACGCGATCGGTATTCAGGGGGCACGCTTACGCTTTCTCGACAAGCAAGACGACGCGCACTGGGCCGAGCAACTGCAGCTGCGGCAGCCCAACCTGATCGTCTACCAGTTCGGAGCCAACGAAAGTGGTGACGGCTTTGCGTATTCGATGGAAGACTATCACCGCACTATGGCGGAGGTGCTCAACCAGGCCATGCGGGCCGTGCCCGACGCGGGTTGTCTCGTGATGGCGGCCATGGATCGTGCTCGCAAGCAAGGCGATTACCTGATTACCGTCCCAATCATCCCGCATATCGTCAAAGAGCAGGAAGCGGTGGCCAAAGAGGTTGGCTGCGCATTCTGGAGCACTTACGAAGCCATGGGCGGCAATGGCTCGATGGCAAACTGGGTGCGCCGAGGAATTGCCCAAGCGGACATGACCCATCCCACGGGTTATGGCGCGCAAATCCTTGGCAATTGGGTGTTCCAAGCCCTCATGCAGGGTTACAACGACTACCAAAAGCGCCGCGCTCAAGGCGCTGTCGCGGCGCCCGCTGCCGACCGCGAGGAGGGACCTCCTGGAACTCCACCAGTGGAGTCAGGCTCCGGACCTCCTGCCGCAGCGCCAGACGCCCCGTAGAGCTTCTGGTAGGAGGCCAGCATGATATCCCCCAGACGGTCGGCGAGCTGACGATAGCCAGTCGCCGTCAAGTGCACGCGATCGCGCGCCGCTAGTTGGGGGTTTGCCAGGGACCACGCCTGCAAGCCGCCGTCTGCTTCAATTTGCTGAAGCAAGCTGTGATACCCGCAGCCGAGTTCACTCGCCATTTCCGCCTGCAGGGCATCGATCTCGGCTGTCCGAGGCAACAACTTCCACTCGCCGTCCACGCGCGGCGTAGGCCCAATCAATAGGCAGTCCGCAGCAGGAGCCGCATCGTGGATCAGTGTCATGATCTCACGGTAGTATTCTCGATAGCGCTCGAGGGTCGTCGGATCGCCGACTTCGTTCGTCCCGTAAGACAGCACCACCAGCTCCGGCTCGCGCTCCGCCAACTCTCCAAGCCAGGTCCCTTGGTGCCAACCCAACATCGTGCGTACGCGCGCACCGTTGATGCCCAGAGTGTCCAGCACCACACCAGGAGTACCGGTTTCGATGAAAGCTCCGAAAAACTGCGGCGTCTGCGCGGTACGATGAATTCGGATTCGCTCGTCGGGAGCAGCTTCGAAACGCAAGCCGAGCAACTGCGAGGCACGAACCCTCACGCCGGATTCGAGATCGCTCCGGGCAATCTTGCCAGCATAGTTCACTCTCAGCGGCTTTGCTGTTCCAGCTTCGACGGTAAAGGTCGATCCTGCTGCTGGCAGCCGCCACACGAGTTCCCAGCGCAGGCGCTGCCCGCTGAGTCGCTTCTGCTCCGCTTGATGCAGGTGCAGGCGGGACTGCGCACTGAAGCGTAGCGCCGTCGCGCGCATTCCCGCCAAACCAAAAACGCCGTCATCTTGGAGTTGATAGGAGGCAGGATTTTCAGGCCCGCGTTCCCACTTGCCATAGCGTTCGCTCAGGACCTGATCATGCCGGTAGTTGGGCACTCCGACATGCACAAAACCCGGTCCACCGTTGCCGAAGCGGCGCTGCATTCGAGCACGCAAGTGGCCTGTATAGAAATCCGCCGCGGTGTGCGAATCACCATACCAAGCAATGCGCACGTGCTCGGCGCGGCGCCCCAACTCCAGCTCATGCAACGCACGATAGAAGCGCGGGAGCCAAAGCTCGATATCGCTTGGTGGGGAGTCGTTTTGCGCAGAGTCAGATTCCGACTGCTTGGTTGTTGCAGCAACCGACTCCGCGCTGGCAGCTTTTCCGGACGAAGCGGAGCCTGGCCCAGCTCCTACTGATGCAAGCTTGGAAGCGGAGCTAGACGTCGCCGGAACCACTGCGGGCGGCACTGCATGAGTGCCATCGGTACAGGTCCAGGCGAGCGCCGCGGTCACCAGCATCGCCCCACCAATTGCCACTCGGTTGAGTTTGCCAATCATGGTGAAGCCGCCTTCAAATCCAATTGGGCGGCAGCCGTACGCAAGGGTGCGGTGATCCACAAGCCAAGGCCTCGTTCAGCGCGCGTCAAGCTGAACCGCAAGCGCCCGGCTTCCACCGTCGAAGCGCCCGCCAAAAGAGTCCCTCGACCGCACAACTCCGCCCTCTGCACCGAAGTCTTGGGCTCTGGCGCCTCCAATGACTCCCGCAGCCAACTCCCACTCGCCGCCGCAACCCAACCGCGCCCTCGCCGCTTGCCCCAGGCCAGCTCCGTCCCGGCTTGCGGAGCCAAACGGCTGGAAGACTTCAGTTTAGCCTCCACGACTTGCGCTGAGCGACTCTTGATTAGCAGCGGTCCGCCAAGAATCGAGGGAAACGCGCGACGAGCCAAAGGCAGCTCATTCATCGCACGAACGAGTTGCTCCAGCTCGGCCAGGTTTGCGGTCGTGTCAAACGACAAAAAGGGCACTGAGTCAGCAATGCCGAATAACAGCGGGCCAGCGACCTTGGACAAACCATCTCGCAAACGTTGGCGCTGTTGCTCATTCACATTCTCTGGCAACAGCACATCGGACCAATGCCCCCCCGCCAACTCAGCGTCCTGGCCTCCGGCCATGCTGGCTAGCAACAAAAACGACGACGTTGAGGCTGGAAGTTGCCCCAGAGCAGCACAGGGCTCGGCGGACGCCTCCGGCAGCTCCGACATTTCGAAATCGCCTTTCAACTCAATCTCTTGAGCGTCGATAGTCAGCTCGAGGCGCCCTGCTCTGATACTGGCAACGTCAGTCGATACAGTTTGCACGAGCTGTTCGAGATTTCTCATCAACAGATCGGGCCGTCCATTGGAGGCACTGCCCTGCCGTTGTTTCTGTTCGCTCAGCTGCTGAGCCAGCGTGTCCAACCAAGACTTTGAAACGAGCGTCAAACGCTCGCGCAAAAATTCCCCGAAATGGTGGCGAAATGTCACCACCGCAGCCGCGCTGGTCTGCTCCGCTCGAGGCACGATCTGACTGGCGTAGGCCGCCAAGCTCACCAAAGCGTCGCGTCTCGAGGCGACGAACAGGTGATTGTTGGCCACGCCGAACGCGTGCTCTCCAGCGTGGTTGAGCAGCACGACTCTCTCCAGCGATTCCGCCTTGAAGGGGGCGTCACTCCCGGTAGTCAGTTCCGCCACTAGCTCAGCGCCGCTGTGGACGCGAAAACCGATAACCCAATCCACTTGTTGTGCGTCGCCAGCCAGGGCACCAACGGCTGGCAAGTCGGGCAGAAAACGACCAGAGAGCACCGGTGACGCCGCCAGCAACTTCGCCAGCAGCAAGGGGTACTTGGCAGGCAACAGCGCGGCAGTCGGGCCTAGGCCCGCCCGCACGTGGGACCAAGACGCTTGTGGCTGAGGGATCACCAACTCCGCGATCAAGTTTTCGGGGGGCTGGATCCGATGGGGACCAGGTTTGGCCGCCGTAGCGACAGGCGCGGCCGCGGCACCCTCCGTGCGCTGGCACCCTTCGCACCCGCAGCACAGCAACAGAACACACACGCCGATCAGCAGCGCTAAAGGCGAGTGCGTCTGACTTGAGAGGCGCCGCTCCGCGGCCGGCGGTGCGAGCATGGGCGTGCGGCCCTCAGAAGGGAATGTCGTCGTCTTCCGGAGGAGCACCGTAGCCGTCATTGTAGCCGGCATTCGGGGCCGGAGAAGATGCTGGGCGCGGCGCCTCTGATTCGTACGGTGCATCATAGCTGTCACGCGAGCCGCCGCGTCCGCCGCCGCCAGTGAGGATCACGTTGGACGCAACGATCTCGGTGCGGTAGCGCTTGTTGCCATCTCGGTCGTCATAGCTGGAGGTCCGCAATCCCCCTTCGATGAACAGCCGAGTTCCCTTCGTCACGATCTTGGCTAGACCTTCGGCGCGCTTTCCCCAGATCACGACGTTGTGCCATTCGGTTCGCTCTTGCCGCTCGCGGTTCCTGTCCAAGTACGTCTCTGACGTCGCCAAGCGAAGCTTGAGCACTGACTGCCCTCCAGACGTAACTCGTAGCTCCGGATCTGCTCCAAGATTTCCGAGCAGCATGACTTTATTCAGGCCTTCAGCCATTTCGATCCTCCGACACAGTTGAGGTTGTGGGTGTTGATCTTTGGCGCGGCGTAGTCAAGCCGGAGTCCCGTGAGTGTCGGTCGTTGCTTGTCCTAGCAACTTGGGCCAACCAACCGTCACGAGGGAAGCGAGGGAAAATGCTCAGCTGTCCCTGCGCGTACCGGACGTGTCCGGCCGCCCGTCTTTACGCCCCTTGCGGCCCACCATGATCAGCCCCTCAGTCTCCAGCTCAGTGCGCTCATCAGGCGAGCCATCGAGCCGCTCTGCGGATGCGGTGAGCGCGTAGCTCACGTCAGCTCTGGTAAATCGTTCTTGCAGTGAGATCAGGTCGCGACGCAACGCCACCAATGCTTTGCGCAATGTCTTCGCTGCCAGGGGCTTGCTAGCGGAGATTGGCGCCTCCAGGTTCGAGTTGAGCTCGGCAGCTGGCACCGGCGCCGACTCATCCTTTGGGGCGTGCTTTTGGACCTTGGCGCCGTCGCCAACATCGGGCCTGTTTGCGACTTCTGCGGACGCAGACTCGGGTTCGGCTCGCTCGCCCTCTGCTTCTTGCTCAGGCTGTCTCAGACGCCGCTTCGCCCCCGCGATCGTGAAGCCTTGGTTTTTGAGCAAGTCCTTGACTCGCAGTAGCTTCTCCACATCGCGACGCGAGTAGATGCGCTGACCTTTGCTCGACTTCTGCGGCCGAATCGTCCGAAACTCCGTTTCCCAGTAGCGCAGAACGTGGGGCTGAACGCCCACGATGCGCGCCACTTCACCAATTCGGTAGTAGAGCTTGACGAGTTCAGGCGAGGACTTGCTCATTGGCCTTAACTCAACGGCTGATGGGGCCGCCCGTCAACTCAATCTTCGGATGCTGCTGCGGGGGCCTGGGTTTCCGCCGGCGTCGTGGCGTCGTCAGCGCCCTCTTCGTCGTTCAAGGACTGCTTCAGCAGTTGGCTTGCTTTGAAGTTCAACACGCGGCGAGCGGTGATAGTGATTGGCTCGCCGGTCTGCGGATTGCGGCCTTGCCTCTGACGCTTGTCGCGCAACACGAAGTTGCCGAACCCAGAGATCTTTATCTTCTCTCCGCGACCCAATGTTTCTTTCATCGTCTCGAAAACCAAGTCCACCAGGTCGGCAGCCTCCTTTTTCGAAAAGCCTCCAAGCTTCGAGTACACCGCGTGCACGATATCGGCTTTGGTCATTTGCACCCCCATGCGCTTCTCAACGGCACTTGCGCCCAAGCGGCGCGAGAGCCACAGTTCGACCCAGCCGCTAACGCGACCGTCTCGATCCATTTAGTGAGACCTGTCCCCACATTTGGAAGAGTACTGCCCGAAGCCAAAAAGTCTATAGTAAACGCACACCTACCTCGATCCAGACCCAGATCGGGTGAACCGGTCGCGTTCCGGTGCGCCGCTTCGGGCTAGTATCCGAGCTCGTCTTCCTGAACCTTCTTCGGGCGCTCGGCGGGGCTGGGCGGCGGCTTCGCGACTCGAGGCACGCTAACCCGGGGCTTCCCAGGCCTTGTTGGCGGCGGCGGACTACTCGTCGCCGCGGGCTCGGTCGCGACCAGGTCGACGGGCGCGCCCGGCCCAGCCGTCGCCTCATCGCCTTCGCGACTAGGCCCGCTAGCCGATTGTTGACCCCCTGCGGAAGCCGCTCCCAACGCCGGCGTCACCACCGGCGCGTCCGAAGCCCCTTCGGCTGCATCCCCGGCGTTGGCCACATCTGAGGGATGCGACGCGGACGTGGCGGCGGCGGTCGGATCTGCCCCAGCCACGGCGTCTGACGAGTCAGCGCCAGTGCCTAGCCAGTTGAGCGTCAGCGCCATGCCGATCAAAGCCACAGCCGCGATAGCGACCAGAGTGATCAGTCTTGCGCTACGTGGACTCGAGGGCAGCCCGGCGATCGCAGCGGCAGTGACGCCGGCGGCCGTGTCCAACTGGGTCGGACTCGTTTCGTTCACTTGAACGGGCAACCCAGCGTTACCTGCGGTCTGAACGCCAGCGGCGTCGACCAAGGCCCGTAGAGCTGCCGCTTGTTCCCTGGTCGACGGGAAGCGGTCTTGGGGCTCCTTGGCCAGGCTCGTCGCCAGCCACTCATCGAACGCGCGAGGCAGAGGCACCGACTCGGACGCGGGCGAAGGCTGCTGGGTGCAGATCTTCACCAGCAGATCACCGACCGCTTCTCCGTCAAAAGGCAAGCCACCGGTCACGCAACGATAGGCGATCACCCCGATCGACCAAACGTCACTGCGCGCATCCACGTCCTTCAATCCTCGAGCCTGCTCGGGGCTCATGAAATGGGGGGTGCCCAGCACAGTCCCGGTACGCGTCGACGAACTGATGCCCGACTCTCCGGTGAACTTGGCGATGCCGAAGTCCACCACCTTGACGATGTCCCGCTGGTCTTCCTCATCCCAGACCAAAAACACGTTCTCCGGTTTGAGGTCTCGATGCACGATCCCAGCAGAGTGCGCCCGCTGCATGGCTCGACACAGCTGAAGCAAGATGGTCGCCGTGTCCCCCAAGCTGAGCGTGCCCTCGCGCGCCAGACGCGCATCCAATGGCTCTCCGGACAGGTATTCCATCACGATATACGGGCGCCCTTCGGCAGTGACGCCATGGTCGAATACCTGCACGATGTGCTTGCTCTGCAGCCGAGCGGCGGCGTGGGCTTCGTTCATGAAGCGGTCTCGCACCTCCGGTTGCTTGGCGAACGCCGCTTCGATGAACTTGACGGCCACACGTGTGCCCAAGCTGGTGTGCACGCCCTCCCAGACGCTCCCCATGCCTCCCCTACCGAGCAGCTTGGTCAGCCGGTATTTGTCAGCAACGACCTGCCCCACCTCAGGCTCGTGAACACTGGACATTTCAAGCCTAACCTAGCAGCTCCGCTGCGGGATCGCAGGCAATTTGCTCGCCTTCCCGATGCTCCAGGGCCCGCGACTTCTTGCGGGGACCTGGCGTGGAGTGGGATTTGCATTGCGGGGCTGCAGGCGGGACGTTAGACGCGGACTGCTATGGGCAGCAGCTTATTTGAAGCCGGCAGCGACGACGTACTCTACATCGTCGATCTGAGTGGGTACGTGTACCGCGCCTACCACGCCATTCCGCCTCTCAATAGTCCGAGTGGTGAACCGACGCACGCCGTCCTAGGCACGGTCAACATGCTGGAGCAGATGCTACGCCAGTGTCAGCCCCAACTGTTGGCAGTCGCGATGGACTCGCGCACGACCACCTTTCGAAAGAAGCTCTACCCGCAATACAAGGCTAACCGCCCGCCGCCACCGGACGACTTGCGCCAACAGATCCAGCGTGTCGACCAGCTGATCGAAGCCTTTCCCCTGCCCCGCTTCCAAAAGGATGGTTTCGAAGCGGACGACTTGATCGCCAGCGCCATCAAGCATTGCCGCCAAGCAGGACTCAAGGCAGTCATCGTCAGCGCCGACAAAGATCTGATGCAGCTGGTCGGCGACGACGTGCTCATGTGGGACACGATGCGCAACCGCGTCTTCGGACCTCCGGAAGTCAAAGAGCGCTTTGGCGTGGAGATCGCCCAGATCCGCGACGTGCTAGCGCTGATGGGTGATAGCTCGGACAACGTGCCTGGCGTGCCGAGCGTTGGACCCAAGACTGCCCAAACGCTGATCAACGACTACGCCGACATGGACGGCATCTACGCCCATGTCGATGAGATCAAGCGCAAGAAGCTCAAAGAAACCCTGATTGAAAACAAAGATCAGGCATACCTAAGTCGCGACTTGGTCACCCTTCGCGACGACATTGAGCTGGAGTTCAATGTCGACAAGCTCGCCTACCGGGGACGCAACGCCGAGACGCTACGCGCCTTGTATGACGAGCTCGGGTTTCAGCGGCATCTGGGCACCTTGGCCAAAGAAGCACAAGAAAAGCAAAGCCCTTCGAGCCCGGGGGCCCCGAGGGGCAAGAAAATCAAAAAGCAGCCCCGAGCCCCGGCGGAGTTGACGTGCGTTTCCAACCTCGAAGCCTTGGAGCCACTAGCCAAGCAGCTCCGCGAAACGCGGCGGCTGTGCTTGTTTCCGGTCACCATGGGGGGCGCTCCCATGGTCGCGACCTTGGTGGGTCTGGCGCTGAGCGCAAAACCTGGCACCGGTTTTTACGTACCTCTAGAGCATCGCTACATGGGGGCGCCAACGCAGCTGAAGCCTGCACAGTTGGCAACCTGGTTGAACGCTCTCGAAGTCGACGAGTTGGAGCTTGGGGGACATGACGTCAAGAGTCTGTTGGTGCTACTCCAACAGCGGGGGATCGACCTTGGGGGCTGCGCGTTCGACTCGATGTTGGCCGCTTACCTGGCAGATCCGTCGGGCGGTCATGCGCTGGAGCACTTGGCCCAGGCGGAGTTGGGCGCGAGCCTGGCCCCTGAGGCGGATCTGGTAAAGACCAAGGGCCGCAAAAAGCTGCAGCTGGATGAAGTGGCCGTCGAGGATGCCTGCAGCTACGCCGCAGCTCGCGCCGAGATCTTGCAGAACCTGTGGCAGCCTCTACTGCAACGCCTCGAAGAAGAGGTCTTAGACAAGCTCTGGAACGAGATCGAGCTACCGCTGTGCAACCTGCTGGCACAATTGGAGCAAGTGGGCATTCTACTCGACAGCGCTGCACTGAAGCAGCTAGGCGAGCGACTTGGTCAGCAGTTGATTGAGCTGGAGAAGAAAGCCCACGAAATCGCCGGACAAGAATTCAACGTCAACTCACCGAGACAGCTGGAGAAGCTGCTGTTTGACGAACTCAAGCTCAAGCCGTTGAAACGGACCAAGACGTCGCGCTCCACGGACGCGGAAACCTTGGAGCACCTCTCGTCTGAGCACGAGCTCCCCGCCGTCATCCTGGAAATCCGACAGTTGGCCAAACTCAAGGGCACCTACATCGATGCATTGCCAACGCTGGTGAACCCCAAAACAGGACGCCTGCATACCCGCTGGCATCAAGACGTGGCCGCCACTGGACGTCTGTCATCCAGCGATCCGAACCTTCAAAACATCCCCATCCGCACCGAGCTAGGCCGCAATATTCGCGAGGCATTTATCGCGCCCAAAGGCTTCGAGCTGGTCAGTGCCGACTACAGCCAGGTGGAGTTGCGCGTGCTGGCGCACCTTTCGCAGGATGCGGTGCTTCTGGATGCTTTCAAGACCGGGCAGGACATTCACTTGCGCACGGCCATGGAAATCTTCGAAGTTGATGAGGACGAAGTCGATGCGGAGCTCCGACGCCGAGCCAAGGCCGTCAATTTCGGCGTGATCTATGGTCAGGGCGATAGCGCTCTGGGCAAGAGTCTGGGGATCTCGCGCATGGAGGCTGGGCAGTTCATTGCCGCTTACTTCCGCCGCTATGAAGGCGTCCGCCGGTTCATGGACGAGACGCTGCAGACCGCCCGCGCCAGCGGCGTCGTGCGCACGCTGCTCGGCAGACAGCGCATCGTACCCGACATCAACAGCGAAAACCGGGCGCGCCGGCTGGCAGCAGAGCGCGTCGCGATGAATACGCCCATTCAAGGCACCGCGGCGGATCTGCTCAAGCTTGCGATGTTGAAGCTGGGCGAACCCGTCACGCCAGGTTCTCGCATGCTGCTAACCGTCCACGATGAATTGGTGTTCGAGGTTCCAAAAGCTGAAGTGGACGAAGCCAAAGCCAAAGTGCGCGACGCCATGCAAAACGTCCATCCACTCGACGTGCCGTTGGTGGTCGACGTGGGCAGCGGAGCCAACTGGAAGGAAGCGCACTAGTCAGCGGCGGCCCTGAGAGCAGCGCAGCTCTGAAGCGCTTTCAGCGCCGCCTTCACGTTGCCCTGCTGCTTGTGCAGCTGAGACTCGAGCTCGTACAATTCTGCGAGCTTTTCCCGCAGCTCCGCCGATGGCACCAGACGTGCCAGTAAAGCTGGCGGGGTGCGCTCCAGCATCCCAGGCACCAAAGGCAGCGAGTCCTTCGCTTTCTGAACTTCCTCCAATGCCTGCTGTGCGTCTTTCTGCCGCAGACCCACAATCCGCGCGATCGCCTGAGCCAGCTGCTCAATCGCCCGCATGATGTAGTCTTGGCGGATCACCGTCGTAGGTTTAAGGCCGCCTCGGCTCAGGTCAATAACGGGCTTTACAAATCGCCTAGATTGGACGATCACCGCCTGGTTTATGAGCAGCAACGAGGCCACCAACGAGCAGCCGGACGCGAGCGCTACGGGCAACCAGGCCAGCAGTGAGATGACCGCGCAGCGCCCGGACGTCGCCATTGTGATCCCAATCTACAACGAGGAAGGGATATTGCACTCTGCCGTGGTCGATCTCCGGGAGCGCCTCAAGCCGCTGGGCTGGAACTACGAGATCATCCTGGCGGAAAACGGCTCCACTGACGGGACCGTAGCGCTCGCCCGCGAGCTGAGCGAGAAATACCCGGAAGTGGGTTTCATCACTGCGGGAGAGCCGGACTACGGCAAAGCGCTGCGCACGGGGATCATCAAGACCCGCGCCGAAATCGTCCTGTGTGACGAGATCGATCTGTGTGACACCGATTTTCACCAACGCGCGGTGCAGACGTTGCGTTCCGGCGCCGCCGACATGGTGATCGGCTCCAAACTGATCGACGGCGCGAGCGATGAGCGACCGCTGCTGCGCCACGTCGCCAGCATTGCGTACACCTCGCTGCTGCGCGGACTGCTGGGGTTCAAGGGCACGGACACGCACGGGCTGAAGGCGTTCCGCCGGGACAAGGTACTGCCCATCGTCGAAGCGTGCTTGGTGAACAAGGACGTGTTCGCGAGCGAAATGGTGATCCGGGCCTATCGTCGCGATCTGGTGGTTCTGGAGATCCCGATTCGGGTGAAAGAGAAGCGTCCGCCCTCGATCAATTTGTTTCGCCGGGTGCCCAACGTGCTGAAGAGCATTGCCAAGCTCACTTGGGCAATCCGTATCAAGGGCTGACCCCACCCCGACAGCTCGACGGGCTGCAAACGCCCGTACTCGGCGGCCATGCCCGCTACTCTTCCGGCGCCGCTTGGGTCCAGTGTTCGATACGCCACTCGCGACGTTCAGCTAGGCGCCGAAGACGCGGATCAGGATTGACTGCGATCGGGGTTCCCACTGCTTCCAGCAGCGGTAGGTCGGTGATGCTATCGCTGTAGAACGTGGTGTCCTTCAGAGTCCCTTCGTGCTCACTGATGAAACTCAACGCGCGGGTCAGCTTACCCTGCCCGTAGCATAGCGGCTCAATCGCTTTGCCATTGAGCAGACCCTCCTCAACCTCAAGCTCGCTGCAGATGATATGTTCGATCCTCAGCTCTTTCGCCGTCGGCTCGCAAGCGTAGACAGTGGCGCCGCTGCAGATAGCCACGATGTCCCCGGCCTGAAGGTGGCGTTCAACCGCTTCACGTGCGTGGTCGGTGATGTGGTGCACAACGCGCTCTTGAAACCACTTGGCGGTCTCCGAGCGTAGATCCACCTCGCTGCGTCCCTTGTACCATTGCAGCACCTTTTCGGCGACGCCCTGCACGTTCATCACGCCGATGGTGTAGAGCATATTCCAATACATGACCTGCGCCACGCGGCTTTTGCTGGTCATGCCAGTATCGTACTCGTAGCGAATGAACAGGCTGGCGGTATCTTTGCGCACCAGCGTCTTGTCCATGTCGAACAGTGCGATCTTCGGCATCGTTTCGTCAACCCCCCAACATCACATCCGCTCAATGGCTTCGATGCCGAGCAATTCGAGGCCTGTGCGCAGGGTGCGAGCAACCAGCGCACAGATCGCCAACCGGCTAGCGCGCTCAGCCTCGGTCTCTGCATTCAGCACCCGGCACCGTTCATGGAACGTGTGATACCGGGATGCTACACCGTACAAATAGTTGCAGAGCCGGTGTGGCTCCAGAGCTCGGGCTACCCCCTCCAGCACCTGAGGGAACTGCAGAATCTCGACCGCTAGAGCGCGCTCCGCCGGCTCTTTGATGCGGATGGACTTGCTCACCAACTGGCCAGAATCAACCTCA
>JBNLEN010000037.1:0-43986 GCA_050304975.1 Polyangiaceae bacterium
CGTCGAGCAGAGCGTCGGTGATAACGGTCTCCAGTCCGCTCGGAGTCGAACCCGCTCCCCAACTGAAGTCCTGGCTACACTCCGACGGAGCCAGGACGCCTGCATCCGCCATCGTTGTTGGCACATCGCCGAAGGGGTCCGGCAGGGGGCCCTCTCCGCGATTGAAAACCTCTCCGGCAGATGCATCCAGACCGGCGTCGAGTGCAGTGGGGACGTGGCTATTGCCGGCGTCGCCGGCGGACCTGTCGTCATCGTCTGCGTCGTCGTCATCGCCGTTGTCATCGTCTATGTCGTCGTCAGATGGGTTGTTGCCGTCGGAATCGTCCGGAGCGGGCCGAGAATCGCTGGAGCAGGCGACTGAAGTCATTGCCCAAAGCAGCGCAAATCCGGCTAGACGTGCAGGGACTCGAAGCATCGGCGTGGTTGGCTCCTCCGTGTATCAGTGGGTCAGTGTTCTGGTCCGTGATCGTACCGCGTCCAGCGTGATGGTACTCGTTTACTGGGCTGGGGGACAGCTGAACGTCATCCGGAAGTCTCGCAAGACCGGCGAAGCATCGAGCTCTTCGTTGGGGGAAAAGCGGATGGTGATCTTCAGGAATGGCTTCTCGATGACCTCGAGCTTTTTGAACAATGCTCCGACATCCACCCCGGTCCAGACGTTGGGATCCTGCGGGCCTTCAACTCGCGCGAGCAAGAAGACGCCTGGGAATGCCGCTGATTCCGGCGCTGGAGGCAAGCTGTAGAAGTCATCCGGATCGTCTGCTGTCTGTACGTAGAATTCGATGAAGGAGCCGGTGGCAGGGGTCTCCGCCTTCCAGTCGAAGAAATGCCACTCGGCGGCTGCGTCAATCCCACAGTCCGCTTCGTACACGCGCTCGAAGTTCGCAGGCACGTAGGTATCGAACTCTGGGGGCTCGGTGCAGACGCCGTCGGCGCATACCGTACCTGGACAACATTCGTCGGTGTCCAAACACTCACCCCCCGGCAGTGTGCAACTGTCGAGGGAGGCGGACGGCTGGCAGTGCCGAGTCACTGGCACCGTCACCGGCGTGTCGATGCGGCAGGTCGCTTCGCCAGGATAGCCACAGCAATCCTCCGCGACCTCACATTCTGATTCGGGCCCGTCTCCCGTCGGCTTACAGGGATCCAGCGCCCAGAAGCCGCGTTCGTTGATGAAGCCGTCGGCGGGATCTTCCGAGTAGTTCTGGTTCGGCAGCCAGAATGCCGGATAGCTGCGGTCCTGGTCGGCGCTCGTCTCGTCGTCGATCGCTGCAATCCAGAGTTGGCTTTGGATCGACCTGAAATCGAGCATCGAGTTGTAGTTGTCAGGGTCCGTATAGTCTTCTTGTGAGTCCAAGTTCAGAGTGTTGCCGTAGGGGCGAGAACTAGTGAAGACCACCCAACGATAACCTCCGGCAGACACCGGTAGCATTGTGGGTTGCCAAGCCTTGTTCGCGTCTTCAGAACGCTCGCCAAGGCTGGCGCGCGCCAGATAGGTGGCAATGGGGTTGCTGCTCTCCGCGTCCACTGAAAAGAGCCTTCCAGGCGTTTCGTAGTAGTCGGTTGGAGCCATGTAGCCATAGCGCGTCCAGGTGTTGGTGCAGCAGAAGGTCGCGGGGGGGGACGCGCTGAATATGACGCTCCGAGAATCGCTCTCAAACGTAGGCCACTTGATCACATCGCCAAAAGGCCAATGATTGACGATCGTGCGCCGGTTCTTGAACACGCGCGAAGTTTGGTCGAACTCGAAAGTGCTCAAGCCTTTGCGCCAGCCGGCATTCCCTGCCTGATCACCATCCACGAACACCAGCTTGGAGCCATCCGGGGCGAAACTGGGGACCATCATCGTGGCGCCAGCCAAACCCCATTTGCCGCTGGAGCTGTTGGTCACGTCGATGGGGGCCTGTCCAGGATTGTCCGGCGTGGACCACACGAAGTAGTCTGTGCCAGAGGCATTTTCGCCTCCTGAACGCACGTAGCCTCCGGTTTGGCGCCCGCCATCAGGGCGCAGCACGTTGCTCGGCACGACCGTGAAATTGCCCGCTCCACAAGGTTTCCAGCGCAGGCGCGCCGCTGAGCCACCGTTGCCTTGATCCCACTCGTACTTCAGCTCGTAGCGCTCGCCTTCTTCCATGTAGAAGGCGCCCACAACGGGGCCCCAGGTTGGACGGGAAGCCACGCGAATGCCGTTCAGCCACAGGCTAGCGCCATCGTCCTTGTCGAGCTCGAACTCACTGACGCCCGTACAAGGCGAGATCAACGAGCCGGTCCAACGGGCGCTGAGGTCGGTGTTGCTGGTCAGTAGCTGCCATTCGGCGCGATCCACCTCGTTGCCCCAGTCGTGGTCGATCACGGGTTCGATGCGGCGTACTGCGGCGGGCGAAGTCGGATTGGTAGTCAGGCCTGCGTTGAAGTTGCGGCTATCGTAGTACGTGACCAGGAGCCCGCTGGTGGGCGGTGCGTCGGGCCGTAACAAGCGTTCGTGCGGGATCATTTGCCGCGGGACGACCACATTTCCGGCGACTTCGATTTCCCAGTCAATCTGCAGCTGTGCACTGCCTGACAACTCTCGATGCTCGACGCGCAGGTCGTGCAGTCCTGCGCTCAGGTTGAGCTGATTGCTGCAGGCGATGCCCCGGTCCAGTACCAGCTGTGCGTCCAGGAACACTCGCACATCTTCGTCTGCGGAGGCACAGATGGTGTAAAGGCCGGGCTGGGGGGCGTCCAGTCTGGTGGTCCAGACCGAGCTGAAGTTGTCGTTGCCTACGTCTAGTCGCGGAGAGTAAACGCCCCAGTTCGCTGCCAACACTGGTTCGGTTCGCGCGAATAGCTGGTTCTGGAAGCTGTTGTTGCCAAAGTAGCTGACTTGGACCCCGTGCGCCAAGTCATCCCAGTCCAGCTGTGTTTGAGGGACGATTCGTCTGGGTGTTGAGGGACTGCTCCAAAACAAGCGAACCTTAGCGTTCCCGCTCGCATCCTTGTATTGCAGCTCAATGTCGTAGAACTCCCCGCGCTCCAGCTCGATCTCGCCGCTGTAGGTGCGGGCGTTTTCGTTGCTCAGGTTGTCGATCAATACCTGACCAGCGATCGAAAGCCGAACGCCGCCTTCAACCTCCAGCTCAAAGGTGTGCGTCTCCGAGTAGTAGGGTTGGATGCTGCCTTGCCACCTGACGGAGAACGCGGAGCTCGGCATGGGACCAGGGGCGCCTGCTCCCCAATCAAAATCGATGATTGGGTCTGTTCGCAGCCATGGTACGCCGCTGAAGTTGTCGTTGCGGAAATACTCGGCGCGGAGACCGATCCCGCTACCTCCGGAAACCATGGCGTCGGGGACGGAGACCGCACCGGCGTTGATGCCCACGACTCGCTCGCGCGAGTTGCCCCAGACGTTGTTAGCGGCGAGAGCGAACTCGCCGTCTGGAGTGAGCGGCGCCCAGCCGAAACCGCGCCAATCATCGGCTCCGGTGCGGTATTGGTTTTCGTTCGGGTAGTCAGATAGCTCCGAGAAGGTGCCATCCGCGTTGATCCGAGATACACCACCGGAGGCTCCCCAACTACGATCCGCCGTAGCGAAGATCTTGCCGTTGGCTGAGACCGAGTGGCAGACAGGACAACCGCCAGTGTTGAACATGTTGCGCGCGCGTTCGGCAGACCCGGGGTCCGCGGACATGATGTTCGCGTGGAAGTCGGAACGGCCATACTCCGTGTAGATGATCTGCCCCC
Source organism: Polyangiaceae bacterium (assembly GCA_050304975.1). GTDB lineage: Bacteria > Myxococcota_A > Polyangia > Polyangiales > Polyangiaceae > SZUA-265. Next base: position 3,724 of record JBNLEN010000037.1, read on the forward strand.
GCAGCGGAGCTTGCGCGAAGCGGATGGGGCGAACCTGCTCTTCGCCAAGGGTGGAGCCGAACAGGCGCTGGACGATGTATTCCGCGCCCTGGCCCTTTGCGGTTTGTTCGAAGGCTTTCCAGACTTCGGGGGGGATCGCTGCGCGCGGTGGAGTTCCTTCAGGTTTGATTTGTTCGTACAAGAACGTGGGTTCGTCCGAGCCAGCTGGGTATCTGAGTGCCACGCGCACAGCGTCCGCGGCGCGCGCGCCTGGATCCCACTGGATAACAGGAGGTCGTAGACCCAACGGGAACACCGTGTCTCGGTACGGATAGAGCACAACCACGTCATCAGGGGCCGAACCGGGACCGTCAAATTCATCGGAGGTGTCTTGCGATACGTCGCCATCATCGCGGATGTTCACGACTACTCGGGCGACCCCGGTGGCCGCCAGAGAGCCGGCGAAAGCCTGGATTTCGACGTCGCCAGCGACCGGAGCAAGCACGCGAAAACCGCCAGTCTGATCGATCACTGCGCGGTCCGGAGAGTCAATCGACCAGGCTGCCTCTATCTCGCCGGTGAAACAGCCATCGGGGACGGCCTGCACGTCATAGTCGCCCACGGCGGGCTCCACAATCAGTGGGCTGTCGTCGGGTTCGCCGTCCATATCGGCGTCGTCCACCTCCTCTGGAGGGAGCTCAAACGCGGCGGCAGGGATGATGTTCTTTCCGCCCGTGTTCGGCCCATCCCAATGCAGCTGGGCGACAGCTCCCGAACTGGCATCGTAGTACTCCAGCTTGAAGGGGTAGTACCGACCTTGCTCCAGTCGAACTATAGTCGAGCCCGTTTCCTGGGGGCCGTGGTCGTTCCAATCATTGATGATACGCACTCCGTTGAGCCAAAATCGAGCGCCGTCGTCAGTGAACGTGTAGAACCTGAAGTCACCCGTGCCTGGGGCCTTGATGTAGCCGGTCCAGCGAACGGAGAAATCATTATTGCCCACGCCGCCAACGCCGGGGCTGTTGGTGCCCCATCTGAAATTGATCTGGTTGTCAGCCCGCGTCGCGTTTGGGGTCCAGTCGGCGGGGATGCTACTGCCTCTGCGGTCGAAGTACTCTCCGATCAAGCCGCTGACTGGAGTGGGGGGCTTCTGAAAGTACTGGGGCGCGATCGCTTGTTTACCCGCGGTTCCAGGTCCTTCCCAACGTAGGCGCACCGTACTGCCGCCCCCATTGTCGTAATACTCCATTCGAAACGGATAGAATTGTCCGCGGGTGAGGGTCACGCTGGCAGACGCATATTCCGTGGGTGCCTGGTCGACCCACGCATTGATCAACTGCGATCCGTTAACCCATAGACGGACGCCGTCGTCACCGACCGCATAGAAGCGGTAGGAGCCAGTCTCCGGAGGTGTAATGTAGCCCGTCCAGCGCACGGAGAAGTCATCGCTGCCGATGTTGGTCACGCCAGGGGAGCCATTCCCCCAGTTGAAGTCGATCATTTCATCGGCTCTGGTTCCGTCCGGCACCCAGTCGCTGGGGATACTTGCGCCTCTGCGATTGAAGTACTCTCCCAAGAGAGCCGGAGGGCCCACCTCCGGGCCCCCCACTACACGATTGCGAAACCCGGTCACCACAAACGTCTGCGGTGAAGGCACGACCTCAATCGATTCACAGGCATCCCTGTCCGTGCTGTCGGGCGGCACCCGCTGCAGCTCAATCCCATCCGGGGTGCTGATCAGGGGGCCCCCGTCAGGCAGGTCGATGTCCGAAGGATCGTCATCGAAATTCAGACAATAGGGATCGCAGGGATTTTCTTCACAGGTTGTCGCGAGCGCCAGGGGTTTCAGCTTCTTGCTGGGTCTCACCTGCTCCAGATCGACCTCGAACAGTCGGTCGCCGGTGCATTCGCTCCAGCGACCGGCCTCGCACGTGCGGGTGCCCAGAGAACACCACACGTAGCTGTCAGCCTTGCGCTGCGTGCTACCGCACTCCAAGGTCTCACCTGGCTCATCACAGGGGCAATCGTCGTTGGGTCGAGCGCAGCGGTCTAAGTCGACCCGTCCGCCGTCGACGCCCTCGGCGTTAAGCTCCTGAGGCAAGGGGCGAGCCCCGCCTTGGCAGCCTGCCAACAGCAATGCGCAAAACGCCAGTACGCCCAGCCCCTTTAACGCCACGCCTCTCGCCTTAATTAATACCTTCGACTTCAAGAAACGCCTCACCGACCCCCCGGGTGCAGTGCCCCTGCGCAAAAAGTTGTTGGAGCGCCGAGACACGAAGGAGCTAAAAGCTAGGGTGATTTCACACCAGCTTCCCGCGAGTTTCAAGGCACCTGGAAAAAGTTGCGAGGTTCGCCATCTTTTGCATGGCTTTTCAACGCCGCGGGTATTGTGCAGTGCTGTGGGATGTCAGGGGCCATGTGTCTGCCATGTGGGCAACGAAAAAGCTAATCAGATCGGGGCAATCGGGTTAGCAACGGGGCTGTCATGCGCTCTCATAGATCGGTCATGAACTGTTTTCGTGGTGCTGTCCGGGAGGCTCTCACTTCATCCGAGGTGGATCCCAAGCGGAGCCTGTGCGCGTGTTGCTGCGAGATCGCCCCCAGCGGCGTCAGCGGGCGGTGATGACGCTCGTCGCCTGCGGCGCGGCGCGCGCCTGGACTCACAAAATGACCCCATTTGGAATCTGCCGGGCTAGGATGGCGCTCGCATGAGCAACGGTGCCGACAAGCAGAGTGCCGAGGAAAAGGCCGACGCAGGGGGCGCTGGGATGCCGGTAGAAGCGCAGGCTGGAGGAGCGCAGAATTTCGGGCCTTCTTCCTCGGCGCCTTCGTCCAGCGCCCCATTTGACAGCGCCCCATTTGACAGCGCGGCGGAGGACCGTGTCAGCCAGGTGCGGACTCGGTTTGACTTCTACAGTCTGTCCCGTCCGGTGCAGGATCGCTTTCTGGCGTCCGCCACCGGGCGAGGTGTCCCGGAAGTCGTGCTGTTCGCACCAGCCGCTAGAAGCGTCGGCGCTGGCTGGTTGATTCTATTGGTCGTCGGCACGGTCGGCCTGATCATGGCGCTCACCGTCGGTTATGCCGATCTCGAGAGCAGCTACGCCATTCAGCCTGTTTGGTTCGTACTCGTCTACGCCTTGTGCGCTGGCGCCGCCGGGCTCGGATTGATGGGGTTCACCTGGGCGCGGGCAAGTCACTTGCGTTTTCCTTACCGGCTTGGAAGCTATTTTTTCCCGTGCGGAGTGTTTGTTGCCCACGACGAGCACTTGCAACTCTTTCCGATCGCGGACCTCAAGTCGGTGAGTGCCCAGGGGGAGCGCTCCGTCAAGTTGGCATTCAGCAGTCGGAGCTTCGTCTTCAGCGTGCCCGCAGGTCTGGAACTCGGGGCTCTGCAAGAGAAGATTGACAGCTTCAAGGCGCGCTTTCAGAAAGCGTACGCGATGCACAATCGCCGCGAACTCGCGGCTTTGGATCCGATTCGTGATTCGGGGTTTTCCAACCCGCTGTCTTCGAAAGACCCCATCCGAAAGCCAGCGGACCAGCGCGTGATGCGCTACACGGTTGGTCTGGTCGTGGGCCTCGTCCTCGGGGCGATTGGCTTTGGCGTTCGCAACACATTTGGCAAGCAAGCCCTCTATGCGGAGGCCCGCAAGCAGGACACCGCGCAGGCCTACCGAGACTACTTGGCCCGCGGTGGCGAGCGCGCGGACGTTCGAGAGTTGCTTTTGCCGCGTGCAGAGCTCCAAGCCACCGTCGGCTCGCTGGATGCGGTGGAGCAATACATCGAGGCGAATCCCGACTCGAAGATCATGCCTGAGATTGAGGCTGTGCTTCACAAGGAGCTGCTGAAGGCTCTGGAGGAAGTGAAGCGGAAGGGCACCCTCGCCGCGATTGCGGAGTTCAAGCAAGCCCACCCACGTCACCAGAGCATCCTGCCTCAGCTTCAGGCGGCTCGTACGCAGGTATTTGAGGTGGCGCATGAACGGTTTGTCGCCGCCACGGACACCGGCGAAGAGGCACACCTGCTGTTTCGCAAGATCTTGGAGTACTCCAACAAGAATGGCCCAGCCGTTGAGGTACGTTTCCGCCGAAACATCCCGCGCAGCGCGGAGCGTGCCGACACCTCCATCCGGCGTAGCGCGTACTATACCGGCCCATCCTCCTTGCCCGCGCAGTACTTGGGCGAAAAGCATGCCCTACCGCGTGAGCAGGAGGCAGCCAAAGCCATCATTGATCACTTGCAGCCGTTGTTCCCTGAGGAAATCATCAAGTTCGTTCCTGGGAAGTTTGAGGAAGGTTTTGGCAAGCCACCCGCGGTGGACAAGCCGACGCTATTCGTGAGCTATACCACCGAGATGTCGGGCGGCTACACCACCCAGCGACCCCGTGGGGTTTACGTTGGATTGGGGTTGATGGTGCGCGCCGAGTTCCGAACGCCCGACGGGAAGCGCTGGCTATCGCTCAAAGACTCTTCATGGCTACCGCCGGACGTCAACGAGATTTGGCGTGAGTCTCTGCGGCCAGAGCAGGTCTACGATCGCAACGCGCGCTTGGGCTTCAAACGTTTTCTCGACAAATACCTGGGCACGACCTTCCCCGTGAAAGAGTCGGCGGGTGGAGCGGCTGCCGAGGGGGCCTCTCCCACGGGCGACTCCGAGCCGGAAGCCAACGCTTCCGACGACTGACAAAAGTCGTCGTGGTGGGGTGGGCGGTGTGCTAGAGCCGCTCGGTGCGCTGCAAGTCGACGCGGCGCTATTCGCGTAGCGCCGAACGCGCGCTTCACCCAGTGGAGGTATCGTGAGCAAAGTTCTGATCGTTGGTGCCGGCGGTGTCGGAAGTGTGGTCACGCACAAGTGTGCGTCTGTGCCCGAGGTGTTCTCGGAGATCTGCCTAGCTAGTCGACGCATCGAAAGCTGTGACAAGATCGCGGCCCAACTTTCGCGGCCTATCAAGACTGCCCAAGTAGACGCGGACAACGTGGCCGAGACGGTCCAGCTAATCCGACAGTTCAAGCCAGATCTGCTGCTCAATGTCGCGCTGCCCTATCAAGATTTGGCGTTGATGGACGCCTGTTTGGAAACGGGTACCGATTACCTGGACACCGCTAACTACGAACCTCCGGATGAAGCCAAGTTCGAGTACAAATGGCAGTGGGCTTATCGAGAGCGCTTCGAACAGAAGGGGATCATGGGGCTATTGGGCTCCGGTTTCGATCCCGGTGTGACCAACGTTTTCTGCGCTCACGCTCAAGCCGACCTGTTTGATGAGATCCACTATGTGGACATCGTGGACTGCAACGCCGGCGACCACGGCAAGGCATTCGCCACGAATTTCAATCCGGAGATCAACATCCGGGAGATCACTCAGAGGGGCCGCTACTGGGAAGATGGCGACTGGAAGACGGTTGACCCACTCAGCGTCTACGAAGATGTCGACTTTCCCGAAGTCGGTGTGCGGCGGGCTTACTTGCTCTATCACGAAGAGTTGGAATCACTTTGTCAGAACATTCGTGGGCTGCGGCGTATTAGATTCTGGATGACGTTCGGAGAGAGTTACCTCACCCACTTGCGCGTGCTGGAAAACGTCGGCATGACCGGTATCGAGCCGGTGATGTACGAAGGTCATCCGGTGGTGCCCATCAAGTTCCTCAAAGCCCTACTGCCGGATCCCGCGTCTTTAGCAGCCGGCTACAAGGGAAAGACTTGCATCGGTTGTATCATCGAGGGCACCAAAGACGGCAAGCCTCGCAAGTGCATGATCTACAACGTGTGCGACCACGAGCAGTGCTACGCAGAAGTAAACGCGCAGGCCGTGTCGTATACGACGGGGGTGCCCGCCATGGTCGGAGCGATGATGATGCTCACCAAGAAGTGGCACAAGCCTGGCGTGTTCAACATGGAAGAGTTTCCAGCCGCCCCGTTCCTGGAGCAGCTGGGGCAACACGGCTTGCCTTGGCAGGTCAAGGAACTGTGAGCGCAGAGCAACCAGCCGAACTCGAGTGGCTGTCGGACGAGCTGCGCGGCAAGCTGGCTGAAATCGAGACGCCCGCTTTCGTCATCGATCTGCAGCGGCTTCAAAAGAACTGCGAGATCCTGCAGGACGTGCAGCAACGAAGCGGCGCCAAGATCTTGCTTGCGCTCAAAGGATTTGCTGCTTGGAGTTGCTTTGACCTGATCCAACGCTACCTGGCGGGCACCGCGGCCAGCGGCCCCCACGAGGCGCAGTTGGGCAGCGAGCACTTCAAGGGGGAGGTACACACCTACGCTCCCGCCTTCAGCATTGCCGACTTGGAAGCATGCTTGGCCAGCAGCGACCACATCGTTTTTAACTCGTTTGGTCAGTGGCAGAAACATCGCACCCGTTGCCTCAACCCCCAACCTGGGGACCGCACGTCGAAGTTCGGTCTGCGGATCAATCCCGAGCACTCGGAAGTCAAGGTCCCGCTGTATGACCCCTGCCGTCCGGGCTCTCGCTTGGGGATCCCGCGGGCGCACTTCGATGCCCAGCCCGCGCTGGATGCCGAGCTACAGGGCATTACTGGACTACACTTCCATACGCTTTGCGAGCTGGGCTCGGACGCTTTGGAGCGGACACTAGAGGTAGTGGAATCCAAGTGGGCGGATCTGTTGCCGCGCTTGCAGTGGGTGAACTTCGGAGGTGGACACCACATCACCCGGCCAGACTATGACGTCGAGCGGCTGGTGCGGCTGTTGAATGGTGTTCGAGAGCGTTACGGCGTGCAGGTTTACCTGGAGCCCGGCGAAGCGATCGCGCTGGATGCGGGGGTCTTGGTCTCTTCTGTGGTGGACACATTCGACAATGCTGGGCAGAACGCGATTGTTGACGTTTCGGCGACAGCCCACATGCCGGATGTTCTCGAGATGCCGTACCGGCCGCAGATCTTGGGGCCGCTGGGTAGCCCAGACGAGGCGCTGGCGGAGGAGCCCGGCAAGTCCGTTTGCGACGTTCGCCTCGGCGGTCCGACCTGCCTAGCGGGTGACGTGATTGGTGATTATGCATTTCGCCGTGGCCTCGAGGCAGGGGACCGCCTCGTGTTTCGGGACATGGCCATCTACACCATGGTCAAAACCACCACCTTCAACGGTGTGCATCATCCAGATATCGTTTTGCATGGCCTGGATGGGGGGCTCAGGGTCGTGCGGCGCTTTACCTACGAAGACTACCGAAACCGGCTGTCTTGACCGCTCGACCGGGGTACAGTAACCCCTAGGAAGCTCCGACTGAGCGGGGTGAATGGGGAAGCTTGATGGATCTCACGTCCGCAGAGGCAAAATCACAGCGTTTCGAGCTGTTGCACCGCATCGGTGTGTCTCTCGCCAAGGAACACGACCGCGCTCGATTGGTCGAGACAATCTTGCTGGAGGCAAAGCGGCTTTGCAACGCTGACGGTGGCACTCTGTACCTCGTCGAGAACAACGCACTGGAGTTTGCGATGATCCACAACGACTCGCTCGGTGTGGCTCAGGGCGGCACGACGGGCAATCCGATTGGGCTGCCGCCCATCCCATTGTTCGACGCAAAGGGCCGTCCGAACCTGAAGAATGTGGCGACCCGCGCCTACCACGACAAGCAGCTGATCCACATTCCGGATTCCTACAACGCTCCGGGCTTCGACATGACTGGGGCGCGCGCGTTCGACGAAAAGAACGAATACCGCTCGGTTTCACTGTTGGCCATCCCCTTGCTGAGCAGCAAGCAGGCGGTGCTGGCGGTGTTGCAGTTGATAAACGCCACCGATACGGACACGGGTGAGGCCATCCCGTTTCATCCGGAGCTTCAGCGCACAGTTAACGCGCTTGGGGCGCAAGCTGGGATCGAGCTGGACAACCAGGAGTTGCTGGAGGCGCAGCGCAATCTGCTGGAGTCATTCATCAAGCTGATCGCGGAGGCGATTGATGCCAAGAGCCCGTACACAGGCAGCCACTGCGAGCGTGTACCGGTATTGGCGGAAATGATCGCGCAGAGCCTGTGCGACGCCAGCGCCGGGCCATTTGAGTCCTTCAAGTTGGATGACGCCGAATGGCGCGAGCTGCGTGTGGGGGCGTGGCTACACGACTGCGGCAAAGTCGTGACCCCCGTGCACATCATGGACAAGGCCACCAAGCTGGAGCTGATCTTCGACCGAATCGAATTGGTCAAGGCGCGCTACGCGGTGCTCAAGCGCGATGCTGACTTGGCCTACTACAAGGCTGTGGCGGAAGGGGCTACCCAACAGCAGGCGGAGCGTACCAGAGACCAGGCGATAGCGAAGTATGATGAGGAGCTCGCGTTTCTCAAGCGAGTCAATATTGGCGGAGAATTCCTGGAACAAGCCGACAAAGAGCGCATCGCTCAGATTGCCCAGCGTAGAGTTACGATCGACGGCCAAGAGATCGCCTTACTGGATGACGACATGGTCAAGAACCTGCAGATCTCTCGCGGCACGCTGACAGAAGAGGAGCGTCTGATCATCAATGGGCACATGGTCCAGACCATCCGCATGCTCGAGAAGCTCCCGTTTCCGGAGGATCTGAAGCGTGTGCCCGAGTACGCCGGCGGCCACCATGAGCGGATGGACGGCAAGGGCTACCCGAAGGGGTTGTTCGCGGGCGACATGTCCATCCCCGCCCGCGCTCTGGCGATCGCAGACGTCTTTGAAGCATTGACCGCGTGTGACCGTCCTTACAAGAAGGGCAAGACGCTCAGCGAGTCCTTGGCGATCATGGCCAAGATGAAAGAAGGCAATCATCTCGATCCTGAGCTTCTCGATCACTTCGTGACTTCGAAGGTGTACCGCGCTTACGCTGAGCGCTTCTTGAATCCAGATCAGATTGATGACGTCGACGAGTCCGTGGTGCTCAACGCAACGCCGCGCCAGTTCGAAGCTCCGCCGGATGAGGTCAGGCAGCAAAGGTGGCAGGACTTCCTGCCGGAGTACCTAGAGCTGTTTCCAGACGACAGCGCGACGACAGCTGGCTAACGCTGGTCAAGGATAGGTCCAGCCGGACTAGTCTCTTTCTGCTAGCTCAAACGGATGTTTCAGGCCTCGGTTGCCGGGCGCGTGGGTTGTTTCAGAGTGTTGCAAGCCGCGCCGAAGGCCGCGCATTCTTCGCGGATCTGTGCGCGATCCAGGTTGGCACGGAAAGTGGAACGCAACACTCCGATGCACAATTTTACTCCTTGGTCCGCGCTGATCGGTGGGGCCTTGATCGGTCTCGCCGCTTCGCTGCTGATGTTGTTCAATGGGCGCACCGCGGGGGTCAGCGGTATCTTCGAAGGACTCCTCGCCCCCAAGTCCAGCGAGTTCGCCTGGCGACTGATGTTCGTGGCGGGGCTGGCAATCGGTGGTTTCGGCTGGTTTTTGGCTTCCCCAGAGTCCTTTGAAATCACGCTCGAGCGTCACTGGCTAACCGTGGCCGCCGCGGGGTTGTTGGTCGGCTTTGGGGCGCGGCTGGGGAGCGGCTGTACTAGCGGTCACGGCGTTTGCGGGATTAGCGGGCTGCGGCGGCGTTCCCTTTTGCATGTGGTCACGTTCATCCTGAGTGGCGCGGTCACGGTGGTGTTCGTCAATCAATTCGGAGGTGCACAATGATCGCAACAAACTCGAGCAAGCGTTCTTTGCTGACGGCGCTGCTATCCGGGATCCTGTTCGGCGTCGGGCTGGCGGTGAGTGGCATGACTCAGCCCAGCAAAGTCGTGGGATTTCTCGACTTCTTCGGTGACTGGGACGCCTCGCTGGGGCTGGTCATGGGCGGCGCGGTGGCCGTGCACTTCATCGGTTTGCGTTGGGTTTTGCGGCGTCCCACCCCCATGCTGGCCGATCATTTCCGGCTGCCGACTCGAACAGATATTGACGTCCCTCTGCTCCTCGGAGCAGCCGTTTTCGGCGTTGGCTGGGGTCTCGGCGGGGTGTGTCCTGGGCCGGCCATCACGGCTTTGCCGAGCGGAGCATGGCAAATGCTGCTGTTCGTCGTGACGATGGCTCTGGGAATGCTGCTGTATCAGCAGTTCGATGTATTCATGCGCAACCGACGCCGAACGCGGGCGCTGGCCTCCCCGGACCCCTCTCCAGAGTTGTCATAGCGGCCGAGCATAGCTTGAGCTGGCGTGCACAAAGGCTAAACTGGCCGAAGTGACCAAACCAGAGGAGCTGCTGTGCACGGCGTTGGAGGAAGTCGCCGGCGCGGCCTTGGTGCTGGACGCGGAACTGAAGATTGCGGGGTTTACCTCCAGCGCCCCTGAGTTGATGGGTTCGGAAATTCCCCTGGGTGAACTGGCTCCTCGAGTGCTTTGTGGTGCGGGGGATCAGCGCCCCGTCGCAGAGGCGCTCGCCAGAGGGGAGTCCGTCAAGGCCGAGGTGATGCGCCCCTCGCCCGATGGTCGAGCCCGGATGATCCAAGTCCGTGCGACTCCGCTGCACGGTTCCGATGGCCAGTGCGTCGGGTTCTTGCTGCTATTGGAGCAGGACGTCTGGGATACGAGCGGGGATGACGCGAGCGTCGATACCTGGGGTGTGCTGACGCGGGATGCGTCCATGAAGCAACTGTTGCGGCAAGTAGCCAAAGTCGCAAAAACCTCGGCCAGCGTTTTGATTCGCGGCGAGACCGGCGCGGGCAAGGAGCTGATCGCGACCGCCATTCACCAGGCGTCGCCCCGCTCGCAGGGGCCGTTTCGCGCGATCAACTGCGCAGCGCTGCCAGCCTCGTTGCTTGAAAGTGAGCTTTTCGGACACACGCGCGGCGCGTTCACCGGCGCGGTCAAAGATGCCGCGGGACACTTCCGGCTGGCGCACGGCGGCACGTTGTTTTTGGATGAAGTCGGCGAACTGCCTCTGGAGGTGCAAGCCAAGCTGCTGCGAGTGCTGCAGGAGCGAACAGTCATTCCTGTGGGAGGTACGGAGCCCATTGTGGTGGACGTCCGAGTGGTTTCTGCGACGCACCGATCGCTGCGCAAGGCTGTTGCGTCCGGCGACTTTCGAGCCGACTTGATGTATCGCCTCCGGGTGGTGCCGCTTTACCTACCCACCCTGGCTCAGCGTCCCAGTGACATTGAGCTGCTAGCTTGGCACTTCGTCGAGCAGCTCGCCGCCGAGCAGGCAAGGCAGGTGCAGCGTATCACGCCGGGTGCGTTGCGAGTGCTTGAAGCGTACGAATGGCCCGGCAACGTCCGTGAGCTACGCAACGCTATTGAATATGCCTTGGTGATGGGGGACGGACCGGTGCTCAACGAGGCTGATCTACCGCCTGAGCTACGCGGAGAGGACGCCGGCGCCCCGCTGTCGAATGTCGCGCCACAGCTCCCGGAACAGATCCCGGATGAAGCCAAGCGACTGCTGCGCGCTCTGGAGCGCGCGGGGGGCCATCACGGTCGCGCCGCTCAGTCACTCGGTCTCAGCCGGGTCACGCTTTGGCGGAAGCTGCGAAAGTACGGACTAGAAAAGCCTGATTAGCCTCCTTGCACGTGCCTATGGTCCGAGCATTGGAAGCTGAAACATGTTTCATTCGGCTGTTTCAAGTTGCCACCAGTGGCCCTGGCGTATTTGTCCTAAGTACCATGATTCCAGATGGTTAGAGACGGTAAAGGAAACTGGCCCGGAAGTTGCGATGGGCTTGGGTATGTTGTTTCGCCAGTTATTCGATTCGGAAACCTTCACCTACACCTACCTGCTTGCCGATGAAGAGACCCGGCAAGCGATTCTGATCGATCCCGTCGCTGAGAAGCTCGAGCGGGATATCGCACTGCTGAAGGAACTTGGGCTGACGTTGAAATACACGCTCGAGACCCATGTGCATGCAGATCACGTCACCGCCTCTGGTGAGCTGCGGCAGCGGCTCGGAAGCCAAAGCGTGGTATCAGATGTTGCCGGCGCAGCTTGTGCGGACGTGCCAGTCAAGGACGGGCAAGTCATCGAGTTTGGCCACGAGCGTTTGCGCGTCATGGCCACGCCGGGACACACCGACGGTTGTGTCACCTATGTCAGCGATGAGCACGGCTTGGCCTTCACTGGCGACGCATTGCTGATCCGAGGCTGTGGCCGCACGGATTTTCAGCAGGGAGACGCTCACAAACTGTACGCATCGGCGCAACGCCTGTTTGGCTTGCCCGGTGACACGAAGGTCTACCCGGGCCACGATTACAAGGGCTTCACTCACAGCACAATTGAGGAAGAGAAGCGCTTCAATCCCCGTTTGGCAGGCAAGACCGAGCAGGAGTTCGTCAAATTGATGAGCGAGCTGCAGCTCGCACGGCCGAAACAAATCGACCGTGCGGTCCCAGCAAACATGGCCTGCGGAGACGTGAAAAGGTCCGCTTGGGCACCGGTTGAAATGGCCAATGGCGTGCCAGAAGTGACGGTGGGTTGGACGGCCTCCCACAGCGCCGACGTACGGTTGGTAGACGTGCGCGAACCGCACGAGTTCAGCGGCGAACTAGGTCACGTCGAGCGCGCGGAACTCGTGCCCCTGAATACACTGGAAAGCATGGCCACTGGTTGGGACCGCAGCGAACCTTTGGTTGTGCTTTGCCGCTCCGGAAACCGCTCGGGAGTTGCTGCAAACAAGTTGAAGATGCTTGGGTTCCAACACGTCGCATCCATGCGAGGCGGCATGCTCGAGTGGCGCCAACAGAATCTGAGTGTGGCTCACTGAGCGCGGTGACGCCGATGTCGAATGTGTGCCTCAGGAATTGGTTGATGCGCTTGCCGCTGCTGTCGCAGCTGCGCGGCTACAGCCGCGATGATGCTCAAGCGGATCTGGTGGCCGGCGTCACCGTGGCAGTGATGCTGATCCCGCAGGGCATGGCCTACGCCATGCTCGCGGGCCTGCCTCCAGTTGTCGGGTTGTACGCATCTGCCTTCCCTCCGCTGATTTACGCCTTGTTCGGGACTTCACGGCAGCTCGCGGTGGGGCCAGTGGCGATGGACTCCATTTTGGTAGCGGTGGCGGTTGGCGCGATTGCGCAATCGGGCTCCCAGGAGTACCTGCAAGCCGCCCTCACGTTGGCTTTGCTGGTTGGCGCAGTTCAGTTGCTGATGGGAGTGCTGCGCCTGGGATTCTTGGTCAATTTCTTGTCGCAACCGGTGGTGCGGGGATTTACTTCGGCAGCCGCGATTATCATCGCCCTGAGCCAATTCAAGCACTTCTTCGGCATCCAGGTGCAGAGCAGCCCGCGCCTGCACGAGCTGCTGTTGGCATTGGGCTCAGCCTTGGCGGCCCCCAGCGTCCTGAGCAATAGCTGGCCAACGCTGCTAATAGCAATCGCGGCGGTGAGTACTCTGATCCTGCTCAAGGCGAAGAATCGTCGCATTCCCGGAGCGCTGATCGTGGTCACGTTGGGCGTGTTGGTGGTGTTCGGCCTTGGACTGAACGAAGTTGGCGTGGCGGTGGTCGGCTCTGTGCCAGCGGGATTGCCCGCGCCCAAACTGAGTCTGCCCTCATGGCAGCTAGTGGTACAGTTGCTGCCTGCGGCGTTCACTATCGCGTTGGTGGCGTTCATGGAAGCGATTGGGGTCGCTAAAGCGTTCGCTGCCCGCCATCGCTATGACGTGGACTCCAATCGCGAGCTCATAGCGTTGGGTTTGGCTAATGGCGTGGGCTTCTTGTTCGGAGGGTATCCAGTTACAGGTGGGCTATCTCGAAGCGCCGTCAACGAGCAGTCTGGTGCTCGCACCAACCTCGCCGGATTGTGGACCGGCGTGTTCGTCGCGGCCGCGGTGATGTTCCTGACCCCGCTCTTCTACTATCTGCCCAAAGCCGTACTGGCGAGTATCGTTGTTGTTGCTGTCTTGGGGTTGGTGGACTACCGCGCCCCATTCAAACTGTGGTCGATCAAGCGTCAGGACTCATTGCTGTTTCTGCTGACCTTTGTCTCGACCTTGTTTATCGGTATCCAGCAGGGCATCATTATCGGGGTGGTGACCTCGCTAGTGGTGTTCATCCATCGTACGACACAGCCGCACACAGCCGAGCTGGGTGTGTTGCCTGGCACAAGGGTGTACCGCAACTTGCGCAATTTTCCGGAGGCTAGGGCGATCGACGGGATCCTGATCTTGCGCATCGATGCGTCCTTTTATTTCGCGAACGTGGCTTTCCTGAAGGACCGCATCGACCGGCTGCTGCGGGAATGTCCTGCGGGGAGCAAAGCCGTGCTGATTGATGCCAGCAGCATCAACGACCTGGATTCATCGGCGGATGAGGCGCTGGCTGCGATCACGCAACGTTTACGCGCAGCAGGCATGGACCTGTATCTGGCCAACGTCAAAGGGCCGGTGCGGCGCGTCATGCGGGCATCGGGCCTCTGGGAACTGATCGGGCCAGACAATATCTATCTGGAACTGTCGATCGCGGTGGACTGCATTCAGGAGCGGCTCAAAGATCGCACTAACGACGGGCGCCCATCTGCCGTACCTCAGTCCCGGAGCTCGTCCGATGGGTGCGATCACACGCATGTCGAACACGAACAAGGCGTTCAAACGCCGCCAATATTGTCGGCTCGAATATCAGTCAGCGAATCTCTCGGCTGAAACCCCAGCGATCGCAAAGATCGCGATTGGGTTCCAATCTTTGTACTCCGAGTGTCTCGCCGTCGGAGGCAACAGATCGGGGCAGGAGCCGTCCGGGTGCGTGTGTTATTGTTTGCCAGCAATGCGCAGCTTGGTCAGCTCCAACGTCTCAAGCCTGATGGGGGCCCTCGGACTTTGCGTCGGAGTCTTGTCGTGTCAGGCGCATGCGGGCGGTGCAGACGACGAAACTAATAGCGCGATTGCAGCGTCCGCAGATGCCGGCGGACAGGCTGACGGAAGTCCGGTCGAAGCGTCGCCGGATGATGATGCAAACGCCGACTCGAACGATGCCCCTCCTGCTCGACAGGATGCCGGTACTGCCGTCAACGAGGCCATCGATACGCCGCTGATGCCCAACAATCCCACGATAGACTTGGGGAAGGATTTGGCAGGGCGTGATGCAGACCAAGCGGACGCCGGCGAAGTGCTGGATGTACCTGGCGATGCCGGGGTGACTGAGTGCGATCTGGCGTGCGCCGCCGCCGGAGGAACCTGCGTCGACCAGCGCTGCCGTTTCGACTGCAGCGGTGACCAAGACTGCCACGAGCCGATCGACTGCCCCGATGGATTTCCGTGCACGGTCGCGTGCGGGCAAGAATCTTGCGGCGATATCACGTGTCCGAGCGATTCTGAGTGCATCGTGCAATGCATGGGGGAATCTTCGTGCTCCGGCCAAGTCGAGTGCCATGGCCCCGATTGCCAGGTCTATTGCGACGGCGCGGATAGCTGTCGGGTCGGGATCTCGGGTGGGGCTAGTCGGTTCCTGGTGGCGTGCTCCGGCTTCGAGGCTTGCGGCGAGATTGACTGTGGTGGCAACGATTGCGGCATTGCCTGTTCAGGTGTGGGCTCCTGTTTCGGTGACGTCAGCACTTCGGCGCCGACTGGCAAGGTGCAGTGTATCGGAGACGGTAGCTGTAAAGGTGACGTGTCCTGTAACGCGTCCAAATGCGACGTCCGTTGCATGGGCGACATGAGCTGCCAGGGTGCGGTGTATTGCAACGCCGGGCAAGCCTTGACCGATTGCCCCTAGCCTTTGAGCGCCGGCGTACTAGCAGTCGTGTGCTGTCTGGTCAGCGCCACTTCATCGTGACGAACTCTTCAGCTGCGGTGGGGTGCACAGCGACCGTTTCTTCGAATGTTTGGCGTGTCGCGCCGGCGTTCATCGCTACCGCGAAACCCTGCACCATCTCATCGGAGCCCAGACCAATGGCGTGAAGTCCGATCACGCGCTCGTTCTCGCTGGCGAGTGTAACCAGCTTCATCGCCGAGCTGGGGCGACGGCGCGTCATGGCATAGTACAGATTCGTGAAACGCGAAGTGTACACCCGAATGTTGTCGCGCCCATAGCGCTCTTCAGCCTCTGCTTCAGTCAGCCCTACGGCGGCGATTGGCGGATGAGAGAACACGACCGTGGGGATATTTTCGAAGCTCAGCTTGTAGTCGGGGCGTCCGCCAAAAAGCCGGTCAGCCAAGTGACGTCCGGCAGCGATGGCAACCGGCGTCAGTGTGACGTGGCCGGCTACGTCACCGACGGCGTAGATCCCGGGTACGTTCGTATTCTGACGCTCATCGACACGCACATATCCTTCTGGATCCAATTGTACGCCCGCTTCTTCGAGCCCGAGTCCCGGCGTCGATGGAGCTCGTCCGATCGCCCACACCAAGCAATCAAAGCCAGAGAGTTCAACCTTGGTCTGAGTGACTACCTTCAGCCGACCATCATCCCCACGCGCGACGCGAGCCGCCGTGGTGTGGGGTTGGAAGTCCACTCCCGCTTCCACCATCTGCTGACGGAGCTCGTTGTAGATCAACGGATCGAAATGCGGGAGCACGTCGTCGTAGCGGGAGAACAAGCAGACTTGGCTGCCTAGGAGCTGAAAGATACCGGTGAGCTCGACGCCGATGTAGCCGGTGCCGATGATTGCCACGCGTTTGGGCTGCTCGGACAGGCCAAAAAATCCATCGGAGGTGATACCCAACTGCGCCCCAGGAATGTCCGGCATTTTGGGATGGGTTCCGGTGGCGATCAGGATGTGATCGCTGCTTAACTTCATCCCATCGACTTCGACCTCTTTCGTGTTGAGCAGCCGGGCCCGCCCGCGGACGACACGTACGCCGTCCTTGTCTAGGTTGGCAGCGTAGATCTTGTTGAGTCGCTGGACATACTCGTCACGCCCATGCCTCAGAGCGCCCCAGTCCACCCGGGAAGGTTGCGGACTGAAGCCAAATCCGGCGGCATCCTTGAGCGTTTCAGCGATGCTCGCGGCGTGGAACATGACTTTCTTGGGCACACAGCCGGTGTTGACGCAGGTGCCGCCGAGTCGCTTCGCTTCGATGACGGCGACGCTCTTTCCGTACTGGGCCGCGCGACGGGCCGCGGCGATGCCGCCACTGCCACCGCCGATGACGATGAAATCAAATCTGCTCATGTCTGCTGCTTGTTCGCGAGAAACCAGAGGTTGGTTTCGGGTTGGTCCAGATTGAGTACCGAAGGCGTCCGACGGAAGCGCTGAACGCATGATGCGATGCGCTATCTGGCGGTCTTGACGCCTGTCGTAGCACTACCGTCACCGGCCTGACACTTAAGCCTTCAAAATGATATGCATTTTCTCCACAGGCAGAGGCTAAGTTGTGGGTAATTCAGGATTTGCCAGTAAATACCGAGCCCCCAGGAAAACCAAATGAAGCACCCCTCTTTTGATGAAAGCAGTCTGCCCCCTGTTGCCGAGCGGGCGCAACTGGCTGGCTACGCCCTTCAGGTCGCCAGGCAAGCCTCCGAGCTCACTATGCAGGGGTTTCGGGGGAAGGTTCGCATTTCAAGCAAAGCCCATGACGAACTCTTCACCGAATACGACGTCAAGAGTGAGGAATGCGTGCGTCAGGCTCTTGCAGAGCTGACTCCTTCTATCGCTGTCGTGGGTGAAGAACACGGGGGCACGCCAGCGGAGGGCTTGACTTGGTACATCGACCCAATCGACGGCACGATCAACTTCATTTGCGGCAGTCCGTGGTTCGCGGTCAGCGTTGGACTCATGCTGGGATCTCAGCCTGTCGCTGGCGCCGTGGTCGCACCCGCCCTCGGCCTGGCGTGGCACGGATGGGTAGGTGGCTCCGCGTTTCGTAATGGTAAAGAGTGCCGCGTGAGCACCAACGACCGCCTGGCGGACGCCGTGGTCACCACTGGCTATCCGGCGCGTCCCGCCGGACCCGTCACCAAGACCAGGGCCGAGTCGTTTCTAGGGTTGGTTGAGCGGACCAGGGACGTTCGCCGAGGCGGCTCTGCCGCGATCGAGCTGTCGATGGTCGCGGACGGAAGCTTCGACGCCTACTGGTGCCGTCATCTGAACTACTGGGATACGGGCGCGGGCGCGGCGATGGTACTCGGCGCGGGGGGCACCTGGAGGACATTGGTTGGTGAAAACGAAGGTCCTCGGGACGCCCAAGACGTCGCCGCAAATGGCTTGATTGACGGACAGTTAGACCAGCTGATCACCTGACCAGCCCGGGGCTTTTGTAAGCCCTAGTTACTAATACTCCCTTTACTAAAGGCTTTCCTGCATTACTAAATGCAAACAACTGGGGGTGACCGGCGTCGCACCCAGAAGGAGCTCAATGGCAGGCAAAGTCAACAACCGCGGCATGCGGGAGGTCAACCGGGCGCTGGTGCTGGACCTGATTCGTCGTTCCGAGCGTACGTCGCGCAGCGAGATCGCGCGTCTTTCCAAGCTCACCAAACCGACCGTCGGAGCTATCGTCGAGGAGTTATTGGTTGGCGGCGTGATCCGCGAGGTGGGGCCGGACAATCGTGCCGGAGGCGTCGGACGTAAAGCGCGACTGCTCGAGCTCAACGATGCGTCGGCGGCCTACTTGAGCATTCAGTTCAGTGTCGGACAGACCCAGGTCGCAGTGGCGGATGCGCTTGGCGAGATCTTGGTCGTCGAGCAGAAGTCCCACAAGACAAGTGACCCGCAGGAGGCGATCCGCGGAGTCAAAGAATTGGTGCGCAAGTGCTTGAAGGTCGCGAAAGTGCCGAAGACGCGCGTGCAAGCGGCGGGGGTCGTGGTACCGGGTTTGGTGGACCAGCGCAGCGGAGAATGTATTCTGGCCCCCAACCTCGGTTGGGAGCGTGTGCCGTTGCGCGAGATGACGAGCACGGCGCTCGGGGTGCCGACCAGCGTTCACAACATCACTCAGGCGGCGGCTCTGGCTGAAGCTCGTGTGGGAGCGGCGCGCGGTTTGGGGTCCTTCATTTGGGTCTATGTGGGGACTGGTTTGGGCTCATCATTCGTGTTCGACGGGGAGTTGTTCCTGGGGCGACGCGGCTTCTCGGGTGAGATCGGTCATTGCAAGGTGGATGATCCAGGGATCCGTTGCCGTTGCGGCCATACCGGATGTCTCGAAACCAAAGTCGCGGAGCCGGCTCTACTGCGGGAGCTCGACAAAGCTCTGGAGCAAAGTCCCGACAGCGTGCTCTCCGACCCAGAGCGCAGAAACCTCGCTGGTCTGATTGCGGCTGCACGCGCGGGGGACCTAGTTGCACGGAAGGTGCTGGCGGAAGCCGGGACCCACCTGGGGCTCGGCCTGTCGTACTTGGCCAATTTGCTCAACGTACCGACGTTCGTGGTTGGCGGTAAGGTAGCTGAGGCGGGCGAATTCTTGCTCGATAGTGCACAACAGTCCCTTTGCGACAACGCCTTGTTGCCCAACGGTCTGCGGGTGATCCAGTCAGAGCTGGCGCAGAGTGCGGGCCTGAAGGGCGGCGTGTTCGCGGCCTTGGAGTTGCACCAACGTGCGCCCAAGGTGGTTGGTGTGCGCACCGCCTTGAGCTAGCCGGCATCGCCTGCGGTTGAGTTGGCTCCGACGTGTAGTACACTGCCGAGGCTTGAAACTGGTTCGTCTACAGCTGGAATGTCCTGAGACTCTGGGGCGTGTGGAGCTCTCGCTGCTGGACGAGCAGGCGGAGCCTCGAGCGGTCACGCTCATCTACGGTGGACCTGGCGCCGGTAAGACGACTCTTCTGCGTGCCGTCGCAGCGACTCGCCCCGGTTATGTTTCAAGTCTCAGCGCGCGTCCGGGGGAGCCGACCTGCTTTGCCTGCTGTGATTGGTTACTGGGAATTGACGAACCGGATCGATTGCATCCGCTACGGTTGGTGACTCCAAACGCACCGGAGGAATTTGCACACGTCGGGCTTACGGAGCGTCGAGAGATCGCGTTCTTCGAACGCCTGGCGCGCGACGGAGGTTTCGCGTTCTTGTTGTTCTCGGCGCTGCGCTGGTTTTCCAAACCGGCGCTGAGCATGAATGCACCAGCTCGCAGCGTGGCGCGCTACGACGTGCGGTCGTTCGAACCTCCGGATGACGCCGGACGCAACGACCTGGCGCGGGATACGAAGCAAGCTCTGGCCTACGCCGCGATCACTTCGGTGCTGCCAAATGAAGCCTTCCCGACTCCCAACCATGTCCTGTTGGGATCGGCCATGTCTTCAGCCGTGGACGCCGTCGCATCATTGTTCGGTTACCACTACATCGGTTTGGAGCCAAAAACTCTCGAACCGGCTTTTGCGTCGTCGTCGGGTCGGATCAGCAAGTTCGATGCGCTCCCAAGTCAGGTGAAGCACGCGGTGGCAGTGCCGGCCCTGATCGTGCGCGTCTTGTGGGGCGCCTATCCGAATCTCAACCCACGCAAGGCGCAGGGGTTGGTGGCGATCGATCAATTGGAGCTTCACCAAGAAGATGCGCTCGTTGGGCGTTTGATGGAGACCTTGGTCTCAGTCTTTCCAAATCTGCAGTGGTTGATCACCACGCGCTCGCCCGCGCTACTGGCCTCCAGGGATGCCGGGGAGATCGTGGCACTCAGGCGCTCGCCCGAGACCGGTTACGTCAATGTGCATGCCGGTGAGCAAGCGCGCCTGCACTAGCCAGTTGGAGGAAGCCAAGCTCGAGCAGGCGTCGCGCTTGGATGACGCAGCGCCCCTGAGCGTTTAGTTGTGATGGGAGGAGGTCGAGGAGCCATTGCTGCGAACAGCACCGTTTGCGGGCGGCGGTTCGCTGGCGCCATTGGTTGCATTCTCAGGTGGGTCTGACTCCGGGCTGCGTACGGTTTGCGGAGCGTGTGCCTCTACGGAGCCATTTCTGCGGCTTCCGTTCTTCACGCGTGTCGGGCGTCGGCTCGAGATCGGGCCATTGCGCAGTCGGCGTCGATAGCGTGTGCGCTTTTCAGCGGCGCGAGCGTGGAAAGCGAGGATTTCTTCGGGCAGCTCAGGCGAATCAGTGTTTCTGGAGACCAGGCCGATGATCTCTTTCATCGGAATGATCTTGCCCTTGTGCATGAACAACCCCCGCGCGTAGCCGACTGCTGCGGCGCCGCGATCGGAATACATGCGGTGCTTGAAGAAGAAATGGCTTTCCGTCCACCCGACTAGCTGGGTTGCGATCTGGAACTTCTCGCCTGGAGCGAGCGCACGCAGGTAGCTGATCTCCTGCGCGTCAATCACGGGTAGCCAACCTCTGCGTAGTAGCCGCAGTATCAATCGGTACCGGCCCGTCGCGTACATGCGGCTCAGATCCATGAAGCTGGAATAGCGCGCGTTAGTCAGGTGGAAGTTGAGGTCGCAATCGTGGGGAAACACCCGAAAGTCGACCTTCACTTCATCGAGTAGGGATTGCCTCTCTCCGCGTAGGCCGCTGATGAGTACCCAGAGCAGTCGCAAATATAAGTTCAATTCCTCAGCTCTCCGACAGGCAATTGGTAATACCACGGCTCGAGCGCGATTGGGGCGCTGCTGTGACAAAGAATCTGCGCTAGCCGAGCCAATTGGTGCGGAAGGTCAGTAATTGGGGCAGATCGCGCTTGAGGGCTAAAGAAAAAGCGGGGGCCTTCCAGCCACAGTCTGAAGCGTCGAGTCGCGATTAGATCGGGGCCGAAAGTGAACTCGGCCTCGACGCCTTGTCGGGCCCGCCGAGTGAGCTCTCGGCTGACGTCCGAAGCCCATTTCAGGGCCTCAAGCATCTCCATCGGTATCTCGTCGCGTTGCTGACTTCCACAAGCCTGCTCGGATCGCGTCACGGGCCCAAAATCGTCGGCTGAGTGCTGACTTTGGTCAGCATCGGCGCTCCTGGGCGCTGCTCCCACGGACGCTTGCAGATGTGCAACAGTCGAGATCGTAACTCATGAGATTCAGAGCGCATTTGTGTGGAGTCGTGGGTGTTGTGGTCGGCACTGGCGGGCACGTTCATGAACGGGAAACAGACGTTGGCCGGGGGTCCGGCGATGTTTTGGGGCACCCGGCACTTTTAGCGGGAAAAACTTCCCGGTTTGGCATATTCAGCGGCCACCGTGAGCGGCCCCGATGACCCGAACGAGTTCGTGTTCGGGAACCGGCAGTCGCTAGCAGGCGGACAACTGAAAACGAGTGAAATCAAGCGTTGAGCGTTTGGTCGCCGCCTCTCGGTGAACACGACGAGAACAAGATGGCACTTCACAAGTTCAAGAAAGGGCTCGACCTGCCCATCACCGGTGAGCCTGTTCAAAAGATAACGAGCGAGCCGCGCATCACGCGAGTCGCTGTGCTCGGAGATGACTTCGTCGGGATGAAGCCGCGGATGCTCATCCAAGAGGGAGACACGGTAAAACGTGGGCAAGCTCTGTTCGAGGATCGCAAGGCGGAAGGGGTGGTTCACACCGCACCTGGTGCCGGTCGCGTCATGAGCATCAACCGCGGAGCCAAACGAGCTCTGCAATCGGTAGTGATCCAGCTCTCAGAAAGCGAAGCGGCGGGTGAGCCCAGCGCGGACGACTTCTATGAGTTCGAGCACTACAACGGGAAAAGTCCAGAAGAGCTGACTCGCGACGAGCTCAAGAGCTTGCTGGTGGAGTCGGGTCTGTGGACCGCGCTTCGAGCGCGTCCCTTCTCGCGGGTTCCCGCGATCGATACGGAGCCGCAAGCCTTGTTCGTGACGGCTACAGACAGCAATCCGCTAGCGGCCGATCCAGCCGTCGCCATCGGCGAGGACAAAGCCAGCTTTGAGCTCGGGCTGAAGCTCGTTTCAAAGCTCTGCTCGGGAAAGACGTATCTTTGCGTTCGCGACGGAGCAGCGATCGACGCGGGCAGCGCCCCAGTTCAGGTCGAGAAGTTCTCCGGGCCTCATCCTTCGGGCACCGTGGGGCTGCACATTCACACGCTGCACCCGGTGAGTCGTGAGCGCGTCGTTTGGCACATCGGCTACCAGGATGTGATCGCTATCGCCAAACTGGCCAGCACGGGCAAGTTGGACGTTTCGCGTGTGATATCCCTCGCCGGGCCGAAAGTGAAAGAGCCTCGGCTAGTGAAGACGCGGCTGGGCGCCTACATCGACGATATAGCCGAACGCGAATTCGACAGCGCCGGTGACTCGGTACGCATCATCAGTGGTTCGGTGCTCAGCGGCAAGAGGGCCATGGGCAACGAGTTTGGCTTCTTGGGACGCTATCACGTTCAAATCAGCGTGATCGCCGAAGATCGGGACCGCGAGTTCATCGGCTGGCTCAAGCCAGGCGGAAACCGTTTCAGCACGCTGCCGATATTCGTTTCCAAGCTATTCGGCGGCAAGAAGTTCGACTTCACCACCAACACCAACGGTTCAGCACGCAGCATGGTGCCAATCGGCATGTATGAGCGCATCATGCCGATGGACATCCTGCCCACGTTCTTGTTGCGGGCGATGGTGGTCGGAGACGTCGAACGTGCGGAGCAGCTCGGCGCACTCGAGCTGGATGAAGAAGATGTGGCGCTGTGCACCTTCGTGTGCACGAGCAAGACCAACTACGGTTTGGTTCTGAGACAGAATCTCCAGACCATCCAGGAGGAAGGCTAAATGCTGCGAAAGCAGTTAGACAAGCTGGCACCGCTCTTCGAGAAGGGCGGCAAGTTCGAGAAGCTGTACGCTATCTACGAAGCGACGGACACGCTGCTCTATACTCCCGGCGAAACCACGCGCAGTGCTTCGCACGTGCGAGACGGGCTGGACCAGAAGCGGCTGATGATCACCGTCGTGGTGGCGCTCCTACCCTGCATGTTGATGGCGCTGTACAACACGGGCTACCAGTCGCACTACGCAGTCACTCAAGGCGCCAAGGCGCTCGATGACTGGCAAACCAACCTGTACACGGCGCTCGGCTTCGCTACCAATGATCTGAGTCTGTTGGCTTGTGCCATCCACGGTGCGCTGTATTACTTGCCCGTATACATCGTGACGATGGCGATTGGCGGCCACGTCGAGGTGGCGTTCGCGATCGCGCGCAAGCACGAGATCAGCGAGGGCTTCTTGGTCACGGGGGCTCTGTTCCCGCTCATTCTACCGCCGACCATTCCGCTGTGGCAGGTGGCGCTCGGCATCACGTTCGGAGTGGTCTTCGCCAAAGAGGTGTTTGGCGGAGTGGGCATGAACTTTCTCAACCCGGCGTTGACGGGGCGAGCGTTCTTGTTCTTTGCCTATCCCGCGCAGATCAGCGGTGAGTCTCCGTGGATTGCGGCTGATACCATGGGCGTGGACGGATTCACCGGGGCGACTTACCTGGCGCAGGCAGCTGCTCACGAAGGGGTGCTGGAAAGTGCGAACTGGATGGACGCTTTCCTAGGCTTCATCCCAGGTTCCATGGGTGAGACCTCGGCTCTCGCGTGCGCGATTGGCGCGCTCATTCTGATTGTCACGAAGGTGGGATCTTGGCGCACCATGTTGGGTTGCGCCGCCGGTACCTTTCTGATGTCGGTACTGCTCAACACGGTTGGCTCTGACAGCAACCCGATGTTCGCCGTGCCTTTCGAGTGGCACGTGGTTCTCGGCGGTTGGGCTTTCGGCGCCGTGTTCATGGCGACGGATCCGGTCTCCTCGGCCTTCACTGAAGTTGGCAAGTTCTTCTATGGCTTGGGCATCGGCATCATGGTCGTGTTGGTCCGAGTCGTGAATCCGGCCTACCCAGAAGGCATGATGCTGGCGATTCTGTTCATGAACATGTTCGCGCCGCTGATTGACCACTTCGTGGTGCAGGGCAACATCAAGCGGAGGCTCGCGCGCTCCATGGGTGGAGGAACCAGTGCAGCATAGTGTTCGTTACATCGTGATGTTCGCGGCGGCGGTCTGCGT
The DNA here is from genome assembly GCA_050304975.1 of Polyangiaceae bacterium. Lineage (GTDB taxonomy): Bacteria > Myxococcota_A > Polyangia > Polyangiales > Polyangiaceae > SZUA-265. The sequence goes on from JBNLEN010000037.1 coordinate 28,387, forward strand.
CATCTGCTCTATCTTCGTTTCCAGCGCGGCGGTCTTGCTGAAGGATCGCCAGGAGGCGAACAAGGTTCTGGATCGCCAGTCGAAGGTGTTGGCCGTGTCCGGTTTGATGAAACCCGATGAGGAGCACACTCCCGCGGAAATCACCAAGCTGTTCGAAGACAACATCCGCGCATCCGTGATTGAGCTCGAGACAGGCAAGCTCGCCAAGGATATCGACCCCAAGACCTTCGATCAGAAGGCGGCACAGTCGGACCCGGCGCGCAGCGAGAAGGCGCCGGAAAATGCCGCCAAGGTACAGCGCCTGCCGAAGCACGCGCTGGTCTACGAAGTGATGAAGGACGGCAAGGCGGACGGCGTGATCTTTCCCGTGGAGGGCAAAGGTCTGTGGTCGACGTTGTACGGATTTCTGGCTTTGGAATCGGACCTGCAGACGATTCGCGGCATCACCTTCTACCAACACGGTGAAACGCCTGGCCTAGGTGGCGAGGTAGACAACCCACGTTGGAAGTCGCTGTGGCCCGGCCGCAAAGCATTCGACGACAAGGGGGAGCCCAAGATTGCCGTCAAGAAGGGACAGGCAGGGCCTGTAGACCAAGACCCTTATCATGTGGATGGGTTGTCCGGTGCGACCATCACCAGTCGTGGCGTCACTCATCTCGTGCAATTCTGGCTCGGAGAGAACGGCTTCGGTCCGTTCTTGAAGAAGTACGCATCGGAAAAGGGGACCAAATGAGCGACAAGACCAAAGAGGTCCTGCTGGACCCACTATTCAACAACAATCCCATCGCGCTGCAGGTGCTCGGCATCTGTTCGGCCCTGGCAGTGACTACCAAGATGGAGACGTCTTTGGTGATGAGCGCCGCGGTGATCGGCGTCACTGCTTGCAGCAACGCTGCTGTGAGCCTGATTCGCAATCTGATCCCCCCCAGCATCCGCATCATCGTGCAGCTGGGTATCATCGCCAGTCTGGTGATTATCACCGACCAGATTTTGAAGGCCTTCGTGTACGACATCAGCAAGCAGCTGAGCGTGTTCGTCGGTCTGATCATTACCAACTGCATCGTGATGGGTCGCGCGGAGGCTTTCGCGATGCAGAACCCACCCGGCAAGAGCTTTATTGACGGGGTTGGCAATGGTCTGGGCTACGCCCTGGTGTTGGTTGTGGTCGCATTCTTCCGCGAATTGTTCGGCACCGGCAAGCTCCTGGGTATCACGATCCTAGCCCCCGAAAACGAGGGTGGCTGGTACGTGCCCAATGGGCTGATGGTGTTGGCTCCGTCAGCGTTCCTCCTGATTGGTGTGTTCATCTGGCTGGTGCGCTGGAAGAAGACGGACCAGATCGAAGAGGACTTCGCGACCGAGGGGACCATCGCAGAGCTCGCTCACGAGGGCGATTGGCGCTGAGGAGTAGCAGAAAATGGAAGCCTTAATCAGCATCGCAACCAAAGCCATCTTCGTCGAGAACATGGCGTTGGCCTTCTTCTTGGGCATGTGCTCGTTCCTCGCTGTTTCTCGCAAAGTAGAGACGGCGATGGGGCTCGGAGCGGCAGTGATCTTCGTGCTCACCGTAACCACTCCCCTCAATCAGCTGCTGCACGACCACGTGCTCAAAGAGGGCTCTCTGCTCGAAGGTTTGGACCTGTCCTTTCTGACATTTCTGACCTTGATCGGAACCATTGCCGCGACCGTGCAAATCGTGGAGATGGCGTTGGATCGGTACGCGCCAGCGCTCTACAACGCGTTGGGTGTGTTCTTGCCGTTGATCGCGGTGAACTGCGCGATCTTGGGCGCGTCTCTGTTCATGGTCGAGCGCGACTATTCGCTCGCAGAAAGCACTGTGTTCGGCGTCGGCAGCGGGGTTGGCTGGGCGTTGGCAATTGTCGCGCTGGCAGCTGTGCGTGAAAAGATGCGTTACAGCAACGTGCCTCCGCAGCTTCGTGGGCTGGGCATCACCTTTATCGTGGTTGGGCTGATGTCGATTGGCTTCATGGCCTTCAGCGGTATCCAGCTCTAGCCCGGTTCTCTCTAATCTTCGAAAGACACAGTCAGACTGATGGAAACAATCTTATTCGGAGTTGTAGGGTTTACAGTCATCATCCTCGCGTTGGTGGCGGTACTGATGGTGGCGAAAGCCAAGCTGGTGCCCAGCGGAGACGTCACCATCATCATCAACGATGACCCCGACAAGGCGATTCATACCGGAGGCGGCGTTACACTGCTCAACGCGCTTTCGGCTCAGAAGATCTTCATTCCTTCTGCCTGCGGTGGCAAGGGCAGCTGCGGCGTGTGCAAAGTGCACGTGCACGAGGGTGGCGGCGCCATCCTGCCCACGGAGCTGAGCCATGTTTCCCGCGGCGAAGCGCGCGAAGGCTGCCGCCTGTCCTGTCAGGTCAAAGTCAAGCAGGACATGAAGATCGAAATCCCGGCGGAGGTATTCAGCGTCCGCAAGTGGAGTTGCAAGGTGCGCAGCAACCACAACGTGGCGACCTTCATCAAGGAGCTCGTGCTCGAACTGCCGGAAGGTGATGCCGTTCCTTTCCGCGCCGGTGGCTACATCCAAATCGAATGTCCCCCCCACACCGTCCACTACAAGGACTTCGACATCGAGGAGGAGTACCGGGAGGACTGGGACAAGTTCAACCTGTGGCGTTACACGTCCGTGGTCACGGAAGACGTCACTCGCGCGTACTCCATGGCGAACTGTCCCGATGAAGTAGGCATCATCATGCTCAACGTGCGCATTGCGTCGCCGCCGCCACGTCAGCCTGACGTGCCGCCGGGCATCATGAGCTCCTACATCTTCGGTTTGAAGCCGGGGGACGAGGTCACCATCAGTGGTCCGTTCGGTGAATTTTTCGCTCGCGACACCGACAATGAGATGGTGTTCATCGGCGGTGGCGCCGGCATGGCACCCATGCGTTCGCACATCTTCGATCAGTTCAAGCGCCTGCATACCAAGCGCAAGGTGAGCTTCTGGTACGGAGCGCGTAGCTCGCGCGAGGCCTTCTACGTGGAAGACTTCGATGAGATTGCCGCAAACAACGACAACTTTGTTTGGCACATCGCGCTTTCAGATCCGCTGCCCGAGGACAAGTGGGAAGGCTACACCGGCTTCATCCACCAGGTGCTGCTCGACAACTACTTGAAGGATCACCCAGCGCCCGAAGATTGCGAATACTACATCTGCGGTCCACCCATGATGAATGATGCCGTCACCAAGATGCTGTTGGATCTTGGGGTGGAGCAGGAGAACATCATGATGGACGACTTCGGCGGCTGATTTTACCCCGCTCTGCTGCTGCGCCCGGCGTCAGCGGCGTTGCGGGGACTCTGCCAACATCCTCCACGTACTTCAGTACGCCTGCGGCCGCGGCACCCCGCGCCTTTGCGGTGCCGTTGCGCACGGCGCAAGCGGGTTGGGGGATTGAGGCATTGGCCCGGCGTGCTCTCGATCCTTAGCGAAATCGATCCTTCGAAACTGAAGTATATGGTTCGAAATCGAAGTAGTGTTTCCAGGGTGGGGAGCGGCGAACGCGACTCGCGCTGCGCGTGCTCGCTCGGCGCCACTGGCGCTGCGAAGCCGCGCTGTCAACGCCCGCGGGAGCATGGGGACAACATCCCCGAGTCTGCGTCTGCCCTTCGGGGAAATCTCGGGAACTTTGGGAGACGGGCGATGGTCCTATCCCCAGGAGCGCGAACGCCGGGATCCCTTGGGCGTTCGAACTCCTGCTGTTCCTATGGCTATGATAGCGCGAACGCTTCTCAGCGGCGCAGGCGGCGTCGCCGTTGGCCTGTTGCTTTGCGGCTGCAATCGCGAGGCTCGCGCCTCTCGGCACATCCCTGAGGTCGTGATCAAGGCGTCCTACATGGTGCGCGTCAAGCCGGGAACTCGTGTCAGATCGGGGCTGCCAATGCAGCCGACGCCGCGCTTGCTGTTTGATTTGTACTGGGAAAGGCATGCTGTCGCCGACTTCGTCGAGCCAGGGCGTGGAGTCTTCTTGGCGGCAGTTCAACCAGACTACAGCGACCCCAATGCCGGCGATTCATCCGCCTGGGTGAGCAAGTCCGAACTGTTGTGCGACGATGAGATGCTTCGCATCCGCGAATGCCTCGTTCAGGTCGAGTTGGTTCCGGACGAAGTGCCGTTGCAGGAATTGCTCACTTGCTCGGGCATGAGCTGTCGATTGTCGGGAAAGGGACAATATGCCTCGGACTACACCTTCCAGTTTCGCCACAATCGGTACGGAGAGCTGATCCTGGACTCGATCATTGGCGTTGAACGCGGGCTTGTGCGGCGGTCCAAACTCGAACAGGTATCGCGACTGTTGGAACATGAGCGTGACGTCATGGACCGTGATTGCGGAATCTAGCGCTGCGCTATATACGCATCGCTACGCATGCCGCTGGTCCTGACAAAACGCGCGAAGCTGCTGTTGCCCGTGTGCCTGCTGGCGCTTCTCGCCTTGTCCTACTGGCGTTTGCATCCCGGGCAGGCACACGCCCAATTGATGACGTTCAGTGGCGAGACCATGGGCACGACCTACAAGGTCATGGCGCACACGGACTCGTCCGCTGGGCTTGCACAGGCGTTGCAGGCCGAACTGGACCGGGTCGAGGGGCTGATGAGCACCTACCGCTCCGACAGCGAACTTTCGCGCTTCAACGCGCTGCGTTCGACCCAACCATTCGATGTGTCCGCTGACACGGCCTCGGTGGTGGCGGCCTCGCAAGAAATCAGTGAGCAGAGCGGCGGGGCTTTTGATGTCACGGTACGCCCCGTGGTGGCCATTTGGGGTTTCGGCGCGGGAGCGAATGCCAGCCCTCCTACTGACCAGGAGTTGGAACGGGCTCGCGCGCGGGTGGGCTACCAGAAGCTTCGGCTGGAAGGCACCCAACTGAGCAAGCGAAGCCCGGAGTTGGAGGTGGATCTGTCCGCAGTCGCCAAGGGCTACGCGGTCGACCGTCTCGCGCAGCTGCTGAGTGCGCGTCAGATCCACGATTTCATGGTTGAGGTCGGCGGGGAGCTGCGTGTGGCGGGTAGCAAGGCTCCCGGTCACGCTTGGCGCATCGGGGTCGAAAAGCCCGATGACGAGGGCAGAAGCGTGCAGCGTGTCCTGGAGCTGCGAGATATCGGGATGGCGACATCCGGGGACTACCGCAATTTCTACGAGCGTGATGGGAAGCGAATTTCGCACACGATTGATCCACGCTCGGGCCGTCCTATTGCTCATCGGCTAGCGTCGGTGACGGTGTTGCATGAGCAAGCCATGTTGGCTGACGCTTGGGCCACCGCGCTCAACGTGCTGGGGCCCACGGCTGGGATGGAACTGGCTTCGCGGAGTCAGCTTGCTGCGCTATTCATCGTGCGGAATGAGGACGGTAGCTTTCAGTCGCAGCAGACAGAACGCTTTTCGGAGTTGACCACGGAGCGCTAGGGCGCCAGAACAGGCCCAAGGCTCCTCATGCTGACGTTTCTTGGTACTCTCGTAGTTTTTGGCGTCGTGATCGCTGCGATGGCGATCGGCGTGATGTTCACGGGCAGGCGCCTCTCAGGATCCTGTGGGGGAACTGGCGGTGGGGCTTGCGTGTGCAGCGAAGAGAAACGCAAAGCATGCAAGGAGAAGGGCCAGGCGCCTCACGCTGAGACGCCGATTGACCCCAGCTCTCTGAATCGGCGCGCCTAGTCTCCGACTCAGCTCCAAAGCATCATTTCGGGAACTGCGACTCGAGCAGGCAGGGGAACGAGATGTTGACGTCATCGTTGCTGCCTTTGGCCAAGTCACAGGCGGATCCCTGGAGAACGACGCTTTGTGCTTCGGTTTCTGGATCCGTTACCAGTGTCCAGCCATTGGGATCGTCGTAGAGAAGCTCCTGAGCGCCGAGCGTCACGGACCCCTTCTTGGCGTGGAAGTCCGGAATGGTTTCACCTTCGAGCGGATACTCACAGCTACGTTCCGCACCTAGGATATCGTTGAACGCCATTTCGAGATCCTCGGTCGTGAGAGCCGAGTAGGGCTGCGCCATCGGATCCCCTTGTCCAAGCTCTGCGAGCGCCTTCAGGTGGCTCTCCGTCGTATCATTGCCAACGCTGATCACGTAGGTCCGGATGCCCTGATCAAAAGCTGCCTGGACGGCGTTTTCGCTGAGCGCCAAGCTTTCGGGCTCGCCGTTGGCGTCTCCGTCCATGCAGTTGTCAGGGTCGCCGTCGGTCGCGAGCACGATGGCCTTGGGACCTTCTTCGGCAAAGGCGAGCAAAGTGGCGGTGGCGGCTTGTAGACTTTCGCCCGTGGGCGTGTGGCCGACGTAGTTGTTGCCGTTCTCGCTCGGGATCAGCTCCGTGGAATTGAAGGTCATCGCCAGCGCGTCGAAATTGTTGAGTCCAATCGGCGACTCCACCAGCATCGGGCAAACCTCAAACACGGTCGCGTCGTTGCCTGGGTTGACGCTGGTGTACAGCGAGAGCCCGAAGCGCACGTCTGCCTGCAGTTTTTGGATCAATCCCGTCGTGGGGTCCGTGAGCGTATCCCGCACGGTATCCCAGCGGTTTCTTCCCATGTCGAAGTCAGCGTCCATACTTCCGGAACGGTCCACGACGAGCAGCACTGTCGGGATGATCTTCTGAAAGCCTGAGACCACTTCGATGCACTTCTCATTCGGATCAACCGGCTCGGGCGGGGGATCGTTGTCCATCACCAAGCCATCTTCGTGCTTCGACCCGATTGGGCGTGGGGTGCCGTCGCAGCGACCCGCCGACGTGCAGGTCCCATCGCACTGCTTGCCGGTGATGGTGCAGTCGGCGCCGCAGGTCCCGTCGTCGCGACAGTGCTGACCGTTGGCGCAATCGTCATCGCTGCCGCAGGCAAGCCCACACATCCCCGCAAGCTCCGCTTTGCACGGATCTTCGATCGTTGGCGGAGGCGCTTGGACGTCGTTGCCTTGGCCAAGCACGTCGAGAGGTTCACTCTCCGCACACGCAGAAAGGAACGGCAGTAGAACAAACGGGACTAGAGACGGAACCATACGTAGGTTCCGCAGGCCGAGGCGGCGATGCATGTCAGCTCCCTGGAGAGAAGAGAACGCGTTGGGACTGCGTAGTCGCCTGGCGATGCAGGCGGACTTTACAGAGTTTGGAAATGCGGGGCGCCGCGATGCGACCCCCCGAGATGGCTTTGCTGCTGGCGCGGCTCTGCGAATCTAACGCTAGGTTAACCTATTGCCGCGTCTGGAGCTACTTAGCCAACTTGAACTCTGGCACGCAAGGGAAAGTGATGTTGACGACCGCGTCCCCGGCCAACAGGGTTTGGCAAGCGGCGCCCTTGATTTCCACTGTGTTCCCCCCGACCAGCTCCCAGCCGTCGGGATCGTTGAACGTCAACGCTTCGCCGCCGAGGGTAACGCTGCCATTTTCCGCGTGAAAATCCGGGACTTCGCCCTGCAGTGCGAACGTGCAGCTGCGGACTCCGCCGACGATTTCAGCGAACGCGGACTCCAGCTGGGCCGTGCTCAGCGCGGGATAGGCCTCTGCCGCAGGGTCATCCTGTCCCGCCACTGCCAGTTCCTTGAGATGATCTTCGCCGGTTTCGTCGCCCACGCTGATCACGAACGTCTTGATGCCTAGGTTGAACGCTTCGGTGACCGCGTTCAGGCTGAGCACCTGGCTGGCTCGGGTGTGAGCGTCGCCGTCCGAGCAATTGTCAGGCTCACCGTCGGTGGCAAGCACAATAGCCTTGGGCCCCGGCTCTGTGTACGCGGCTAAAGTTGCCGTCGCTGCCTGCAGACTTTCTCCGGTGGGCGTATGTCCTTGGTATCCGCGTCCACCACCGTCGTTGGGAATGAGTTCGGTAGACCCATAAGTGCTATTGATGGCGTTGAAGTTATTCAGTCCCAGCGGTGTCTCGACCAGCATGGGGCATTCTTCGAAGACGGTCGAGTCTTCTCCGGGGGGATTGACGCTGGTGTACAGCATCAGGCCGAAGCGCACGCTGCCCTCGAGCCGGTGGATCAGGCCGTTGTCCGGATCGGTCAGGGTGTTACGCACAGTGTCCCAGCGATCGTTCCCCATATCGAAACTGGCATCCATGCTCCCGGAGCGGTCGACTACGATCAGTACTGTGGGGGTCACCCCTTCAAAGCCGGAGACCACCTCGATGCATTGGTCTCCGTTTGCGGCCGCGTTCGGGTCATCTTCTGCTGGGATCAGGTCCTGAGAGGAGCCGGACGCCGGCAAGACTGCGCGCTGCACGAGCGTGCCATCGCACTCCCCGTTCGGCTGACAAGTCCCCATGCACTGCTCACCCTCGGGCGTGCACTCTGCGCCGCAGGTATCGTCGCTGCGGCAGAACAAACCATCGTCACAGTCAGAATCGGAATCGCATTCACCGCCGCACTTCCCTGACAGCTCTTCCTTGCACGGGTCCGGAGTTACCAGTTTTGAAGAGTTGTTGCTCCCGGAGCCGTCTTTCGTGTCGCCGCCGCAGGAGAGAAAGAAGCCAAGGGCTGTCAGAGCCGAGAGCACGCGGAAAGTATGGTTAGGCCTCATCTTGAACTCCAAACCCTCGTGAGGATGGTTGGTGGAATGATCTTGTCCCGGTGAAATGATTTCCAAGTTAGGGAACTTGAGTCGGATCCCATTGTAGCCAGTGAGTGATCGCAGGCCACGTCGGAAAGCAGAGGGGCCTTGAATTGGTCACCGCGGTCGGGTTTTTTTGGCACTGCTGCGTCGAAAAACTGTGCTTTGACCGCAGCCGGGGCCGGCGCTTCCACCGCGTTTTCGAAGCAGCGCATATTTGGTCCTTAGATGGAATTCAGCCGCAGACGCAACATTCGGTCTGGTGTTGAATTGAACCAGTCACTGAGCTGACCTGGTGAAATTCACGTGTATTGCATCATCTCGGCTTGGCCGGTGAGATTTTCGGCCGGTTGCTGTCAGCACCAAGCAAGCGCAGGTGATCGCGCTGAGCATGGAACAGCGAAGGCCGCTGCAGAGACTCCGCAGCGGCCTTGAAGCACCCCGTTTGACGGAGGCGTATTGGGTTATTCGTCCGCGCCGGGGCAGTGGCCGTTGCAGCCGCCCTTACCCTTGCACTCGTTCATGCCCTTGCACTCATTGGCGTCAGTCTTGCAGCCGCCCTTGCCCTTGCACTCGTTCATGCCCTTGCAGCATTCTTTTGCCTCCGCCGCGTCGCCGCCTTCTTCGGCCATGGCATCGTCACCTTCTTCGGCCATGGCATCGCCGCCCTCTTCGGGCATCGCGCCCTCTTCAGCCGCGGCATCGTCCGGCATTTCAGGTTCCGGTGTAGAACCACCGCACGCAACGCCCATCAGGCCAGCAGCTGCAGCCGCGGCAATACTCTTCGCGAATTGAATCTTCATTTTTGCCCTCATTAGGTTTTGAAGGTGGGGCTACATGCCCCACAGCGAGACCATTTTTAGTGGATGTCGTTGGCGGGGTCGAGGGCTCGTGCTGAGTTTCTGGAACGCCGTTTGGGCATTTAGATTTTGCGCTGATCACATGAAACCGCCGCCTGTGCGCGTCGTACTACGCAGTTGGGCCTTTGCTCCGACGATTTCGCTACTGCTCGTGGGTAGTGCCGATGTTGACTACATGGTGGGCAGCGGATGCAATCTGGTCGAAATACGCCGGCCTCAGGCGGGGCTTGCCGAGCTCTGGTTACGTAAGCCGCCGGATAGTAAGCTGGAGGCTGGCGGCAAGCTTGACGGCGATCGGTTCCCCTGCGTACTCCAGCGATGATGGCACAATGGAGTTACCGAGCAGGCGCGCTGCTAGTCGCGCAGCTGGTGTGCGTCTCACCCGCGCTTGCTCAGTCTGCGGCAGACAAAGCGACGGCCAGAACTCAGGCTACGCAGGCGATAGAGCTGTATCGTGCAGGGGAGTATACCCAAGCTCTAGACAAGATGCAGCGCGCCCAGGCCTTGTTCGACGCGCCGGTGCACCTGCTCTACATCGCGCGAGCGCAGGCTCGGCTTGGCAAGCTCGTGGAAGCCTCCGAGACATATCGCACTCTGTCGCGTACGCAGCTTGAGGCAGATGCCCCACCTGCTTTCATCAACGCAGTCCACGCTGCCCAGACCGAGCTGCCGGAGGTTGAGCAGCGTATTCCAAAGCTACTGATCCGCGTGACTCCCGCACATGCTGGCAATAAGCAATTGACGCTCGACGGCAAACCGTTGCCGGTGGAGGTGATCGGGATCGAACGGCCCGTCAATCCGGGCGCGCACTCGCTGATGGTCTCTGCGGACGGCTACAAGAAGTTCGTGCGCGAACTCAATGTTGAAGAAGGTAGGCTGGAGGAACTCGAAGTCGAGCTGGAGCAAGAGACGGCGCCGGAAGCCGCGGTGGACGCAAGCGCAGAGCCGCCACCCGAAGAACCCACAAAGAAGAAGATCCCGATGGCGCTCCTGTTGGGCGCGAGGTTGGGTGGCGCGATTCCGGGGGGAAAGCTGCCCGGTGAGGTGGTGCGGGATCGATCCATGCAGCCAGCGTTCGGAGATGTGGCCGCACCTGGTGGGGAGCTCGAGCTGCGTATCGGCGCTACGCTGCTGAAACACTTTGGTCTGTTCTTGTACGGTAGTGGCCAGAGCCTCCGGGAGGGTGACAATGACGCCGTCTACGCGGATGCACCGGAGCTGCAGGCAGGAGCGCCGACGTTGACATCCGCGGGTGTGGCTGCCTCCGCAGGAACGGAGCAAGGCAAGTTTGGGGGCTACGCCGAGGTGGGCATCTCCTTCGTACGAAACATGCAGTACTCGACTGTGGGTCAAGTTGGTGGGCAACGCTGCAGACTTTCGGTGAGTCTACATGGCAGCGGACTGAGGGCAGGTGCCGGGATGAACATTCCGCTGAGTGAGATATTCCATTTGACGCCGTATGCGGCGTTCAGCTTCGGTGGGTTTCGAGACATGAGTGTGACGGACGAAAACGACTGCGTGAGCCGTCTGCAAGGGACGCCGGCAGAACTCTCGCTGGAGGCGAAGGTCGCCGACAGTCCGACTGCCAGTGTGTTTACGCTTGGCGTCGGCCTCGACTACTTTCTTGAAAACTGACTCGAAACTGGACCGAAGCTGAGGTTTAGCTTCACGTAGACGGCGGCAGTTGCTCGCTCAGCAGGCAGCGGACCTGGCGCTTTCCGGACTGTTCCAACGGTGGTTCGGTCTTGCCGCAACGCTCTTCCGCAAACGCACAACGGGTGTGGAAACGACAGCCGCTGGGTGGGTTCGCAGGCGATGGGATATCCCCGCTCAGATGCAAGCGCCGCTGGCTCGGCTCGCTCGACACCCGGGGCACTGCGGCCATCAGTGCTCGCGTGTAGGGGTGGGCTGGCTTGGTCAATACCTCTTCGGTGGGACCAGCCTCCATCAATTTTCCTAGATACATCACCACCACGCGATCCGCCAATTGGCGAACGACGCCCAAGTCATGGGTGATGAACAGATACGATAGGGATAGCTCTCGCTTGAGCTCCGCGAGCAGGTTGAGGATCTGCGCTTGGACTGACACATCTAACGCTGACGTGGCTTCGTCACAAATCAATAGCTCTGGCGCCACGGCTAGTGCCCTGGCGATGCACACGCGCTGCCGCTGTCCTCCAGAGAGCTCATGGGGATAACGACTGCGCATCGACGGAGCGAGGCCGACCTGGTTGAGCAGTTCGATTACCCGCTGCTCCTGTTGTGATCGGGTGGCTTGGGAGTGGATTTGTAGCGGCTCGCCGATGGCGGCAGCAAGCGTCATCCGGGGGTTGAGGCTGGCGTCCGGATCTTGAAAGATCATCTGCATGCGTCGGCGCAAGGCTCGCCGGCGTTTGGAGTTGCCGCTGAGTTCCTGAAGTATGTCGGACTCACCCAAGCGGAGTTGGCCACTGGTCGGCGGCTGGATGCCGACGACGGCACGAGCAAAAGTGGACTTCCCGCAACCGGACTCACCTACCAATGCCACGGTCTCTCCGGGGTGCACGTCGAGGTCCATGCCGTCTACGGCGCGTACTAGGCCGCCCGGCGTGGCGAAGTGCACCCGTAGATCCCGTACTGATAACAGGACGGGCTGAGCCTGGGCGCTGGACGGTTGTGGTTCTGTCGCCATCACTTCAACTCCGCGATTGGCAGCACACAACGTCGTGCTCGACCAGGCTCCGTCCCAGTGAGCGGAGGTTCAGCCCCCTGGCACGCGTCCACGGCCCGCTGACAACGCGGCAGGTAGGTGCATTGGCGGAATTCGCCTTGGTCTAAACGCGGGGGTAAGCCGGCAATGCTGAACAGCTTGTCGGCGCGGTTGTCCACGCGTGGCACGCTGCGCAGCAAGTCGACTGTATATGGGTGCTGTGGGGCCTCAAACAGAGCAGCAGCAGGTGCCGTTTCAACAATTCGCCCCGCATACATGACCATGACGCGGTCGCAGGTTTCCGAGACCACACCCAAGTCATGGGTGATCAAGATCACGCTCAGTCCGCGTTCTGCGCGCAGCTCCAAAAGTAGCTCCAAGATCTGGGCTTGGGTGGTGACGTCCAGCGCAGTCGTGGGTTCGTCGGCGATCAGTAGTTCAGGATCACACAACAGAGCCATGGCGATCATCACGCGTTGGCGCATGCCTCCGCTGAGTTCGTGCGGGTAACTCTTCACCTGGCGTTCCGCATCCGGTAGGCCAACGCGGTCGAGTAGCTTGACCGCATCTGCTCGGGCTTGCGCCCGAGTCTTTCCAAGATGCAGCTCACCCACTTCGGACAGTTGTTCATCTACCGTCAAGTACGGATTCAAGCTCGTCATCGGATCCTGAAAGATCATGGCAATGCGATTGCCACGCACTCTCTGCATCTGCTTTTCCTGGAGCTGGGCTAGGTCCAAGGTGGCGTCGCCTTGCTTGTCCCGCAGTTGGATGGATCCAGACCTGATGTAGCCATGGGGCGCCGGCAATAGACGCATGACTGACATGCATGTGGCACTCTTGCCACAGCCCGACTCTCCGACGAGCCCAACAACTTCACCCCGGCCGACGTCAAAACTGACTCCGTCAACTGCCCGGACTACGCCCTGGTCACTCTTGAACTCGCTGTGCAGATCTTCGACGCGCAACACCCATTCGGAGGCGGACGCTTTCCTGGAGGGGATGACCAGTGTTTGTGACGGTTCATTCATCGTAGAGGTGTCATCGCTAGAGGTCCTAGAGGCGGGTTTTTGGATCCAGCGCGTCACGCAGACCGTCGCCCAGCACGTTGAGGCTCAGCAAACAGACACCGAGCAGCGCGCTGGGCCAGAAGAGCAGCCACCAATAGGAGCGAATCGGATTCACGACGCCGACACCTTCGGCCACCAGCTGGCCCCAAGACAGCTTCACGCCGAGCCCAAGAAAAGACAGAAATGACTCGAGGATGATCACCGCCGGAACCGTGAGCGTGGCATACACCAGGACGACGCCCATGATGTTTGGAAGCACGTGCAGCATCAGTACTCGGAGGTGGCTTGCGCCGAGCAGCTGAGCCGCCAGCACGAACTCGCGATTACGAAGCGTCAAGACCTGTCCACGGATGACGCGCGCCATGGTCAGCCATTGTACCAGCCCAAGCGCAATGAATACGGGTAGGGGCTCCCCGCGGGCCTTCTCCGAGAACATGAGCATGATCAGGATGACCAAGAACATGTACGGGATGCCGTACAAGAAGTCGACGAAACGCATCATCACGTCGTCTGCTTTGCCTCCAAAGTAACCGGCGGCTGCACCGTAAAGTACCCCCACGAGGACCGAGGCCAGGGTGGCTGCGATGCCGACCAGAAGCGAAGTCTGGCCGCCCATCAGTACACGTGCCAAGTAGTCGCGACCCAGCGCGTCGGTGCCGAACCAGTGCTCCGCGCTCGGAGGTAGATGCTTTTGGGCCGGGTTGGTGGTTTCTGGATCCAGCCCAAAAAGTGGCGGAAGTAGGAAACAAGCGAGCGTGATCAGCGTCATGATCACCGCTCCGGCGATGGACATCTTGTTCTTCAACAGCCTTCGCCAGGCATCGGACCATAGGCTTCGCCCAGTCTCCGCCTCGGGCATCGCCGCGACATCCTTTGCGCTCGCGTCGCTCACTGGCTCCCCCTCACAGTTGCTTCCTGACGCGGGGATCCAGCCAGGCATAGGCCAAATCGACTAGCAGATTGAAGCTGGTGACCAGCGTCGTGTAGATGATGGCCGTGCCCAAAACGACCGAGTAGTCACGGTTGATGGCGCCTTTGACGAACCACTGACCCATCCCGGGAATCCCGAACAGCGTCTCGACTACAAAAGAGCCCGTCAAGATGCCTGCAGCGGCAGGTCCCAAAAAGGAGACGACAGGCAGAACCGCCCCTTTCAACGCGTGCTTGAGAATCACCGCGTGCGCAGGCAAGCCCTTGGCCCGAGCTGTGCGAATGAAATCCTGCTGCATGACTTCGATCGTTCCGCTGCGCGCTAGACGCGCAATGTAGGCAGCGTAGGGTAGGGCTAGCGTCAAGGCAGGCATCAAGAGATGCTGATAGCCTCCCCAGCCAGCTACCGGGAGCAGGCCCCAGCTGAGAGCAAACAGTATCATCAAGCTCGCGCCGATGACGAAGTTTGGAAGTGAGATGCCCACCAGAGCCAGCAGCATGCTGCTGTGATCGGACACCGAGTTGGGTTTCAGCCCCGCTCGGATCCCAAGCGCCAAGCCTATCAGCACGGCCAAAATCAAAGCCAACAGCCCGAGTGCCATGCTGACGGGAAAAGCGGGCGCTAAGAGGTCCATCACGCTGCGGCCGCGTACTTTGATGGATGGCCCAAATTCGCCGTCGAATACCAGCCGCCGGACGTAGATCCCGAAGAACTCGACCGCGCTTTCCGGGACCCCGTATTGCGCTCTCAAAGCCTGTTCAACTTGGGCGGTGGCGGCGCGTTCCTGAGCAAAGGGGTTGCCGGGCGCGTTGTACATCAGCAACGTAGTGACGAAGATCAACAAGATCAGCGACGGCACCATGAACGTGATGCGCCGCAGGACACGTTCTGCGACGTAGCGATGACTCAATCCTGTTGCTCCGGCGGCGACTATCAGAGCCGGCCATAAGTCCCACACAGGACGCAACATGGCTAGCAACGTTGCCCCCAGCAACAGGGGCCCCAGCAGCCTCACCGCTTTCGTGGGCAGCCAGGCCGTAGCGGCCGTCACCGCAATGCCTGTGGTCAGCGCGAGCGCCTCGGGAAACCCCAATGCGCTGCCGAGAGCCAGCGTGAATATCAGAGCCAGCATGCCGAGCGCCAGCCAGACGAGCCGCTTGTTGGACACTAGTCTTGCTCCCGGAGGAAGATCGCGCCTAGCGGATGAACGTCCGTGACGTTGGCCGAGGTGCTGCCGTCTGCCTGCTCTAGCGTGGTGTAGAATCCGCCGACGCTTGGAGCGACCATGCCACTAACGACATAGAAGTAGAGCGGAAGGATTGGAAACTCTTCGTTGACCAGGATCCGCTCAGCTTCCGACAGCAGAAACAACCGCAGCTTGGAGAGCGCTTGCACCCGTGAGTCTCCTGCATTTGCAGCATCGACCGCGTCCAGAAGCTGCGACAGTTTCTGGGTGTCGACCACCGCACGTTCCAACGACT